>NZ_JAXCHR010000033.1:0-21101 GCF_035984465.1 Polaromonas sp. CG_9.5
TCACGCGCTATGACAAAACCGATGTGATGTTCGCTGCCTTTATTACGGTTGCACTCATCGCAGAGGCCTTGAGATAGCGTTAACAGGCTCTAGCGCACAGAAAATTCGGGAGGCCATTGTCGAAGCCCTGCCACTAACCACATCCAACTATGGTGGAGTACCGAACCAGCGAGATGTGTATATCCCGCCAGCGCATTCAAAAGCGCTACGCTTAGAGTGCAACTTGGTCATTGGCGCCAGGGGGGTTGGCAAGTCATTTTGGACAGCGGCGCTGAGCGACTCTACTTTGCGTACATCACTCACCAGCGAAGTGAAAGAGCTAGAGCAAACGGATGTCTATATTGGTTTTGGCAGCAAGCCGAATATTGACGCCTATCCCGACAAGGATACGTTTTCCAAGCTCCTAAAAAGCGGGCACACGCCCTACGACATTTGGCGCAGCGTCGTCGTTCATTGGCTTTGCTCTGTAACTGGTACTGCACTTCCAACAACAAGCCTGCGTGACACAGTGACTTGGGTTGAAGAAAACCCTGAGCTCGTAGCCAGACTCGCTCAACAAGCGGATCAGGTGCTTCAAACCAACGGGCGGTTTGGGATGATCGTTTTTGATGCGCTGGATCGCTCCAGCGATGACTGGACCGAAATGGACAACATCGTGCGCGATTTGCTCCGTGTCGTTCTATGGCTCAAGTCCTTCCCGCGCTTGCACGCCAAGGTCTTTCTCCGTGAAGACCAAGCCAATCGCACGATTACAAACTTTCCGGATGCATCCAAACTACTGGCAACCAAGGAAGTTCTTACATGGGAGTTAAACGATTTACATGGCCTTCTTTGGCAAATGTTGTGTAATGCGGAAGGAGAAAGTGGTGAAGCGCTTCGTGCTGTTTATAAAGATATTCGTGGACTGAACCCAAGCGCACTGGACGGTATTTTTTACATTGGGGGTGAAGTAAAACGCGACAGTGCAGCGCAGCGAGCACTTTTTGAAGCACTCGCAGGGCCATGGATGGGAAGCGGGCCAAATAGGGGAGTTCCGTATGTGTGGTCGGTCAGCCACTTAGCTGACGGACACGGCCGCACCTCACCGCGGTCTTTTTTGGCAGCCATTCGCCAAGCTGCGGAGCACTCAGGTGAAAAGTACCCATCACACCCCTTTCCGCTGCATTACGAAAGTATTAAGAGTGGGGTGCAAAAAGCGTCTGAGATACGGGTGAATGAAATGGCTGAAGATTACCCGTGGGTTAGGGTTGTCATGCTTCCACTGAAAGGACGCACCGTTCCTTGTGAGTTCCCGATCATTGCGGCTGCATGGGATCAACACTTCATCACATTGGATCTTTTCCGAAACACTTCGCAAGAGTTGCCGCCACAACATGCTGACCGAGGTTGGGAAGGTGTCCGCAAAGATCTCGAGCGAATTGGCATTTTTGAAACCATGAAAGATGGTCGCGTAAATCTCCCCGATCTTTACCGAGTCGGCTTCGGCCTTGGTCGTCGGGGGGGCGTCAAGCCGGTGAAATGAGAAAAGAAATTGAGCGCAGCTACAGCACTACGCAAGGCGCTTCAGTTTCAACGTCGCCTAAGGCTACTGCAAAGTCTGCCTAGGGGCCGGCAACACCATCGTCGTCATCGAGCACAACCTGGACGTGATCAAGACCGCCGACTGGCTGATCGACATGGGGCCGGAAGGCGGAGCCGGTGGCGGCACCGTGGTCGGCGTGGGCACGCCTGAAACGCTTGCCGCCAACCCGGACAGCCATACGGGTCACTATTTGGCGCGGCTGCTGTAAAAATTTTTACATTTAAAAATAGCTTAAACCCTTAACTGATTTTATTTTCATGCTGCTTTTTCGATAGCAAAATACTGGCTTTCAGCGGCTGCACATCAAACTGTCATCAAAAGACTGGAGACTCCTGTTTTTCATAACACGGGAGATTTTTGATGACTTTTTTTGCCCACACAAATTCCCTCAAATTGTCAGTGCTCGCCAGCGCAGCGGTGCTGGCGCTGTCTGCGTGCGGCGGGGGTAGTGACGCCCCTGTGTCAGCACCGCAGCCCTTCAAAACATTGGCCAATGTGCAGCCGCTGGTGGTGGGCCACCGGGGGGCCTCGGGGTATTTGCCTGAGCACACCCTGGAGTCCTACACCCGCGCCATTGAGCTGGGCGCTGACTTTGTCGAGCCCGACCTGGTGGCCACCAAAGACGGCGTGCTGATTGCGCGTCACGAACCCAACATCACCAGCACGACCAATGTGGCCATGCTGCCCCAGTTTGCAGCTCGCAAAACCACCAAAAAAGTCGATGGCGTGGACGAAACTGGCTGGTTTGCCAGCGACTTTACGCTGGCTGAAATCAAGACTCTGGGCGCGCTGATCACCGATGCCGAGCGGCCCCAGCAGTTCAACGGCGTCTACAAAATTCCGACGTTTCAGGAAATTATCGATCTGGTCAAAGCCAGGCGCGCGGCTACCGGCCGCGAGATTGGCATTTACCCGGAAACCAAGCACCCGACCTTTCACCGCCAGCTGGGACTGGGCCTGGAAGACCGTTTGATCACCGCGCTGAATGCCGCGAACTGGAACAGCAAAACCGCACCCGTTCTGGTGCAGAGCTTTGAGCCGGGCAGCCTGAAGGAAATGCGCGCCAAGGGCTTGACCACCCGCATGATTCAGCTGATCGACGGCGGCGACTACGACCTCAAGACCGGCAAGATCACCTACGCCTCCCCCTACGACCGTCCTTATGACTGGGCGGTCAGCGGCGACGCCCGGCTCTACAGCGCCATGGTCACGCCCGCCGGGCTGGCCGAAATCAAGACCTATGCGGACGGCATTGGCCCGTGGAAGCCGTACATCGTGCCGGTCAAGGGCACGCTGGACGCGGCCGGCAACCTGCGCGATGTCAATGGCGATGACAAGGTCAACTACAACGATGCCAGCAGCCAGCCCGCCACCACGCTGATTGACGATGCCCACAAGGCCGGTCTGTTGGTGCATGCCTACACCTTCCGCAATGAACAGCGCCGTCTGGCTTTTGACTACAACAAAGACCCCAAGGCCGAGTACCTGCAGTTTTACCGCCTTGGGCTGGACGGCCTGTTCAGCGACTTCCCCGACACCGCCATTGAAGCGCGCAGCGCTTATCTGCGGGAACTGGGCCGCTGAGCGCCGGCGGGTCTGTTCAGCGTCATGATTCCGGTGTTCGACACCATGCTGTCGGCGCGGTTGCTGGACGGGAAAATCCGGAAATGCAAGAACGTGGCCGCGCTGGCGCTGCTGTGTACGCGCAGCTGGCGCATCAGCCAAAAAGAAAAGCCGGCAGCGGCTGCCGACTGAGGCTGAAAATCGGCTTTTTCAGATGATTTAAGGCGCTTGCGCAATACAGGCTTGCGCAAGCAGCTATATTTTTTATAGCATTTTTCAGGTAAATTTGAGACGCTTGCAGGCATGATTTATGCGTCCTTTGCAGTACGATCAACATCCGCTCAATCCCGGTTGACCCACGCAAAGGAACACATCTTGGCCACTTCGTCATTCCCCTCTTTTCCGCTGTCCCGCCGCGTGCTGTGCGCCACGGCTGCGGCCGCACTGCTGCTGTGCCACGGCCCGGCGGCGCTGGCGGCCACGCCCAAGGACACGCTGGTGGTGGCCTTTGCGTTTGACGACATCATCACGATGGACCCGGCGGAGGCGTTTGAGCTGTCTGCCGGCGAAATCATGGGCAATACCTATGACCGGCTGGTGCGACTCGATGTGAATGACCCGTCCAAGCTGATCGGCGACGTGGCGAAGTCATGGACGGTGTCGCCCGATGGCAAGACCTACACCTTCGAGATCAAGCCGGGGCTGAAGTTTGCCTCTAGCAATGCGCTAACGGCGGATGAAGTGGCGTGGTCGCTGCACCGGGCGGTCATTTTGGACAAGTCGCCGGCCTTCATCCTGACGCAGTTTGGCTTCAGCAAGGACAACGCGCGGGACAAGATCAAGGCCACCGGCCCGCTCACGCTGACGCTGGAAACCGACAAGGCGTATGCGCCGACCTTCGTGCTCAACTGCCTGACGGCCAACATCGGGGCCATCGTCGACAAGAAACTGCTGCTGACCAAAGAGCAAAACGGCGACTGGGGTTACGGCTGGCTTAAAACCAATTACGCCGGCTCCGGCCCGATGAAACTGCGCGAGTGGCGGGCCAACGAAATCGTGGCGCTGGAGCGCAACGACAACTACTACGGCCCCAAGCCGGCGATGGCCCGCGTGATTTACCGCCATGTCAAGGAAGCGGCCACGCAGCGCCTGCTGCTGGAAAAAGGCGACATCGACATTGCCCGCAACCTGAGCCCGCAAGACATTGCCGCCGTCAGCACCAACAAAAGCATCAAGCTCACTTCTGCACCCAAAGGCACGGTCTACTACATCAGCCTGAACCAGAAAAACCCGACGCTGGCCAAGCCCGAGGTGCGGGAAGCGCTGAAATGGCTGGTCGATTATTCGGCCATCGGCGACACATTAATCAAAAACATCGGCGTGGTGCACCAGAACTTTTTGCCTATCGGCCTGCTGGGTGCGAGCAAAGAGAACCTCTACAAGCTCGACGTGGCCAAGGCTAAGGCGCTGCTGGCCAAGGCCGGCGTGCCCAACGGCTTCAAAGTGACCATCGACATGCGCACCGTTCAGCCGGTGCAGGGCATCACCGAAGCCTTCCAGCAAACTGCCAAGCTGGCGGGTATTGATGTGGAAATCATTCCCGGCGACGGCAAGCAGGTGCTGACCAAATACCGGGGCCGCACGCACGACATGTACATCGGCCAGTGGGGTTCCGACTACTGGGATCCGCATTCGAACGCCGACACCTTCACGCGCAACCCTGACAACGCCGACGACGCCAAAGCCAAGCCGCTGTCCTGGCGCAATGCCTGGGCGATTCCGGAGCTGACCAAGAAATCAGACGCCGCCGTGCTGGAGCGCGATGCCGGCAAACGCAAGGCGATGTACGAAGAGTTGCAGGCCGAATTTCGCAAGACCAGCCCCTTCATCATGCTGTACCAGCAGACCGAAGTGGCCGCTTACCGCAGCAATGTGGAAGGCGTGAAGCTTGGCCCGACGTTTGACACCAACTACATGTTCAAGGTCGCCAAGCGATAACCGGCAACGTGCAGTTTTGGCAGTTCCTGATCCCCTCGCCCTGAGCCCGGCGCCGCTGTCGGCGGCCCGGCCTTCCCGCCCGTCACCGCATGTTCGCCGCCTGAAGGCCCTCGGGCGCTTTTTGGTGGTGATTTTGCTCACCTATTTGGGCTTGCTGGCGGTGACGTTTTTCATTGGCCGGGTGATTCCGGTCGACCCGGTGTTGGCGATGGTGGGCGACAACGCGCCGCCGCATGTGGTGGCGCGGGTGCGTGAGGAAATGGGGCTGAACAAGCCGCTCCACACGCAGTTTTACATCTACCTGCGCAAGGTGCTGAGCGGCGATTTTGGCGTTTCGGTGCTGACCGCCAACCCGGTGATGCAGGACATTCGCCGCGCCTTTCCGGCGACGATGGAGCTCGCCAGCCTGGGCATTTTGTTCGGTGCGGGCCTGGGCGTGCCGCTGGGTGTGTGGGCGGCAGTGCGGCGCGGCAAACTGGTCGATCAGGTGGTGCGCGTCATCGGGCTGGTCGGCTATTCGGTGCCGATTTTCTGGCTCGGGCTGATGGGGCTGGTGCTGTTTTACGCCAAGCTGGACTGGGTCGGCGGGCCGGGCCGCATTGACGTAGCTTATGAATTTACGCTGGTGCCGGTCACCGGCTTTTTGCTGCTGGACACCGCGATGGCCGGCGAATGGGACGCCTTTGGCAATGCGCTGTCGCACCTGATTTTGCCGGCGTCGCTGCTGGGTTACTTTTCGCTGGCCTACATCAGCCGCATGACGCGCTCGTTCATGCTCAACGAGCTGGCGCAGGAATACGTGGTGGCGGCGCGTGCCAAGGGGCTGTCGGAGGCGCGCATCATCTGGCGTCACGCGCTGCGCAACGCGATGGTGCCGCTGGTGACGGTGATTGCGCTGTCGTATGCCGGACTGCTGGAGGGCTCGGTGCTGACCGAAACCGTGTTTGCCTGGCCGGGCTTGGGGCTGTACATCACCAACTCGCTGCAAAACGCCGACATGAACGCGGTGCTGGGCGGCACGATTGTGGTGGGTTCGATCTTTATCGGCCTGAACCTGCTGTCCGATTTGCTCTACACCCTGCTGGACCCGAGGACGCGCACGCGATGAATGAGACGACGCTTTCAAAACCTGAAAGTCTGCACCAGTGGCTGATGTCCGACCGGCCTTCTTCCAGAAGGCAGGCCGCACTGGGCCGCGCTTATGGCGGCTGCCGCACGTTTGCGCGCAACCGGCTGGCAATGGTCGGGCTGTTCATCGTGATGGCCTTGATTCTGGTGGCGATTTTTGCCGACCTGCTGGCGCCCTACTCGGCCTACATCGGCGACTTGCGCACCACGCGGCTGCTGCCGCCGTCGTGGGCGCACTGGATGGGCACTGACGACCAGGGGCGCGATATTTTGTCGCGGCTGATTCACGGCTCGCGCATCACGCTGTTCGTGGTGGTGCTGGTCGCCGTGCTGGCCGCGCCGCTCGGGCTGCTGGTCGGCACCGTAGCGGGGTATGCGGGCGGGCTGGTCGATGCCGCCTTGATGCGCATCACCGACATTTTTCTGGCGTTTCCGCGCCTGATCCTGGCGCTGGCGTTTGTCGCCGCGCTTGGCCCTGGCATCGAGAACGCGGCGATTGCGATTGCCATCACGTCCTGGCCGCCGTATGCGCGCATGGCGCGGGCCGAAACGCTGACGATTCGGCAAACCGATTACATCGCCGCCGTGCAGTTGCTGGGTGCGTCGCCGTGGCGCATCGTGCTGCGCCACATCATGCCGCTGTGCGTGTCGTCGGTGATTGTTCGCGTCACGCTCGACATGGCGGGCATTATTTTGACCGCCGCCGGGCTGGGTTTTCTGGGTCTGGGCGCGCAGCCGCCGATGCCCGAATGGGGTGCGATGATTGCCAATGGCCGGCTGTATGTGCTGGACCAGTGGTGGGTGGCGGCAGCGCCCGGCGCGGCAATTTTCATCGTCAGCCTGGCGTTTAACCTGCTGGGTGACGGGCTGCGTGATGCGCTCGACCCGAAGGCGACCAAATGAGTACGACCCCCCTGTTGGTCGTCGAAGACTTGCGCGTGGCGTTTCCGGGCCGCGATGGCGGCCTGGTTGAAGCCGTGCGCGGCGTGTCGTTCACGCTGGGCCGCGAGCGGCTCGGCATCGTCGGCGAATCCGGTTCGGGCAAATCACAAACTGGTCGCGCCATTTTGGGACTGACCGCGCCTGAAGGCCGCATCTCGGCGAAGCGGCTTGAATTTGGCGGCGTTGATCTGCTCAACTGCCCGCCCAAGCAACGCCGGGCCTTGCGAGGCGGGCGCATTGCAATGGTGCTGCAAGACCCAAAGTTCTCGCTCAATCCGGTCATGACCATCGGCGCGCAGATTATTGAAACGCTGCAGGCACACACCCGCGTGTCGAATCAGGAAGCCAAAAAACGTGCGCTGGCCGCGCTGGAATCGGTGCGCATCGACAACCCCGAGCGCGTTTACAAGCTGTACCCGCACGAAGTGTCGGGCGGCATGGGCCAGCGGGCGATGATTGCGATGATGCTGATTGCCGAGCCGGATATCCTGATTGCCGACGAGCCGACATCGGCGCTGGATGTCACCGTGCAGTTGCAGGTGCTGTCCATCCTGGATGCGTTGGTGGTCGAGCGCGGCATGGGGCTGATTCTGGTGTCGCACGATTTGCGGCTGGTGTCGTCGTTTTGTGACCGCGTTCTGGTGATGTACGCCGGGCGCGTGGTGGAAGAACTGGCGGCGGGCGGGCTGGCCCATGCGCAGCATCCGTACACGCGCGGGCTGATGGCGTGTTTGCCGCAATTGGGCGCATCGACGCATCCGCTGGCGACGCTGGACCGCCGGCCGGAGTGGGCGCTGTGAGCGCGCATCCGGCGCTGGGTCTGGACGTGGGCCACCTGCGCGTGAGCTTTGACGGCTTTGTCGCCGTGGCTGACACATCGTTCAGCGTCGCGCCAGGGGAGAGTTTCGGCATCGTCGGCGAATCAGGCTCGGGCAAATCAACCGTGCTGCGCGCCATCTGCGGCCTGGCGCCGAAAGAGTCGGGCAGGGTAGAGCTGACCGGCGACGGCGCAAGCCATGCGCCCGGCAGCAAGGCGTTTCGCCGCCGCGTGCAGATGGTGTTTCAAGACCCGTACGGCTCGCTGCACCCCCGCCAGACGGTGGACCGGCTGCTGGCCGAGCCGCTGGCGATTCACAGCATTGCAGACGCTGAAACGCGCATCGAACGCGCGCTTGATGAAGTCGGACTGGGCCAGGGCTTTCGCTTTCGCTACCCGCACCAGCTGTCGGGCGGGCAGCGCCAGCGCATTGCGATTGCGCGGGCGCTGATTCTGGAGCCGCAGATTTTGCTGCTCGACGAACCCACCTCGGCGCTCGATGCGTCGGTGCAGGCCGAGGTGCTGAACCTGCTCGAAGACCTGCGCCAGCGCCGCAATTTGACCTTCATCATGGTCAGTCACGATTTGGCGGTGGTCACGCATTTGTGCGAGCGGCTGATGGTGATGCAGCGCGGCCAGACGGTGGAAGTGCTGGCGTCCAGCGACCTGGCCGCCCACCGCGTGACCGAGCCTTATACCCTGAGCCTGATGCACGCGTCGTCGGGCTTTCAGCGCGCTGGCACAGCGGCTTGACGGGATTGCGGTTTGCAAAATCAGCGCAAGCCATGCTACTTATTTAATAGCTGCTTGCGCAGGTGCTGCCTGCGCTGCAGCCCCTATTTGCTTAAAAAACTCTGCTTCAACCCGTCATTCCCGCAAAGGCGGGAATCCAATGCCGCAGCGCTAGCCACCAAGCCCTCTGGATTCCCGCCTTCGCGGGAATGACAAAGACGCGAAAAAACTCAAGCCAACACCATGATTCACTGGGAAGCCCACGCCTGCCTGCCGCTGCACCCCGACGCTGATTTCTCGCCGCTGGACAAGCTGCGCGACGCGGGGGTTCATTACGTGTCGGTCAATGTCGGCATGGACATGAACCCGGTCGCGCAAATTGTGTCGGTGCTGGCGGCTTTTCGCGCCCGGATTGCCGCGCACCCGGAGCGCTTTGTGCTGGCCCGCAGCGTGACTGACATTGAGCGCGCGGCGGCCACCGGCGTGCTGGCGGTCGGGTTTGACCTTGAAGGCGCGCTGCCGCTGCTGGGGCAGCCCGACATGGTGGCGCTGTACCGCGACCTGGGCGTGCGCCAGATGCACTTTGCCTACAACCGCAACAACCCGGTGGCCGATGGCTGCCATGACATCGAGCGCGGCCTTACGCCGCTGGGCCGGCGCATGGTTGAGGCGGTGAACCGCGCCGGTGTGCTGATGGACTGTGCGCACACCGGCCGGCGCTGCAGCCTGGACATCATGGCTGCGTCCAGCCAGCCGGTGATCTTCAGCCACGCCAACCCGCTGGCGCTCGTCGAGCATGGCCGCAACATCAGCGACGCGCAGATCAAGGCCTGCGCGGCTACCGGCGGCGTGGTCTGCATCTCGGGCGTGTCGGCGTTTTTAGGCATGCGCCAGCCCACCGCCGACGACGTGGCGCGGCATGCGGCTTACGTCGCCGGGCTGGTGGGCGCGCAGCATGTCGGCATCGGGCTGGACATCAGTTTTCGCCAGGACGCGCTCAACGACAACCCGCCGGGCGACTACGACCCGGCTTACTGGTGGCCCCGCTCGGCGGGCTACGACAGCGGCATCACCAGCATCACCTACACGCCGCTGGACACCTGGCAGCAGTTGCCGAGCGCTCTTGAAAAAGCGGGCTTGAGCGCAGCCGAAGTGGCCGGCGTGATGGGGGACAATATGCTGCGCGTCGCCCGTCAGGTCTGGCAGCCGTCCTGAATTGCCCCGCCCTTGTTCAATTTTTTCAACCCCTCCACCTGAGGCGCCAGCCTTCATGTCCTCCATCACCCCGCGTTTTTTGGCTAGTCCCCGGCCAGTCAAACCGTCTCTGGATGCCGCCCGCAGTGCGCAGCCGCACCCCGCATGAAAAATGAAGCCCTGACGGGGCGTGACCTGGCGGCTGCACTGGTCGTGGTGCTGGTGTGGGGCGTGAATTTTGTCGCCATGAAGTTTGCGCTGCGCGACTTCACGCCGTTCCAGCTGGGCGCGGCGCGCTTTTTGTTTGCCGCGCTGCCGCTGATGCTGTTCATCAAGCCGCCGCAGGTGCCGTGGAAATGGGTGGTGCTGTACGGGCTGTTCCAAGGCGTCGGCCAGTTTGGCATTTTGTTCATTGCCCTGAAAGTCGGCATGACGGCGGCGCTGGCGTCGGTGCTGCTGCAGACGCAGGTGTTTTTTACCGCGCTGTTCGGCTTTTTTCTGCTGCACGAGCGCGCCAGCCGGCCACTGCAAGTGGGCATGGTGCTGGCGGCGCTGGGCTTGTCGTGCTTTGGCTACAACTACGTCAGCCCCGACGCGGCCAGCAGCAGCGCCACCACCGTGGCCGGCTTGCTGCTGACCTTGTGCGCCGCCGCCATGTGGGCGCTGTCCAACATCGTGGCGCGGCAGGTGCAAAAAGTGTCGGTCAACTATTCGCCGATTGCGTTTGTGGTCTGGAGCGGCGCGGTCGCCATCGTGCCGTTCATCATGCTGTCGTGGCTGTTTGATGCCGAAGCGGTGCGCTGGCAGTGGCTGCAGGCGCGCTGGAGCAGCTGGTTGTCGATTGCCTATCTGGGCTGGGTGGCCACGATTGTGGGCTACAGCCTGTGGACCGGCCTGCTCAAGCGCCACCCCGCCAACCGGGTGTCGCCCTTCGGCCTGGGCGTGCCGGTGGTCGGCCTGGCCGCCGGCATGCTGGTGCTGGGCGAAGTCATCACGCCGTGGCAATGGGGCGGCATTGCGCTGACCGTAGCGGCGCTGGCCTGCGTGATGCTGGGCGGATTGCTCAAACGCCGCTGATCCACCGAACGGTGCTTGTTTTGACCCACCAAGCCTGCAAGGCTGCCGCGTATCCAATCAGGAAAATCAACCTGATTAGCTACGTGCCTCAGACGTTTATTACCCCCTGCCATTCCCGCGAAGGCGGGAATGACAGCTGTAAGTAGCTGAGGCCGGTATTAATCAGTCAAATTGGCCGCCAGCGCACACCAGCCATGCGCAAGCAGCTATCTTTTTCAAAGCAAAAAACATTACTGGCAGGCGGCCTTGCCCGCCGCCGCTAAACTGCCTGCCACATGACAGCAACATATTTCCCCCTGCGCCTGACCCCTTATTTACGCTCCTGCGTCTACCTGAGCCTGGCCGCTCTGGCCGCCTGCGGCAGTACGCCGCCGGCCCCGTCCGCCGCAACGCCCCTAGCCACCACGCATGCCGCCCCCATCAAAATTGGCGTGGCGCTGGGCGGCGGTGCGGCCAAAGGCTTTGCGCACATCGGCGTCATCAAGATGCTGGAGGCCAACGGCTTCACGCCGGCCGTAGTGGCGGGCACCAGCGCGGGCAGCGTGGTCGGCGCGCTGTACGCCAGCGGCATGAATGCGTTTGAGCTGCAAGAAAAAGCCGTGGCGCTGGACGAAGCCAAAATCCGCGACCTGCAACTGTCCTCGGGCGGGCTGATTCTGGGCCAAAAGCTCGAAGACTACGTCAACGAGCAGGTAAAGAACAAGCCGCTGGAGCAGCTGGCCAAGCCGTTTGTGGCCGTGGCGACAAGGTTGGAAGACGGCAAGCGCACCGTGTTTGCGCGCGGCAACACCGGCCAGGCGGTGCGTGCGTCCAGCAGCATTCCGGGCGTGTTCCAGTCGGTGACTATTGGCCCCTACCATTTTGTCGATGGCGGCATCACCAGCCCGGTGCCGGTGGATGCGGCCCGCCAGATGGGCGCGGATGTGGTGATTGCGGTGGACATTTCCAGCAAGGCGCGCGGCCGGGCGCCCGACGGCATGCTTGGCACGCTCGGCCAGACCATTGCCATCATGGGCCAAAAACTGGGCCAGGCCGAACTGGCGCGCGCTGACGTGGTCATTCGCCCGCAGGTGCTCGACATGGGGTCGGCCGACTTCACCCAGCGCGCCCAGGCCATCCTGGAGGGCGAAAAAGCCGCGCTGGCCGCCATGCCGCAAATCCGGGCACTGATCGCCAGGCTGCAGGCCGAGCGCGATCAGGCCTTACATCTGGCACAAAAACAGACGGCCGCGCAGGCTGCTCAAGCGCAGTACCAGGCCTGTCTGGAAAACCGCTCGCGGCTGCGCAAAATCGCCGGTATGGCCGGGCTGGATGGAGACTGCGTCGCGCCTTGACGCCGCACGCAGCTTGCGCTGACGCCACTGCCGCCCTGCGCGGCGCTGCCAGGCCGCCCGCTAAACGCCAAATGTCTGAAAGAACCCCATGCTGATCCACGCAGATTTCTCGCAACGCGCCCTCGTCACCCCCGATCAGCACGAATGGACACCCTCGCCGATGGCCGGTGTCGAGCGCGTGATGCTGGACCGCGTCGGTGAAGAAAAAGCCCGCGCGACCAGCCTGGTGCGCTACGCCCCCGATTCGCACTTTGCGCGCCACCTGCATCCCGGCGGTGAAGAAATTCTGGTGCTGTCAGGCGTCTTCTCGGACGAGCACGGCCACTATCCGGCGGGCTGGTATCTGCGCAATCCGCCCGGATCAGCCCACCAGCCTTTCAGCGTCGAAGGCACGACCATCTTCGTCAAGCTGTGGCAAATGCAACCCAGCGACAGCCACACCGTGCGCATCGACACCAACGATGCGGCGGCCTGGCAGCGCCAGAACGGGCGCGAAGTCTGCCCGCTGTTCTCAAGCGAGACCGAACAGGTTTGCCTGCAACGCCTTGCGCCGGGCCAAACCGTAGTGGCTGCATCAGCCAACGGCGCCGAACTGCTGGTGCTGGACGGCAGCGTGGCGATGGCGGGCCAACCCTGTGCGCCCGGCAGCTGGCTGCGCCTGCCCGAAGGCGACGCGCCAAGCATCACCGCCAGCGCGCAAGGCGCTACCGTTTACCTCAAGACCGGCCACCTGAGCCGCACAGCACTGACCACGTCATCGGCGTTGAAGGCGTAGCCATGCAGACAGCGCGTATCGCCATCGTTGGCGCAGGCCTGAGCGGCTTGTACGCCGCCTGTTTGCTGGAGCAGCAAAGCCTCCACGACTACGTGCTGCTGGAAGCGCGCGACGGCCTGGGCGGGCGCATCGCCTGCGCGCCTGCATCGGGCCAGCCAGCGACCGGCGCAGAAAAGTTAGACCGTGTCGATTTGGGGCCGACCTGGTTCTGGCCCGGCTACCAGCACCAGTTGGCACGTCTGGTCGATGACCTGGGCTTGACGAGCTTCGCGCAGCATGAAACCGGCGACACGGTGGTCGAACGCTCGCCCCACGAGCAGCCTGTGCGGGTGCGCGGCTACGCCAATTCGCCGCCTTCGATGCGTCTGACAGGCGGCATGGCAGCATTGACCGATGCGCTGCACCGCCGTCTGGACGCCAGGCGCATTCACACCGGGCAGACGGTGCGCCGCCTGCGCTGCATGCCGCAACACGTGGAACTGGACAGCGAAAACGCCCACGGTGAAGTCACCACGTGGCGCGCAGAACACGTGTTGCTGGCGCTGCCGCCGCGCCTGGTGGAGCACAGCATTGAATTTGAGCCCGCCCTGCCGCCAGCGCTGGCCGGGCAATGGCGCGCAACCGCCACCTGGATGGCGCCCCATGCGAAATACATCGCCGTCTACGACACCCCGTTCTGGCGCGAACAAGGCTTGTCCGGCGAAGCCAGAAGCGCGCGCGGGCCGCTGGGCGAAGTCCACGATGCGTCAATGCAGGGCGGCAGCGCTGCCCTGTTCGGCTTTTTCGGCGTGCCTGCCGACGTTCGGCAAAGCGTGTCAGAAAGCGAGCTGAAAGCCCATTGCCGTACCCAATTCACCCGCCTGTTCGGCAGCCAGGCCGCCACGCCCAAGGCTGAATTCATCAAGGATTGGGCGTTTGACCCCTACACCGCCACCGCTGCCGATCTGCAAAGCACCGGCCAACACGCGCAAGCACCCGCTACTACCGCCCCGTCTGGCCCGTGGAGCGGCCGCCTGACCGGCATTGCCAGCGAATGGTCGCCGCAGTTTCCGGGCTATGTGGCCGGGGCGATTGAGGCGGCGGGTTTGGGCGTGAAGGCGTTGCACTTACTGGCGCAGACAAGTCCATGCGGTAAGTAAGCCCTCTTCATGGGGTGCGGTCGTGAGCGGTTGATCGCCTTGTCCATCCCGCCAACATATCCCCTGCGCCCGAGAGTTCACGCCTCACCTCCGCGACGCAGCACCGGTCGTCTCCGACGCCCCCTCTGAATCACGTTCGACATTGCCGCCAGTGCTGTCCCGCTGAGCCCAGAGGCGTCGCCCCAGCTTTCGCAATTCACTGAACCACAAGACGCCGCTGGCCAACACCACGCACACGGCCCACTGACTGGCGGACAGCGGCACGGTGCCGAAGGCGAGATTAAGAAAGGGCAAATGCACCACCGCCACTTGCAACGCCGCCGACAAGGCCACAGCGCCCCACAACCAGTGGTTGGAAAACAAGTTGCTGAACGCAGACGCGGTTTGCGAGCGTGCATTGAAGCAGTTGAACAACTGCGTCAGCACCAGCACCGTGAAGGCGGCCGTGCGCGCAAGTTCCATGCTGTGCGAGCCAGCGCCCACCCAGGCCGGTAGCGGCTCGAACAAGCCGCCAGGCAGGAACAGGTCCAGGGACAGCAGCGACAGCAGCGCCATCACGACGCCAAGCTCGGCCACAGCCAGGCCCATGCGCAGATCAATCACGCGCTGGCTGCGCGGGCGGGGTTTGCGGGCCATCACATCCTCGCTGATCGGGTCCAGGCCCATGGCCAGCGCGGGCCCGGTGTCAGTGATCAGATTGATCCACAGGATCTGCGTGGCCAATAGCGGTAGCACCACGGCCCCACCCGAACCAGTCGCAGTGGCTTTCAAGCCGATCACTCCCGCGCCGACCACGCCCAGGAAGACCGTCAGCACTTCTGCGATGTTCGACGACAGCAGGTAACGCAAGAACTTTTCGATGTTGTCCAGCACGCCACGCCCTTCGCGCACCGCTTGCACGATGGTGGCGAAGTTGTCGTCGGCCAGCACCATGCGGGCCGCCTCCTTCGTCACTTCCGTGCCCGCCACACCCATGGCGATGCCAATGTCGGCGGCCTTCAGGGCCGGCGCGTCATTGACGCCGTCACCGGTCATCGCCACCACATTGCCAGCTGCCTGCAGCGCCGTGACAATGCGCAGCTTGTGTTTGGGTGCCACACGTGCGAAGACCGAGGTCTGCTGCGCCGCGGTGGCGAAGGCTGCGTCGTCCAGCGCGTCCAGTTCCATGCCCGTCAGCACGGACGCCCCGGCTTGGACGATGCCGAGGTCGGCCGCAATGCGTGCGGCCGTGCGCGGGTGGTCGCCGGTGATCATGATCACGCGGATGCCGGCCCGATGCGCCTGACCGATGGCGACTGCAGCCTCGGCACGCGGCGGATCGATGATGCCGACGGTGCCGAGGTAGACCAGGTTGTGTTCCAGCCTGGCCGCTTCATCGTCATCCCCCGGAATCTGCGCGTCGGCCGCCAGGGTGCGGCACGCCACGCCGAGGGTGCGCAGTGCGGCATCGGTCATCGCATCCACGTCGGCCAGAATGCGTGCACGGGTCGCGTCGTCGAGGGCCACCGTCTGGCTGCCCACCAGCACCTGCGTGCAACGCGCCAGCATCACGTCGGGCGCGCCCTTGATAAACATCACATGCGCCTCGGCGTTGGCATGGTCGACCTCCAGCGTCGACATCATCTTGCGCTGCGAGGTGAAAGGAATCTCACCGATGCGCTCGTAACGTTCGTCTCGTTTGGCGGACTCGTCGCTGCCGCCCAGCTTGCGCGCGGCCACCAGAAAGGCCGCCTCCGTCGGGTCACCCTGCACGATCCAGGTGCCCGTGTCGTCCTGCTGAAGCTCGGCATTGCCGGCCAGACAACCCCCATTCAGCACGTCGATCAACTCGCTGCGCAGCGGCCCCTTGTTCTGGCCGGTAATTTCAACGCCATCGCTCTCGGCCCGGCCCTCGGGTGCATAGCCCACGCCGGTGATGTCACTGCGCCCTGATGCCGTCATCACGCGCTGGATCGTCATCTCGCCGCGTGTCAGCGTGCCGGTCTTGTCGGAGGCGATGACCGAGGCCGATCCCAGCGTCTCCACCGACGCCAGCTTCTTGACGACGGCATGCTGGCGCGCCATGCGGCGTACGCCCATCGCCAGCACCACCGACAAGATAGCCGGCAGCCCCTCGGGCACCGCAGCCACGGCCAGCGACACCCCCAGCAGCAGCACCTGAACCACATCGGCCACGCCGTGGATGTCGGAGATGAGCAGGATGGTGGTCACCACCGCTGCGGCGATCACCACCGCAGCGATGCCCAGCACCTTGCCCAGGTAGGCCATCTCGCCTTGCAGCGGTGTCGGCTTGTCGGGTGTGGTGTCCAGCAACGTGGCGATGCCGCCCATCTCGGTAGCCATGCCGGTGGCGGTGACGACGGCATGGCCGGTGCCCTGGGCGATGGCGGTGCCCTTGAAGACCATGTTCAGCCGGTCACCCAGCGCCGCCGGCGCCGGCAGCGGCGCTGCGTCCTTCAGCACCGCCTCGCTCTCGCCCGTGAGCGAGGCCTCCAGCACGCGCAGCGCTGCAGCCTGCGTCAGGCGCGCATCGGCCCCCACCGCGTCACCTTCGGCCAGCACCAGCAGGTCGCCCTTGACCAGTTCGGCACTCGGCACCCGCGCCACCGCGCCGCCGCGCAGCACGGCCGAGGTGGCGGTGGTCATTTTCGCCAGCGCCGCCACGGCTTGCGCGGCCTTGGCTTCCTGCAGCCAGCCCAGCACCGCGTTCAACACCACCACAGCGGCGATGACGATGGCGTCCAGTGGCCAGCCGGCCACGCCGCCTTCACCCCGGCCCTCGAACCACCAGGCGGCCAGGGCCACGGCCGCCGCCGCACCCAGCAGATAGACCAGCGGGTCTTGTAACTGCGCCAGGACGCGGCGCCAGGTGGGCACGGGCGGCACGGCGCGCAGTTCGTTGCGGCCATCTGCCACCAGTCGCCTGGCGGCTTCCTCGGTGCTGAGACCGCGCTCCAGGTCGGCGCCGAGCGCCACGGCCACGGCAGCGGCGTCGATCAATGAAGGATCGCCCTGCCTGTCGCGCTGTTGCTGCGCATGCACTGCCTCATCGGTCATCGGGTCACCTTCTGCAACGAACCCGCCAGGCGGGCGGTGTGGTGAGCGATCCGCTCATCTTCCTGCAACGTCATCACGCACGGCCCCGCCAGCGCCAGTCCCGCACCTCGGGCAGGTCGTCGCCATGCTCGGCGATGTAAAGCTTGTGGCGCTCGATGCGGCTCCAGTAGCGCGCCGTCGCCCGCTCGACCTCGCCCGCCAGACGGGGGATGCGCCGCACCACGTCCAGCGCCAGCTGGTAGCGGTCCAGGTTGTTCAGCACCACCATGTCGAAAGGCGTGGTGGTGGTGCCTTCTTCCTGGAAGCCACGCACATGCATGTTGGCGTGGTTGTTGCGGCGGTAGGTTAGCCGATGCACCAGCGACGGGTAACCGTGGAAGGCAAAGATCACTGGCCGGTCGGTGGTGAACAGGGCGTCGAAATCCCGGTCATTCAAGCCGTGCGGGTGTTCGGTTTGCGACTGCAAGGTCATCAAGTCGACCACGTTGACGACACGGATGCGAATGTCGGGCGCATCGTCGCGCAGCAGCATCACCGCCGCCAGCGTTTCCAGCGTGGGCACGTCGCCGGCACACGCCATCACCACGTCGGGTTCCTGGTCGCTGGCCGCATCTTCGTTGCCAGCCCAAGACCAAACACCCGCGCCAGCCGTGCAGTGGCGCACGGCAGCGTCCATGTCCAGCCATTGCCACGACGGCTGCTTGCCCGCCACGATGACGTTCACATAGTGGCGGCTGCGCAGGCAATGGTCAGCCACCGACAGCAGGCAGTTGGCGTCGGGCGGCAGATAAATACGCACCACGTCAGACGACTTGTTCGCCACATGGTCCATAAAGCCCGGGTCTTGGTGCGACAGGCCGTTGTGGTCTTGTCGCCAGACGTGTGAGGTGAGCAAAATGTTCAGCGAAGCGATCGGTGCCCGCCACGGAATCTTGCGACTGACTTTCAGCCACTTGGCATGCTGGTTGAACATCGAGTCGATGATGTGGATGAAGGCCTCGTAGCACGAAAAAAGTCCGTGCCGCCCGGTCAGCAGGTAGCCCTCCAGCCAGCCTTCACACAGGTGCTCGCTCAGCACTTCCATCACGCGGCCTTCGGCGCTGAGGTCGGTGTCGTTTGCCACCGTCTCGGCCATCCAGGTCTTGCCCGAGACGGCATACACCGGGTCAAGCCGGTTCGACGCGTTCTCGTCCGGGCCAAACAGGCGGAAATTGGCGTTGTCCAGATTGAGCCGCATCACTTCGCGCAGCAAGCCGCCAAGCACGCGTGTCGCCTCACCTTGCACCGCACCGGGCGCAGACACGACCACGGCATGTTCACGCAGCCGCGGCATGATCAGCGCTTTGAGCAGCTTCCCGCCATTGGCGTGCGGGTTAAAGCCCATGCGGCGCTGGCCTGTCGGCGCAAGTTCCGCGAACTCTTCGCGGAACTTCCCGGCGGCGTCGAACAACTCCTCGGGCTGGTAGCTTTGCAGCCACGCTTCCAGCTGCTGCAGGTGTTCGGGTTGGGTGAACTTCGAAATCGGCACCTGGTGGGCGCGCCAGGTGCCCTCGACCGGCAGGCCGTCCACTTCCTTCGGCCCTGTCCAGCCCTTGGGCGTGATCAGGATGATCATCGGCCAGCGCGGCAGCACGGGGGGTTGTGGCGCGTCCGGCGCACGCGCTTCGGCCTGAATGCGCTGGATTTGCGCCAGTGACTTGTCCAGCATCGCCGCCAGGCTCTGGTGCACCAGCGCAGGGTCATCGCCTTCGACCAAGAGCGGCTCGTAGCCGTGCCCGCGCATCAACGCTATGAGATCGCTGCGGTCAATGCGGGCCAGCATCGTCGGGTTGGCGATCTTGTAGCCGTTGAGGTGAAGTATCGGCAGCACCGCGCCATCACGCGCCGGATTCAGGAACTTGTTCGAGTCCCAGCTTGCCGCCAGCGGCCCGGTTTCGGCCTCGCCATCGCCGACGATGCAGGCCATGATCAGGCCCGGATTGTCAAATGCGGCGCCGTAGGCATGGGCCAGCGAATAGCCCAGCTCACCGCCTTCGTGGATAGAGCCGGGGGTTTCAGGCGCCACATGGCTGGGAATGCCACCGGGCCACGAGAACTGGCGGAACAGACGCCGCATGCCGCTGCGGTCGCGTTCAATGGCGGGGTAGCGCTCGGTGTAGGTGCCTTCGAGGTAGGTGTTGGCCACGATGCCCGGCCCGCCGTGGCCAGGGCCAACGACGAGCAGCATGTCGAGCTCGTGCGCCTTGATCAGCCGGTTCAGGTGCACGTAAATCAGGTTCAGGCCGGGCGTGGTGCCCCAGTGCCCCAGCAGGCGCCGCTTGACGTGTTCCAGTGCAAGCGGCGTTTCGAGCAGCGGGTTGTCCTGCAGGTAAATCTGCCCCACAGAGAGATAGTTGGCGGCGCGCCACCAGGCGTGCATCTTGTGAAGCAGGTCGGGTGACAGGGTGTCAGGCATCGTCATTCCCCAGATTGGTTAACAGGCCAGTAAAGCACGAAGCACGGGATCGCTGTTTGTTCTATGACAAACAGCGTGGAAAGGTGCTTGCTTTAAAAGCGCAGGGAAAAGTGTGCCCACAGCGGAGCGCAAGGCCCGCTCAACCTCAGGTGCGTGGGATCACGCTTGATCGCCTGGCAGCCCTGCAGTCAATAAACCACCACCCGGTCGACGACCTTGAGCTGCTCGTAGAGCCACTTGGCGACCTGGTAGTCGCGCAGCTGGCTGCAACCGTGCGAGCCGCCTGCGTAGCCCTTGTCGGCGAAGTCCTGTGAGTAGTGAATAGCCACGTTGCCCTCGTAAAAAATGGCGTAGGGCATCGGCGTGCGTTCGCCAAATATCCTGGAGACCGTGTCGCTGTTCATGTACCAGATGCGAAATTCACCGTCCGGGCCTTGCCAGCCGGGCATGGCAAAACGCGCCTCCCGCGTAAAACGCACCTTGCCATCAACGACATAAGACATTTTTTGCTGCTTCTTGGAGACGCACACCACCTTGCCCACTGCACAACGGGGGTCAAGCTGCTGGACCAGGGTGCTGGCCGGCGGCGCGTCGAACAAATCGGCATAGCGGGGGTTGCGCGTGCGGCGCAGCAAAGGCGTCCAGGTGCGCTCGTCAATGACCTCGCTTGCGGGCAAGCCAATGCGAACGCGCCAGGCCTCAATCGCGCGCCGGGTGGCGGCGTTGAAATTGCCATCGACCGCGCCCTGGTACAGCCCTACCTGACGCAGCCGGTGTTGCAACTCCATCATGTAGCCGGCCTGCTCAGGCGCAACGAACCAGGCGCCGATGTCGGTGTTGTTCAGCTCGGCTTCAGTCGGCGCGCGCGTACGCGCCTGGAGCGCGGTCCAGGTGGGCGGGTTGACGACGCCGGTGGCGCGCAGTCCGTTGTCGCGCTGGAACTTCAACACAGCGTCTCGCGTGACCATGCCGAATCGCTCTTCGACGTCGTACAGCGCCAGGTATTTGGCCAGCCGCAGGCGCACCTGAAGCTCGCGCACCTGGGGCGACTGGGAGCGGTAGCGCAGCTCCTGCACCAGTGGCGTGGACGCGCGTGGCGGCCTGTGCCTGCGCAGACAAGACCAGCGTGATGACTGCCGCCACCGTACGGACGAGCGAGCCAGCAAAAGAGGAACAACGAGGGATCATGGCCAATGATTATCAAGTCCCAAACTGACCTTGCCCCTGGATTCCGTATCCCATAACCGAGATCATGAACGGGCTTGATGGGCCTGAGCCGCAAGCCAGTTTTCCTCAAACTGCATCGGG
>NZ_JAXCHR010000034.1:0-21080 GCF_035984465.1 Polaromonas sp. CG_9.5
AACCCGATCGCCATGGAAGAAGGCCTGCGCTTCGCCATTCGCGAAGGTGGCCGTACCGTGGGCGCTGGCGTTGTGGCCAAGATCCTCGCGTAATTGGTTCTAAGTTTCATGCAGGGGCATAGCTCAATTGGCAGAGCGTCGGTCTCCAAAACCGAAGGTTGATGGTTCGATTCCTTCTGCCCCTGCCACCCGATAGTTGATTAAATCAGCATCGAAAGTGGTTTAAAAGATAGTAATAAGCAGGCCCGCCGGAAGTTCAAAGCTTCGGGTGGGCTTAAGCGTCTGCAGAGATGCGTGAAATTGAATTGGAAATTCGGCAGCCATGGCCTCTACTCAAGTTGAAACCGTCAGTACCAATACCGATAAAGTCAAACTCAGTTTGGCTGTGGTCTTGGTATTGGCGTCCCTTGTGGGTTTCTATATGCTCAGCAAGCAAGGCCAAATTGCGCAGTGGGGCGTGTTGCTGGCCGGTCTGGTTGTTGCAATTGTCGTTTTTGTATCTTCGGAACTTGGCAAACAGTTTATTGCGTTTGGGCGCGATTCGGTTCGTGAGGTTAAAAAAGTCGTATGGCCTGCTCGCAGGGAGGCTGTCCAGATGACGGCGTACGTGTTTGGCTTTGTCGTAGTGATGGCATTGTTTTTATGGTTGACAGACAAGACACTTGAGTGGGTGTTCTACGATCTGATCCTTGGATGGAAAAGATAATGAGCGATCTGAACGATACGGTAGTCAATGACGTGTTGGTTGATGCCTCTTTGGCCCTCACGCCTGGTATGCAGTGGTACGTTGTCCACGCCTATTCCGGTATGGAAAAGGCAGCTGAGCGCAATATTGTTGAACGTATCAACCGCACTGGCATGCAGTCCAAATTCGGCCGCTTTCTGGTGCCTACTGAAGAAGTAGTCGAAATCAAGAATGGTCAGAAGAAAACGACAGAGCGTCGTTTCTTTCCGGGTTACGTGCTTGTTGAAATGGTGATGGACGACGAAACTTGGCATTTGGTGAAGCACACTAACAAGGTCACGGGTTTCGTTGGAGGAGCAAAAAATCGCCCTTCACCGATTTCTGAGGAAGAAGTCCAGAAGATCGTCAGCCAGATGCAAGTTGGTACAGAGAAACCACGCCACAAGGTTGAATTTGAAACGGGCGAATATGTGCGGGTTAAAGATGGCCCGTTCACCGACTTCAATGGCACGGTGGAAGAGGTCAACTACGAAAAGAACAAGGTTCGAGTCTCTGTAACG
This sequence comes from Polaromonas sp. CG_9.5, assembly GCF_035984465.1. NCBI lineage: Bacteria > Pseudomonadati > Pseudomonadota > Betaproteobacteria > Burkholderiales > Comamonadaceae > Polaromonas > Polaromonas sp. CG_9.5. The sequence continues at coordinate 1,246 of NZ_JAXCHR010000034.1, forward strand.
ATTTTTGGACGTGCAACGCCAGTTGAACTGGAATTTAGCCAGATCGAAAAGACCTGATTTTTACTGTGTTAATAGATCCAAGTATATCTTTGGGTCTGATTAGATAAAATTTTGCGCTTTACAACTCGGCGTGAAGGGTTCTAAGGAATCCATCTTGAGTTGTGTAACCCCCGGGAAGTCAGAAACTTTTTTTAATAGTTTTTGGCGCTATGACCCGCAAGGAGAAAAGTATGGCGAAAAAAATCGTCGGTTTCGTCAAGCTGCAAGTGCCAGCTGGCAAGGCTAATCCATCACCACCAATCGGACCCGCTCTGGGTCAACGTGGCTTGAACATCATGGAGTTCTGCAAGGCTTTCAATGCCCAGACCCAAGGTGTTGAGCCGGGTCTGCCACTGCCAGTGGTGATTACTGCCTATGCAGACAAGAGCTTTACCTTCATCATCAAGACGCCACCGGCGATCACCTTGATCAAGAAGGCGATTAAGCTCGATAAGGGTTCGGCCACGCCGCATACCGCCAAGGTTGGCAAAATCACCCGCGCTCAGCTGGAAGAGATTGCCAAAGCCAAGATGAAAGATTTGACTGCGGCCGATCTGGACGCGGCAGTCCGTACTATTGCCGGTTCTGCCCGTTCCATGGGTGTGACGGTGGAGGGTGTTGTATGAGCAAGCTGACCAAACGCCAAAAAACCGTCGGTGACAAAATCGACAGCAACAAGCTGTACGCATTGCCTGACGCACTTGGACTTGTCAAAGAGTTCGCTGTCGCCAAGTTCGACGAGTCCATCGACGTAGCCGTCCAACTGGGTATTGATGCCAAGAAATCGGACCAGGTTGTTCGTGGTGCGGTCGTGATGCCTAACGGCACTGGCAAGACCAAGCGCGTTGCCGTGTTTGCCCAGGGTGCCAAGGCTGAAGAAGCAAAGGCTGCCGGTGCTGACATCGTCGGTATGGACGATCTGGCTGCCGACATCAAAGCGGGCAAGATGGACTTTGACGTCGTGATTGCTTCCCCTGATGCCATGCGTATCGTCGGTACGCTCGGCCAGATCCTTGGCCCACGCGGCCTGATGCCTAACCCCAAGGTTGGTACCGTGACGCCCGACGTGGCCACTGCTGTTCGCAACGCCAAAGCTGGTCAGGTCCAGTTCCGCGTTGACAAGGCTGGTATCGTGCATGGCACCATTGGTCGTCGTTCATTCGATACCGCCAAGCTGCAAGGCAATCTGGCTGCATTGGTCGACGCCTTGATCAAGGCCAAGCCTGCTACCAGCAAAGGCGTGTACTTGAAGAAAGTAGCTGTTTCGTCAACGATGGGTGTGGGCGTTCGCGTCGATACGCAAACCATCGCGGCTTGAGGTTAAAAATTTGAACAGCTCGCAAGAGTTGTTCAGTGTGGTGGGCTGCCGAGATTTTTTTGGCAGGTCATCCAGGACCGTTGGTGTGCCGACCTGAATAGCTTTTCTGGGCCAGTACTTAATCGAAAGACAGCCAACGCAGATGGCGGTTCCGCTGCTTGAATGATTTTGAAAAGAATCTTAAAACAGTTGGTCGCTGAACATGAGCGTGTTGAAGGATTGAAGCAGGTGCAAGCCAGCGCAAATCCAACAGCACATTTTTAAGGAGTAGACCTTGAGTCTCAATCGCAGTGAGAAACAAGCCGTCATTGATGAAGTGACAGGCCTCGCCGCTAAAGCTCAAACGCTCGTGATGGCGGAATACCGTGGCATCACGGTCGCTGACATGACCAAGCTGCGCAGCCAAGCCCGCGAAAAAGGCGTGACCCTGAGTGTTCTGAAGAACACCTTGGCTCGCCGTGCCGTGGCAGGTAGCGCATTTGAAGTCTTGTCCGACCAGATGACCGGTCCGTTGATCTACGGCTTTTCCATTGATGCTGTGGCGGCTGCAAAAGTAGTGGCTGACTTCGCGAAAACCAACGACAAGCTGGTAATTCGCGCAGGTGCATTCGCTGGGAAAACTCTGGATATCGAGGGCGTTAAGCAACTGGCCAGCATTCCTTCCAAGGAAGTATTGCTGGCGCAGTTGTGTGGCTTGCTGATGTCGCCTATTTCGCGTACCGCTGCTGTGCTTGCAGCGCTGTCCGCGCAACGTGGCGCTGGTGCAGAAGAAGTGGCGGAGGCTGCAGAGCCCGCCGCAGAAGCTACAGAAGCCGCAGCGGCGTAACCGACAGACCTTTGCGGGACAGGTTGCAGCGTAGAGCGCAAACCTTGTTCCCAACTGTTAAAGAAATTTTTTTAGGAATTCAAAATGGCATTCGATAAAGACGCATTCTTGACCGTGCTGGACAGCATGACGGTCCTCGAACTCAACGATCTGGTGAAAGCCATCGAAGAGAAATTTGGCGTGAGCGCAGCTTCCATGGCTGCTCCCGCTGCTGGCGGTGGCGGTGCAGGTGCTGCTGTTGCTGAAGAGAAGACCGAATTCAACGTCGTTCTGCTCGAAGCTGGCGCGCAAAAAGTGCAGGTCATCAAGGCCGTGCGCGAACTGACCGGTCTGGGCCTCAAAGAAGCCAAGGATCTGGTTGATGGCGCTCCAAAGAACGTCAAGGAAGCTGTCAGCAAGGTTGACGCAGAAGCCGCTAAGAAAAAGCTGGAAGATGCCGGCGCGAAAGTCGAACTCAAGTAATTCTTGCAGTTTGCGAAGGCTGGAAGACCTCCACGGGCTTCCAGCCTTTCCTGTTTCAGGAGAGTGCCCGCTGCGCCGGTTTGCTAGCTTCTTAACTACTAGCCAGAAAGTGTCTTTTTGAGCTGATGAAAAAATACCGGAAAAAAGATTAAAAGTAGTCTTTTTTCCAGTGTTTTCTGAATCCCGACTGCAGAAAACGCCTTGGTTCGGGTGCTGTGCAATGCATCACCGTCCGCCATGGTTGGTAGTGGCCAACCACCAAGTTGCCTGAATACGTGGTGTATTCGGGTTCGAGAGTCGCCAGAGCCCATCAACGCGGAGAACTCATGGCCTATTCCTTCACCGAACGCAAACGCATCCGCAAAAGCTTCGGCAACCGCGAAAGCGTGTTGACTGTTCCTTATTTACTGCAAATGCAGAAAGATGCGTACATCGCATTTCTGCAAGCCGATCGTGCGCCCCAAAAACGCGCGGTTGAGGGCCTCCAGGCCGCTTTTCAAAACGCTTTCCCCATCGTCTCGCACAATGGTTTTGTCGAGATGAAGTTCATCGAGTACAACCTGGCAAAACCTGCGTTTGACGTACGTGAATGCCAGACTCGTGGACTCACTTTTGCTTCGGCTGTTCGCGCCAAAGTGCAACTGATCATCTATGACCGCGAGTCATCGACGTCGCAGTCCAAGGTCGTCAAGGAAGTCAAAGAGCAAGAGGTCTATATGGGCGAAGTACCGCTCATGACTGACAAGGGCTCCTTTGTCATCAACGGCACCGAGCGCGTCATCGTGTCGCAGCTTCATCGTTCGCCTGGCGTGTTTTTCGAGCACGACAAGGGCAAGACCCACAGTTCGGGCAAGTTGCTGTTTTCGGCCCGGATTATTCCTTACCGTGGCTCATGGCTCGATTTTGAGTTTGATCCGAAGGACATCCTGTACTTCCGCGTGGACCGTCGCCGCAAGATGCCGGTCACGATCTTGCTCAAGGCCATTGGTCTGAACCACGAATCGATCTTGGCGAATTTCTTTGTGTTTGACAATTTCCGCCTGATGGACAGTGGCGCGCAAATGGAGTTTGTGGCTGAGCGCATGCGCGGCGAGGTCGCCCGTTTTGACCTGACCGACAAGACCGGCAAGGTTGTCGTGGCCAAGGACAAGCGCATCACGGTTCGCCATACCCGCGAACTGGAGCAAAGCGGCACCACCAGCATCAGCGTGCCGGAAGATTTCCTGATCGGCCGTGTGGTCGCCAAGAACATCATCGACGCCGATACGGGCGAGATCATTGCCAAGGCCAACGATGAACTGACCGAACTGCTGCTGAAAAAGCTGCGTACGGCTGGCATTCAGGACCTGCAGGTGCTTTACACCAATGAACTTGATCAGGGCGCGTACATTTCGCAAACCCTGCGCGCCGATGAAACGGCCGACGAGTTTGCCGCCCGCGTGGCCATCTACCGCATGATGCGCCCCGGTGAGCCGCCAACCGAAGATGCGGTTCAGGCCCTGTTCCAGCGCCTGTTCTACAACCCGGACACCTACGACCTGTCACGTGTGGGCCGCATGAAGTTCAACGCTCGCGTGGGCCGCGACGAATCCACCGGTCCGATGGTCATGACGAACGAGGACATCCTTGCCGTCGTCAAGATCCTCGTGGACCTGCGCAACGGCAACGGCGAAGTCGATGACATTGACCATCTCGGCAACCGCCGGGTGCGTTGTGTTGGCGAACTCGCTGAAAACCAGTACCGCACTGGTCTGGCGCGTATCGAAAAGGCAGTGAAAGAGCGTCTGGGTCAGGCCGAGCAAGAGCCGCTGATGCCACATGACCTGATCAACAGCAAGCCGATCTCGGCTGCGTTGAAAGAGTTCTTCGGCGCATCCCAGCTGTCGCAGTTCATGGACCAGACCAATCCGCTGGCCGAAATCACCCACAAGCGCCGTGTTTCAGCCCTTGGCCCCGGTGGTTTGACCCGCGAACGTGCCGGCTTTGAAGTGCGTGACGTGCACGTGACCCATTACGGTCGCGTGTGCCCGATTGAAACGCCCGAAGGTCCGAACATTGGCTTGATCAACTCGCTGGCCCTGTATGCCCGCCTGAACGAATACGGTTTCATTGAAACGCCGTACCGCCGGGTGGCTGACAGCAAGGTGACGATGGACATCGACTACCTGTCGGCCATCGAAGAAGGCAAGTATGTGATTGCCCAGGCCAATGCGGCGCTGGACAGCGAAGGCCGCCTGACCGGTGATCTGGTTTCTGCCCGTGAAAAAGGCGAATCAATCCTGGTCGGCGCCGAACGTGTTCAGTACATGGACGTGTCACCGGCGCAGATCGTGTCGGTGGCTGCTTCGCTGGTTCCGTTCCTGGAGCATGACGATGCCAACCGCGCCCTGATGGGCGCCAACATGTCGCGTCAGGCTGTGCCCGTGCTGCGTCCGGAAAAGCCGCTCGTCGGCACCGGTATCGAGCGCGTTGCGGCAGTCGATTCGGGGACGGTCGTCACGGCCACCCGTGGCGGTATCGTGGACTATGTCGATGCGACCCGCATCGTGGTGCGTGTCAATGATGCTGAAGCGCTGGCTGGCGAAATCGGTGTGGACATTTACAACCTGATCAAGTACCAGCGTTCCAACCAGAACACCAACATCCACCAGCGCCCCATCGTCAAGATGGGCGACAAGCTGGCCAAGGGTGATGTGGTGGCCGACGGCGCATCGACTGACCTGGGCGAAATCGCCATTGGTCAGAACATGCTGATCGGCTTCATGCCGTGGAACGGCTACAACTTCGAGGATTCGATCCTGATTTCCGAGCGTGTGGTGGCCGAAGACCGCTACACCTCGATTCATATCGAAGAACTCGTGGTGATGGCCCGTGACACCAAGCTGGGCTCAGAAGAAATCACGCGTGACATTCCGAACCTGTCGGAGCAGCAACTCAACCGTCTTGACGAATCCGGCATCATTTATGTTGGTGCCGAAGTCCAGCCGGGCGACACGCTGGTTGGCAAGGTCACGCCCAAGGGTGAAACCACGCTGACGCCGGAAGAAAAACTGCTGCGCGCCATCTTTGGCGAAAAAGCCAGCGATGTGAAAGACACTTCGCTGCGCGTGAGCCAGGGTTCGTCGGGCACCGTCATCGACGTGCAGGTCTTCACGCGTGAAGGCATCGTGCGTGACAAGCGTGCCCAGCAGATCATCGACGACGAGCTCAAGCGTTACCGGCTGGACCTGAATGACCAGCTTCGGATCGTGGAAGCCGACGCCTTTGACCGCATCGAAAAGCTGCTGACCGGTAAGATTGCCAACGGCGGACCGAAGAAGCTGGCCAAGGGTACCAAGCTCGACAAGGCCTACCTGACCGACGTTGAGAAATACCACTGGTTCGACATCCGTCCGGCCGATGATGAAGTCGCGACGCAGCTGGAAAGCATCAAGAACTCGATGGAGCAGACGCGTCACAGTTTTGACTTGTCTTTCGAGGAAAAGCGCAAGAAGCTGACGCAGGGCGACGAACTGCCTTCAGGCGTGCTCAAGATGGTCAAGGTTTACCTGGCCGTCAAGCGCCGCCTGCAGCCCGGCGACAAGATGGCCGGCCGTCACGGCAACAAGGGTGTGGTGTCCAAGATCGTTCCGGTCGAAGACATGCCCCACATGGCTGACGGTACGCCGTGCGACATCGTGCTGAACCCGCTGGGCGTGCCATCGCGCATGAACGTCGGTCAGGTGCTGGAAGTGCATCTGGGCTGGGCTGCCAAGGGCCTGGGCCACCGGATTGGCGACATGCTGCAGGCCGAGGCCAAAGTGGCCGAACTGCGCCAGTTCATGGACACGCTGTACAACAAGTCGGGCCGCACGGAAGACCTGGCTTCGCTCTCGGACCAGCAGGTCGTGGAGATGGCCCAGAACCTGACCACCGGAGTGCCATTTGCCACGCCAGTGTTTGACGGTGCTTCGGAAGCCGACATCATGACCATGCTGCAACTGGCTTACCCCGATGCAGTGGCCAAGGCCAAGGGCCTGACGCCGACGCGCACCCAGGCCCAGTTGTATGACGGCCGCACTGGCGATGCGTTTGAACGCACGACGACCGTCGGCTACATGCACTTTTTGAAGCTTCACCATCTGGTGGACGACAAGATGCACGCGCGCTCGACCGGTCCTTACAGCCTGGTCACGCAGCAGCCGCTGGGCGGCAAGGCCCAGTTCGGCGGCCAGCGTTTCGGCGAGATGGAAGTGTGGGCGCTGGAAGCCTATGGCGCGGCTTACGTGTTGCAGGAAATGCTCACGGTCAAGTCCGATGACGTGGTGGGTCGCACCAAGGTGTACGAGAGCATCGTCAAGGGCGAGCATGCGATTACCGCCGGCATGCCGGAGTCGTTCAACGTGCTGGTGAAGGAAATTCGCTCGCTTGGTATCGACATGGAACTCGAACGCAGCTAGTCCAGTGGCCTTGCGGGACAGACCAGGATTGCGAAGCAATCTGCTCTGTCCTCAACTGATTAAGAGGATTTACACATGAAATCATTACTAGACCTGTTCAAGCAGTTCACGCCGGATGAGCATTTCGATGCCATCAAGATCGGCATGGCCTCGCCTGAGAAAATTCGTTCGTGGTCTTTCGGCGAAGTCAAAAAGCCCGAGACCATCAACTACCGCACCTTCAAGCCCGAGCGAGACGGTCTCTTTTGCGCCAAGATCTTTGGCCCCATCAAGGACTATGAATGCCTGTGCGGCAAGTACAAGCGCCTCAAGCACCGCGGTGTCATCTGCGAGAAATGCGGCGTTGAAGTCACGCAGACCAAGGTTAGACGCGAGCGCATGGGTCACATCGACCTGGCCGCACCGTGCGCGCACATCTGGTTCCTGAAGTCGCTGCCATCGCGTCTGGGCCTGGTGCTCGACATGACGCTGCGCGACATCGAACGCGTGCTGTACTTTGAAGCCTATGTCGTCACCGACCCCGGCATGACCCCGCTGAAGAAATTCAGCATCATGTCGGAAGACGATTTCGACGCCAAGCGCAAGGAATACGGCGACGAATACACCGCCAAAATGGGCGCTGAAGGCATCAAAGACTTGCTCGAAGGGCTGGACCTTGATGTTGAAATCGACAAATTGCGCAATGACCTGACCGGCTCCGAGATCAAGATCAAGAAGAACGCCAAGCGCTTGAAATTGATGGAAGGATTCAAGAAATCCGGCATCAAGCCCGAGTGGATGGTGCTTGATGTGCTCCCGGTGCTGCCGCCAGACCTGCGTCCGCTGGTGCCACTGGACGGCGGCCGCTTTGCGACCTCTGACCTGAATGACCTGTACCGCCGCGTCATCAACCGCAACAGCCGTCTGCGCCGTTTGCTGGAACTGAAAGCGCCGGAAATCATTGCCCGCAATGAAAAACGCATGCTGCAGGAAGCCGTGGACAGCTTGCTGGACAACGGCCGTCGCGGCAAGGCCATGACGGGCGCCAACAAGCGCGCGCTGAAGTCGCTCGCCGACATGATCAAGGGCAAGTCAGGCCGTTTCCGCCAGAACTTGCTGGGCAAGCGCGTCGATTACTCGGGTCGTTCCGTGATTACCGTGGGCCCGACGCTCAAGCTGCACCAGTGCGGTTTGCCCAAGCTGATGGCGCTGGAGCTGTTCAAGCCTTTCATTTTTGCGCAGCTCGAAGTGCGTGGCATTGCCACCACCATCAAGGCCGCCAAGAAAGAAGTCGAAACCGGCACGCCGGTGGTCTGGGACATTCTGGAAGAGGTCATCAAAGAGCATCCGGTGATGCTCAACCGCGCGCCTACGCTGCACCGTCTGGGTATTCAGGCGTTTGAGCCGATCCTGATTGAAGGCAAGGCGATTCAACTGCATCCGCTCGTTTGCTCGGCTTTTAACGCCGACTTTGACGGTGACCAGATGGCCGTTCACGTGCCGCTGTCTGTCGAAGCGCAGATGGAAGCCCGGACCTTGATGCTGGCCTCGAACAACATCCTTTTCCCTGCCAACGGCGAGCCGTCTATCGTTCCATCGCAAGACGTGGTGCTGGGTCTGTACTACACGACCCGCGACCGCACCAATGGTAAGGGCGAGGGCCTGGTGTTCTCGGACACTGGCGAAGTGCGCCGCGCCTTTGACGCGGGCGAACTCGACCTGAACGCCCGCATCAGCGTGCGCCTGACCGAGTGGACCAAGGACAAGGAAACGAACGAGTTCGTGCCCTCGACCAGCCTGGTGGAAACCACCGGTGGCCGCGCACTGCTGTCCGAAATCCTGCCCAAGGGACTGCCTTTTTCCAACCTCAACAAGGCGTTGAAGAAAAAGGAAATCTCCAAGCTGATCAACGTGTCTTTCCGCAAATGCGGCTTGAAAGAGACCGTGGTGTTTGCCGACAAGCTGCTGCAGTCGGGCTTCCGCCTGGCGACCAAAGCCGGTATTTCGATTTGCATCGAAGACATGCTGGTGCCCAAGGAAAAGACCGCGATCATTGCGCACGCCCAGAAGGAAGTCAAAGAGATCGAGCAGCAGTATGTCTCGGGTCTGGTGACGGCCGGCGAGCGCTACAACAAGGTGGTCGATATCTGGGGCAAGTCGGGCGACGAGGTCTCCAAGGCCATGATGGCTCAGCTGTCCAAGGAAAAGGTCATTGACCGCCACGGCAAGGAAGTCGAGCAGGATTCGTTCAACTCGATTTACATGATGGCCGACTCGGGCGCTCGCGGTTCTGCCGCGCAGATTCGCCAGGTGGCTGGTATGCGCGGTTTGATGGCCAAGCCTGACGGCTCGATCATTGAGACGCCAATTACCGCCAACTTCCGCGAAGGCCTGAACGTGCTGGAGTACTTCATCTCCACGCACGGTGCCCGTAAGGGTCTGGCTGACACGGCGCTGAAAACAGCCAATTCCGGTTACCTCACCCGCCGTTTGTGCGATGTGGTGCAGGATCTGGTGGTGACCGAAGATGACTGCGAAACACTCGACGGCTCGGTGATGCGCGCCATTGTCGAGGGCGGCGAGGTCATCGAATCCCTGCGTGACCGTGTTCTTGGCCGCACCGTGGTTGAAGACGTGCTGCACCCCGAGAACCGCTCGGTTCTGCTGGCGGCCGGTACCCTGCTGGACGAAGACCTGATTGACGTGCTCGAAGCCGCTGGCGCTGACGAAGTCAAGGTTCGCACGGCGCTGACCTGCGAAACCCGCTTTGGTCTGTGCGCCAAGTGCTATGGCCGTGACCTGGGTCGCGGCGGTCTGATCAACATCGGCGAAGCGGTCGGTATCATCGCCGCCCAGTCGATTGGTGAGCCTGGCACGCAGCTGACGATGCGGACTTTCCACATCGGTGGCGCGGCTTCGCGTGCAGCGATTGCGTCCAGCGTCGAAGCCAAGTCCAACGGCGTGATCGGTTTCAATGCACCGATGCGCTATGTGACCAACGGCAAAGGCGACCTGGTGGTGATTGCCCGTTCCGGCGAAATCGTCATCCATGACGAGCATGGCCGCGAGCGCGAGCGCCACAAGGTGCCGTACGGCGCGACGCTGACCGTCAAGATCGACCAGACCATCAAGGCCGGTGCGATTCTGGCCAACTGGGATCCGCTGACGCGTCCGATCATTACCGAATTCGCCGGCAAGGTGCAGTTTGAGAATGTGGAAGACGGCGTCACGGTGGCCAAGCAGGTGGACGATGTGACCGGTTTGTCGACGCTGGTGGTGATTGATCCGAAGCGCCGTGGCTCGACCAAGGCGGGTCTGCCGCGGGTCAAGCTGATCGACGCGACGGGTAACGAAGTCAAGATTCCCGGTACCGATCACTCGGTGACGATTGGCTTCCAGATCGGTGCGCTGGTTCAGGTGCGTGACGGACAGGAAGTGGGCCCCGGCGAAGTGCTGGCCCGCATCCCGATCGAAGGCCAGAAAACCCGTGACATTACCGGCGGTTTGCCGCGTGTGGCCGAGTTGTTTGAAGCCCGTACGCCGAAAGACAAGGGCATGCTGGCCGAAATGACCGGTACCGTGTCGTTCGGCAAGGAAACCAAGGGCAAGGTTCGCCTGGTCATCACTGATCCTGAAGGCAAGCTCTGGGAAGAGCTGGTTCCGAAGGAAAAGAACATCCTGGTCCACGAAGGCCAGGTGGTGAACAAGGGCGAGTCGATTGTTGACGGCCCGGCTGACCCGCAAGACATCTTGCGCCTGCTGGGCGTGGCCGAACTGGCCCGCTACATCGTCGACGAAGTGCAGGACGTTTACCGTCTGCAGGGTGTGAAGATCAACGACAAGCACATCGAAGTGATTGTTCGCCAGATGCTGCGCCGCGTGGTCGTTGAAAACGTCGGTGACACCACCTACATCGCCGGTGAACAGGTCGAGCGTTCGGCGCTGCTGGATGTCAACGACGCCCTGCGCGCCGATGGCAAGATTCCGGCAACGTTCAGCAACTTGTTGCTGGGTATCACGAAGGCATCGCTGTCGACCGATTCGTTTATTTCTGCGGCTTCCTTCCAGGAAACCACCCGCGTGCTGACCGAAGCGGCCATCATGGGCAAGCGCGACGAGTTGCGTGGACTGAAAGAAAACGTGATCGTCGGCCGCCTGATCCCTGCCGGCACCGGCATGGCCTACCACGAAGCCCGCAAGGCCAAGGACCTGATGGACGACTCCGAGCGTCGCGCCATCGCCGAGTCCGAAGCGGCTGAACTGGAAGCTACGCAGGCCGAAACCAGCGGTGAAAACGCCGCCGCCGAGTAAGTTCGACAAATCCGAAGCGCCCTGAAAAGCGCCTGGCCCCACCCCTGCAAAGGCGTGGGGCTTTTTTCTGTCTAAAAACTCTATTTTTTAACAAAATAGGGCTGTGGCGCAATGGATACGGGCGCTGGCAGCTATTAATTAAATAGCGTTTTGAAAATTCCATGTGCGCTGGGCTGTCCTGCAAAAGTTTTTGATCGCAGGCGCGGCCCTGCTGTGTCATTGCTGGGTCAGTAAAATCAAGTGACAAAACGTTAAAAACAGCGCGTCAGGTGATTCTGGCTTTTTCAAGGAATTTCTCATGTCCTTTCAAACGATGGTCTACATCACTTTGCTGGCCCTGGCCGTATTCTGGGCGGTAGGTGCCTACAACCGGCTGATACGGCTTAAAAACATCATCGCCAATGCGTTTGGACAGATTGATGTGCAGCTCAAACGCCGCTATGACCTGATTCCCAATCTGGTTGAAGCGGCCAAAAAATACCTGCAGCATGAGCAGGCAACGCTGGAGTCGGTGATCGCCGCCCGCAACCAGGCGCGCAGCGCCAGCGATGCGGCGCGAAGCCGCCCCGGCCAAGCCGACGCTGTCATCGCACTGGCGGCGGCCGAGCAAACGCTGGGCGGCAGCTTGGGGCGGCTGTTTGCGCTGGCCGAGGCTTATCCTGATCTGAAGGCCGACCAGACCATCCGCGAACTGAGCGAAGAACTCACCAGCACCGAAAACAAGGTTGGTTTTGCGCGCCAGGCCTACAACGACGCCGTTCTGGACTACAACAATGCGCAAGGCCAGTTTCCTGCCCTGCTAATAGCCCGGCTGTTTGGCTTTGTGCCGTCGGCGATGCTGCAGGCGACCGAGAACGCCGTGGAGCGCCAGGCTGTACGCATAAAAATGTAACCCTATGGCCCCCACGCTTGCCACTTCGCGTACTGCGCGCAGGGAACTGCACGCAGTGAACGACCCAGGGGGTTCACCCGATGCGATTTTTTGAAGAGCAGGAAAAAGCACACGCGCAAACCCGGCGCCTGTTGCTGCTGTTTGGCCTGGCCGTCATCGCCCTGGTGCTGGCCGTCAATGGGGCGCTGGCGCTGACCTGGCGGCTGGTGTCGTCCGGATGGCACGGCTATCCGGCTTATTTTTTTAGTGTCAATACGGCGGTGACGCTGCTGTTTGTGCTGGGCGGCTGGTGGCTTGAAACTTCTGTCCTGCAAGGGGGCGGTGAAGCCCTGGCGCGCCAGGTCGGTGCGCGCGAGGCCTGGCCTGCCAGCCGCGAGGCCGAACGCCGGCTGTGCAATATCGTCAGCGAGTTGTCGATTGCAGCCAGATTGACGCCGCCGCAAGCCATGGTGCTGCCGCGTGAAGAAAGCATCAACGCGTTCGCGGCCGGCTGGGACGAAACGGACGCCATCGTGGCCGTCACGCAGGGCGCGCTTGACTGCTTGAGCCGCGATGAATTGCAGGGTTTGCTGGCCCACGAGTTCAGCCATCTGCGCGAAGGCGATACGCGCCTGAACATGCGGCTGGCGGGCATGGTGTACGGGCTGGAAATGGTCTTCAACCTGGGGCGCAGCATGTGCGCGCCGGATGACGACGGCAACCGTTCCTTTCTGGCGCTGCCGGGTTTTGCCATCATGGCCACCGGCTCGCTGGGCTGGCTGGCCGGGCGGGCGCTGAAAGCCGCCGTGTCGCGCCAGCGCGAGTTTCTGGCCGATGCGCGCGCCGTACAGTTCACGCGCAGCAAGGACGGGCTGGGTGGCGTGCTGCGCAAGGTGGCGGGCGAACGGGCGGGGGAAGGCCGTCGCCCTGACGGCAGGGTGCGCAATCTGCACCCGGCGGTTCACCATATGCTGCTGGTCAGTGCGGCCACGCAGAGCGACTGGTTTGCCAGTCATCCGCCGCTGGCCGAACGCATCCGCCGCATTTACGGACGGCCCATGGCGGCGCTGTCTGCGCGGCCGGATGACCAAGCCGTGACGCGGCCCGACGCGCTGTTTTGAGGGCGTGAAGTCTGCGCACCCTTGGCGTCTTCACCCGATGCACAGTCTTTAGCGCAGGCTTCGTGTTAGCTGCACGCGGCAGGCTGGTCTAATAGGGGCGCACCGTCCGCCTCCGGACGGGTTTAACGCTGGTTTCTGCAAGGCCGGCCCTGATCGAATCCATGTCATCTCATCCCGCTCCAACCCTTTCCGCACAAGTCCCGTTATGGCGCCAGCTTCAAGGCGCAGCTTCCATTTTGATGGCCGTTCGTGACGGCCAGTCGATGACGCCTGCCCTTGACGATGTGGATGCCCAACTGCGCCCCGGCGTTCAGGCGCTGTCCTTTCATGCGCTGCGCTGGCTGGGCCGCGCCGAAGCGCTGCGCCAGCAACTCGCCAAACGCCCGCCGCCGCCTGAAGCCGATGCGCTGCTGTGCGTCGCGCTGGCGCTGGCTTGCTCTGAAGAAGACGCGCCTTACACCGCCCACACGCTGGTCGATCAGGCGGTCGAGGCGGCCAAACGCAGCGACGCAACGCTGCATCAGGCCAGCTTTATCAACGGCTGCCTGCGCCGCTTCCTGCGCGAGCAGGGCGAGCTGATGGCGCTGACCGAAAAAAGCCCGCAAGCCGTCTGGAACCATCCGCAGTGGTGGATAGACCGGGTGCGAAAAGACCATCCGGCGCAGTGGCAGGAAATTTTGCGCGCCAACAACAGCCGCGCACCGCTGATTTTGCGGATTAATGAACGAAAAACGACTCAAGCGCAGTATGTGCAAGCGCTGCTAGCTATGGATATAGGAGCGTTTCCGGTCGGCGAGCATGGCGTGGTGCTGACCGAGGCACGCCCGGTCAATGCGCTGCCAGGCTTTGCCGAAGGCCATTTTTCAGTGCAGGACGCCGCTGCCCAGCTGGCCGCGCCTTTGTTGCTCAACGAACTCAGTCCGGCTGGCGGCGCGGCGCGGCTGAATATTCTGGATGCCTGCGCCGCACCCGGCGGCAAGACGGCGCATCTGCTGGAGCTGGCCGACTGCGAGGTCACCGCGCTGGACATTGACGCCCGGCGCTGCGAACGCATTGCGCAGAACCTGCAGCGCCTGGGCCTGCAGGCGCACATCGTGGTCGGCGACGCCAGCCGGCCCAAAGACTGGTGGGATGGCCGGCTGTATGACGGCATCTTGCTCGATGCACCCTGTACGGCATCGGGCATCGTGCGCCGCCACCCCGACGTGCGCTGGCTGCGCCGGCCAACCGACATTGCCCAATTGGCCAGTATTCAGGCCAAGCTGCTCGACACGCTGTGGCCGTTGCTCAAACCCGGCGGGCGCATGGTTTATTGCACCTGCTCGGTTTTCAGGGCCGAGGGCGAACAGCAGATACAAACGTTTGTTGCGCACCACACCGATGCGCTGTTAATGCCTTCGCCTGGGCATTTGCTGCCCCAAAGTGGCGCCAGCGACGCCGTCTTCCCGGACAATTTGCTGCGTGAACACGATGGCTTTTATTACGCACTCCTTGAAAAACGCAGCATTTGATGCGATTGCGCGCTTTGTGCTGGTGGCGTGCGTGTGCCTGCTGTTGGCGCCACGTCCCAGCGCAGCAGCGCCAACTGAAATTACCCAGCTGCGGGTAGAGCGGGCAGACGACGGCGTGTACCTGTCGGCCAATGTGCGGTTTGACGTTCCGGCGGTGGTCGAAGACGCGCTGCTCAAGGGCATTGCCATTTTTTTTGTCGTCGAAGCCGATATCTACCGTGACCGCTGGTACTGGACCGACCCGCGCGTGGCCAGCGCCGCGCGCACCCTGCGGCTGGCTTACCAGCCCTTGACCGGCCGCTGGCGCGTCAACATCGTCTCCGGCCTGATCACCAGCTCGTCCGGCTTGCGCGCCACGCTGAATCAAAACTATGAAACCCTGCCCGAAGCCCTGTCGGCCATTCAGCGGCTGTCCCGCTGGAAAATCGCTGAGGTCTCCGAGATTGAGGCAGACGCCAATTACGCGCTTGAGCTCAATTTCAGGCTTGATTTGTCGCAACTGCCGCGACCTTTCCAGATTGGGGTGGCCGGGCAACGCGACTGGACTATTTCCGCACAGATCAAGGATCAGCTCCGGCTGACGCCTGCAGGCGTCGAGGGCGCCAAATGATTCCGCCCGTCAACCTGAACGCCTTGAAAAGCAGCGCGGCTTTTCGCTGGACTGTGGGTCTGGGCGCTGGCGTGGTGGTGGCGCTAGGCCTGGTGCTGCTGTTTTTGCTGACCCAGGCCACCGGCAATCGCGAGCTTTACGAACGCAATTACACGCTTTTGCTCGGGCTGAATGTGGCCGTCGCCGCCTTGCTGGTGCTGGTGATTGGCTGGATTGCGCTGCGGCTGGTGCTGCGTTTGCGTCAGGGCCGGTTTGGCAGCCGTCTGCTGGTCAAGCTGGCGGCCATTTTTGCGCTGGTCGGCCTGATGCCGGGGTTGATGATTTATGTGGTGTCTTACCAGTTCGTCTCGCGCTCGATTGAAAGCTGGTTTGATGTGGAAGTGGAGGGCGCTTTGGCCGCCGGCCTGAACCTGGGCCGCGCAACGCTCGATACCCTGGCCGCTGACCTGGCCACCAAGACGCGTCAGGCGGCCACGCAGTTATCGGAAATTCCTGATTCCATCGTCGGCCTGAATATTGAGCGTCTGCGCGACCAGCTGGGTGCCAGCGACGTGGTGCTCTGGAGCGCCTCCGGCCAGTTGATTGCCAGTGCCGGCCAGTCTCGGTATTTAATCCAGCCCGAGCGACCTTCGCTGCAGCAGTTGCGCAACGCACGCAGCCAGCAGGTCACCACCCAGATCGAAGGGCTTGACGAAATGGTGCAAGGCGGCAATGGTGAGCTGGGTGTTGATAACAGCGTCGGCCCGCCCGTGCCTGGCGCGGCCACGGCAGCACGCGTCAAGGCGATTGCCGTGGTCAATGACCCGGATCTCAGCGTGCTGGGGCAGTCGCGCTTTTTGCAGATCACCACCGTGCTGCCCGCCAGCTTGGTGGCCAACGCCATTGCCGTGCAAGAGGCCAACCGCCAATACCAGGAGCGCGCCCTGGCGCGCGGCGGCTTGCGCAAGATGTATATCGGCACGCTGACGCTCAGTCTTTTTCTGGCCGTATTCGGCGCTGTGCTGCTGGCTGTCGTGCTGGGCAATCAGCTGGCCAAACCCCTGCTGCTGCTGGCTGAAGGGGTCAAGCAGGTGGCCCAGGGCGATCTGACGCCCAAAGCGGCGCTGAAAGGCAAGGACGAACTGGGTGGGCTGACGCGATCGTTTGCCGACATGACGCAGCAGCTGGCCGACGCCCGAACAGCAGTGCAGCACAGCATGAGCCAGGTCGATGCGTCACGCGCCAATCTGCAGACCATTCTGGACAACCTCACCGCTGGCGTCATCGTGCTCGATGTGAATGGACATCTTCAGTCGAGCAACCCGGGCGCCAGCCGTATCCTGCGCGCGCCGATGCAGGCGTACCAGGGGCAGTCGCTGGGTGAAGTGCCCGGACTTGAAATTTTTGCCAAAGACGTGCTGGCCCAGTTCGCTGACTACCTCAGCAACAATGCCGCGCAAACCGTGGCGCACTGGCAGCAGTCATTTGAACTCCATGCCGCAGGTCACGGCGCCAGCGACAACGCCATCACGTTGATCGCGCGTGGCGCCAAAATGCCGGGTACGCAAGAGTATTTGCTGGTGTTCGACGACATTTCCGACATGGTTTCGGCGCAGCGGGCGGAGGCGTGGGGCGAAGTGGCGCGCAGGCTGGCGCATGAGATCAAGAATCCGCTCACGCCCATCCAGTTGTCAGCCGAGCGCCTGGAGATGAAGCTGACAGGCAAGCTGGGGCCGACCGAACAGGCGCTGCTGACCAAATCGGTTAAAACCATCGTTGACCAGGTCGATGCCATGAAGCGCCTGGTCAACGAGTTTCGCGACTACGCGCGCCTGCCTGCGGCTGAACTGGTGCCTGTCGACCTCAATGCGCTCATCAGCGATGTGCTGCAGCTCTACCACAGTGACTCTTCCAGTCCGGCAGGGCCGGTCATCGTCGAGTTCGACCCCAAGGCCCGTCCGATTCTGGGCGATGCCCACCTCTTGCGCCAGGTCATCCACAACCTGCTGCAAAACGCGCAGGATGCCCAAGAAGGCAAGGAGGGCGCACGGGTCACGCTTAAAACCGACTACTCCGAAAGCTCGAACCGGGTACGGCTGACGGTGCGTGACAATGGCGCAGGGTTTCCAGAGCACATTCTCAAACGCGCGTTTGAGCCTTATGTCACCACCAAGGTCAAAGGCACGGGCCTGGGGCTGGCCGTGGTCAAGAAAATTGCCGACGAGCACGGTGCGCGCATCGATATTTCCAACCGCGTCTGTGGCGGTGTCGTGCAGGGCGCACAAGTGTCGTTATCATTTGCGGTCGCCGCTTGACAAAATGCGCAACCGAGCCGTTTTATAAAACGCCACATCAGCAACACAAACATCACTAACAGGCAGGGCATTAATTCAATCATGGCAAATATTCTGGTGGTCGACGACGAGCTGGGCATACGCGACCTACTCTCAGAAATTCTCAATGATGAGGGGCACCACGTCGATCTGGCTGAAAATGCCGCTCAGGCCCGCGCCGCCCGCGCTTTGGCCCGGCCCGACCTGGTGCTGCTCGACATCTGGATGCCCGACACCGATGGCGTGACGCTGCTCAAAGAGTGGTCGTCCAGCGGCCTGCTGACCATGCCCGTCATCATGATGAGTGGCCATGCCACGATCGACACGGCGGTAGAGGCGACGAAAATTGGTGCTATCGCCTTCCTGGAAAAACCCATCACCTTGCAAAAGCTGCTGAAAGCCGTCGAGCAAGGCCTGGCCCGAAGCCTTTCCCGCCCACCCAAAACCCTCAATCCGGCCCTGCCGGCGGTCGACTTTGTGCCGGAACTGGTGACGACGAGCGGCACCATCATGGCCGTGCCCCAGGACAAGGGGATGCAGTCGACCCAGAGCTTTATGCTGGAAAAACCCCTGCGCGACGCCCGCGACGAGTTTGAAAAAGCGTATTTTGAATTTCACCTGGCCAAGGAAGGCGGCTCCATGACCCGCGTGGCCGAAAAAACTGGCCTGGAGCGCACCCATCTGTACCGAAAATTGAAGCAGCTGGGCGTCGATCTGACACGCGGCAAGCGCGGTGCCTGAATTTGAAGCTGGAAAGCGGAAAAACCACCTTCAGGCTGATATATACTCTTGTGCTCAGGCCCGGTAGCTCAGTCGGTAGAGCAGAGGATTGAAAATCCTTGTGTCGGTGGTTCGATTCCGCCCCAGGCCACCAGTATCAATGCGCCCCAGCGCCCTTTTAGGGTTCTGGGGCGTTTCTACGTTCTTACTCAAATTTTTACAATTTCTAGGGCGTGTTATTGAAGTAGTGTTCAATTGGTCTCTCATTTTTGGAGATTTTCAATGACACAACAGCGCCATGCCCTAATCGATGCGCAATGGCAGCGCATGGTTGTTCATCTTCCCCCTGTACTGGGGCGTCCCGGGCGTGATGACCGACTGTTCATTGATGCGGTTCTGTGGATTGCTAAAACATGCTCGCCTTGGCGGGATCTGCCTGTCCACCTTGGCGCATGGGCGCAGGTCTACCAGCGCTTTGCCCGCTGGAGCGAGCGGGGGCATTTCCGAGCGCTGTTCCTCGCTTTTCAAGAACCCGATCACGAGCAGCTGATGGTGGACTCGACCTCTTGCAAGGCGCATCAGGCGAGCGCTGGAGCGCAAAAAAAAATGGACCTCAAGCGATTGGCGTCTCTCGCGGCGGATTGAACACCAAAATTCATGCGGTATGCGATGCCCTGGGCAATCCTTTGCGCTTCAAGTTGACGGCTGGCAACAAGTCCGATACGCCCGAGTTGATTGGGTTGATTCAGGGTTTGCCTGGGCAGGAGCTGCTGGCCGACAAAGCCTACGACAGTGATGCCATCGTGCAGGAGGCGATCGACAAAAGTATGCAAGTGGTTATTGCACCCAAAGCCAACCGCAAGGAAAAGAGTGCGTTTGATGCACTGAAGTACCGGGCGCGCCATCTGGTGGAGAACCTGTTTCAGCGCATGAAGGTCTACCGCAGAGTGGCAACGCGCTACGAGAAGCTCGATGACCGCTTTTTGAGCATCGTGCACTTGGTTGGCACGATGAAATGGCTCCATTAACTTCAATAACACGCCCTAGTGCATTAAATTTAAAGAAATTTATCCGTAAAGCCGCCCTGGACTTGCTCCTCGGCGGCTCTTTCTTTGTTCAGTTCAAAGACGAATGTTTATGCAAATCGTATGCCATGAGTCACTGGCCTTCATTCAAAAGAACCCTAAAGTTGAATTGGCGATTCTGATCGAGCAACGTCTGTCTGACCTTGCCCCCAGAAAACGTATCCCTTGCTGAGTGGTTCAATTCAGACAAGGAAAACGAAAATGACAAAGACATCAAGGGCCAAGTACACG
>NZ_JAXCHR010000035.1:0-19497 GCF_035984465.1 Polaromonas sp. CG_9.5
ATAAAATCAAAACGCGCAACACCGACCCCCGGTCACGTTCGCCGGAATACCGGTCACGTTGCCGGAATCAGCGGTCACGTTCACCGGAATACTCAAATGGGCGCGGGCGCTATCGTGGCCGCGCTGTTTTTGCCGCGCCTGCGCCAAATGATGGCTAGAGACACGCTGGTGCTGCGCTCGGTCATGCTGCAGTCGGCGTCAACCTTCGCGATGGCGCTGGCGCCCAATGCCTGGGTTGCCGTGCCGGCCATGATTTTGAACGGCATGGCCTGGATCACCTGCGCCAATGCGCTCAGCGTGTCGGCGCAGCTGGCCCTGCCCGACTGGGTGCGGGCGCGCGGCATGTCGATGTACCAGATGGCCATCATGGGCGCCAGCGCGCTGGGCGCGGCGCTGTGGGGCCAACTGGCGACCGTCACCGATGTGCCGACTGCGCTGCTGGTGGCGGCCGCCAGCGGCACCGTCACCCTGCTGCTGGCGCAATACTGGGTGCGCGACCTGAGCATCGAGGAAGACCTGACGCCTTCGCGTGAATTCAAGACGCCGGTGGCCGATGCGCCGCCCGGCGTGGGCCGGATGGTGGTGACGATTGAGTACCTGGTCGAGCCTGCGCGCAGCGACGATTTCGTCAAACTGATGCGGACAAGCCGCCGCAGCCGCCTGCGCCAGGGCGCGCTGCAATGGGAACTGCTGCGCGACGTGAACCAGCCGGGGCGCTTTGTCGAGCAGATCGTCGATGAATCGTGGACCGAACACCTGCGGCGTTTTGACCGGGTGACGGCCAGCGACGTGGCGCTGCGCGAGCGCAAGCTGGCCTTTCACATCGGCGACGGCCCGCCGGTAGTGACGCGCTGCGTGGTGGAAGCGCTGGCGCGTGGTTGATGTGCCCCCACGCTCCCCACTGCGTGGGGTTCGCTGTCCCCCGAGGGGGCGCTGCGCCTGCGGCCCGGCGAAGCCGGTTCCGCGGCCCCTGCTGGATGATGCGGGGAGGGGCCGACGTTTCGTCAGCGCCTCTGCCTGAAACGTTCAGGTGACTGCTTGGCTGGTGTAGCGCTGGTAGCCGCGCGCGCGCAATTCGCAGGCCGGGCATTCGCCGCAGCCATAGCCCCAGTCATGCCGGTGCGTGCGGTCGCCCAGATAACAGGTATGGGTGTGCTCAATGATCAGGTCCACCAGCGCCTGTCCGCCTTGCGGCACACCTGATTGCGCGCCCAGCGTGTACGCCAGCCGCCAGGTGTCGGCCTTGTCAATCCACATCAGCGGGGTTTCAATGAGAAAGCGCTTGTCCATGCCGAGCGACAACGCCAGTTGCATCGCCTTCATCGTGTCGTCGCGGCAGTCGGGGTAGCCTGAAAAGTCGGTTTCGCACACGCCCGTGACCAGCACTTGCAGGTCGCGCCGGTAGGCCAGCGCGGCCGCCAGCGTCAGAAACAGCAGGTTGCGCCCCGGCACAAAGGTGTTGGGCAAGCCCGAACTTTCCATCTTGAACGCCACGTCGCGCGTCAGCGAGCAGTCGCTGACCTGGCCCAGCACGGCCAGGTCAAGCAAATGGTCTTCGCCCAGCTTGGGCGCCCACTGGGGGAAACGGTTTTCGATTTCGCGCAGCACATTCAGGCGCGCCTCCAGCTCGACCTTGTGGCGCTGGCCGTAGTCAAAAGCGATGGTTTCGACGCGCTCGTATTTACTGAGCGCCTGCGCCAGACAGGTGGTGGAATCCTGGCCGCCTGAAAACAAGACCAAGGCCGTGGTATGGGCGCGCGGGGAAGCCGACATCGAGGAGGAAATAGCAGCAGGGATGTTCATGGTAAAGGACAAAATTTTTCGTATTGTCGCCCGGATCGGCTGGCAGAAGCCGCTTCTGGGCAGGCACCGCCTGTCGCCACACGCAGGGCATCACAGGGTGAAAGAACCGGCATTTTGAACTGGTCAACAAGTGCTTCGCAGCGTTTCACGCTATAAACCCAAATCCTCAAATGCTTCACGGCGCAGTCAATGGCCTGCGCTGCAGCCACTTTCCCCTGAAAGGTTTTTTTATGCGCAAGCTTTTTTCCCGTGGCTGGATGATGGGTGGCACCGCACTGTTGCTACTGGCCTCGGCGTCGGTATTTGCACAGCCAGCGGTGCGCGTTTCGTCAAAAATCGACACGGAAGGTTCGCTGCTGGGCAGCATGATGCTGCAGGTGTTGGAGGCCAACGGCATCAAGACGGAAAACAAGCTGCAGCTGGGCACCACGCAGATCATGCGCGGCGCCATCACTGCCGGTGAAATCGACCTGTATCCCGAATACACCGGCAACGGTGCTTTTTTCTTTTCCGATGAAAAGAATCCGGCCTGGAAAAACGCCACCACCGGCGACGAACGGGTGAAAAAGCTGGACGCCGATAAAAACAAACTCGTCTGGCTGCCCGCCGCACCAGCCAACAACACCTGGACTATCGCGCTGCGCAAGGATGTGGCAGAAAAAAACAAGCTCAAATCACTTGCTGATCTGGGCCCATGGCTGGCAAAAGGCGGCCAGTTCAAGCTCGCGGCGTCCGCCGAATTCATCGAACGCAGCGACGCCTTGCCGGCCTTCCAGACGGCCTACGGCTTCAAGCTGAACAATGCGCAACTGTTGACACTGGCCGGCGGCGACACCACCGTGACCATCAAGGCCGCCGCGCAGCAAACGTCGGGCGTCAA
Source organism: Polaromonas sp. CG_9.5 (assembly GCF_035984465.1). Taxonomy (NCBI): domain Bacteria; kingdom Pseudomonadati; phylum Pseudomonadota; class Betaproteobacteria; order Burkholderiales; family Comamonadaceae; genus Polaromonas; species Polaromonas sp. CG_9.5. Next base: position 2,684 of record NZ_JAXCHR010000035.1, read on the forward strand.
TGCCGCCATGGCCTACGGCACGGACGGCGCGATCGCTGCGCTGGGGCTGGTGGTGCTTGACGACCCCAAGGGCATTCAACCGATTTATGCGCCTGCGCCTGTGGTCAGGGCGGCCACGCTGGCGCAATACCCCAAAATCAGGACCGTTCTTGAGCCGGTTTTTAAAACGCTTGATGGCCCCACGCTGCAGGGACTCAACGCCAAAATCGCGGTCGAGGGCCAGGATGCCAAAAAAGTCTCTGCCGACTACCTGAAGGCCAAGGGCTTCATCAAGTGATGGCCTTGCGCACGTTGTTTTGCCGCTAAAACAGTCGCCGTGAAACGGATCCAAAACCGCGTCTTGCTGTTGCTGCTGACATTGGGTATCGCAGCGGCAACGGGGCTGGCTTTTTTAACCCATGCGCCCAACCGGCTGGTGTCGGGCGTGGGTATTTCACTGGCGGACGTGCTGCGCGGCAGCGAAGGCTCGGCGCAGGCGCTGATGCTGCTGGCCACGCTGGGGCCGGCGCCGCTGCTGGGCGCAGCCATCTTCATGCGGCCCCGGCGCGGGCTCCATATTCTGGTGGCCGTGGCCGCAAGCGCGCTCTTGACCGGCCTGGTGTGGCTGGCCGCCCACCATGCCCGGCAGCTCGCAGGGTTGGCGGCTGATCCGGCAACAGGCCTGAGTGCCGGAATTGAACGCACGTCATTTGGCGGGGCTTTATGGGTGCTGGCTGCGCTGGCCTGGCTGGCGGCCACCGACGCCATCGCGCATTTGCAACTGAAGCCTGCATGGCGCTTGCTGGCCAGTGCGGCAGTCGTCTTGCCGGTCGTCGTGTCTATTGCTTCGGGCATGCTGGACGCGTTGTCGTTGCTCAAGGAATATGCCAACCGCCAGGACGTGTTCAACGCAGCATTGCTGCAGCATGTGACCCTCGTTCTGGCCAGCCTGACGCCCAGCCTGCTCATTGGCGTGCCGCTGGGCATCGCATCGGTACGGAACACCGCCCGGATGAATGCCTTGCGGCCTGCGCTGTTTGCCAGCCTCAACATCATCCAGACCATTCCGTCGATTGCCCTGTTTGGGCTGCTGATGGCGCCGCTCGCACTGCTGGCGGCCAGCGTGCCGTTGCTGGCCCAGTGGGGCATCAAGGGCGTGGGACTGGCGCCTGCGGTGATTGCACTGACGCTGTATGCACTGCTGCCCGTGGTTCGCAGCACCGCCGCCGGGCTGAGTCAGGTGCCCCGGCCCGTGATTGAGGCCGCGCAGGGCATGGGCTTGAGCCCGCGCCAGATTTTCTGGCAAGTGGAAGTGCCTCTGGCGCTGCCGGTTTTTGTCTCGGGCCTGCGGGTGGCAGCGGTGCAAACCATCGGCATGGCGGTGGTGGCGGCCTTGATTGGCGCGGGCGGGTTTGGCGCCATCATGTTCCAGGGCCTGCTGGGCGGTGCGCTGGATCTGGTGCTGCTGGGCGTAGTGCCGGTGGTGGTGATGGCTGTGGTGGTCGATGCGCTGCTCAAGACCGTCGCCGCGTCTTTGGCGCATGCGTACTGATGCTTGCGCCAGCCCTTGAATAAATTAACCAGGCCCAAGCCCGATGATTGAACTGCAGCATGTCTCCAAGAGTTTTGAGGGCCTCAAGGTCATTGACGACCTGTCGCTGGAAATTGCGCAGGGTGAATTTACCGTGATTCTGGGCAGCTCCGGCTCCGGCAAATCGACGCTGCTCAAGATGATGAACCGGCTGGTCGAGCATGACAGTGGCCGTATTCTTTTTGCCGGCGACGAAATTCGCAGTCTCCAGCCCGAAGCCCTGCGCCGCCGAATGGGCTACGCCATTCAGTCGGTGGGTCTGTTTCCGCACTGGAGCGTCGAAAAAAACATTGCCACTGTGCCTGCGCTGCTCAAGTGGCCCAAAGCGCAAATTGACGCGCGCGTCACCGAGCTGATGACGCTGCTGCAACTCCCGCCAGAGCGCTATCGCAAGCGCTTTGCGCACCAGCTTTCGGGCGGTCAGCAACAACGCGTCGGGGTGGCGCGGGCGCTGGCAGGTAACCCGGAAGTGCTGCTGATGGACGAACCCTTTGGCGCGCTGGACCCGGTCACGCGGGCTGCGCTGCAACTGGAAATCGCGCGCATTCACCAGGTGTTTGGCAAGACCATCGTGCTGGTGACGCATGACATTGAGGAGGCACTCAGCCTGGCGACGCGCATTGTCCTGCTCGACAAGGGGCGCATCGTGCAAAGCGGCACGCCGCTGCAGATGCTTTCGGCGCCAGCAAATGATTTTGTGCGCGATTTTTTCGGCCGCAGCGATGTGGGCATCAAGCTGCTCGGGTTGCAACAGGTGGCCAGCCGCATCCGGCCCGCTACGGGACTTGAACTGACAGACGGTGAACCCATACCCGCCACGCTCAGCCTGCGCCAAGCGCTTTCGATTTTCCTGTCACGCCGTGTAGACCGCCTTGCGGTGGTTGACGCTGAAGGCCTGCGCATGGGGAGCCTTGCGCTGCAAGACCTGCTGCCGGTGTCCAGCCGACCCGACCAGCAAACCACACGGCCATGAAGCACATGCCCGCTGCGCAAACAAGCATGCGCCCGGCATTTTTTGCAGACACCCTGCTGTGGTGGATGCTGGCCTTGCTGGGGGCCATGACGTTTGGCATGGGCGAACTCAAGCCATTTTTCAGCGCGCTTTTCCCTGCGCTGGAAAGACCAATTTATGCGCAAGACAGCTTTTTCAGCCTGCTGCTGGCGCATCTGAAAATCGTGGGCTTGTCGAGCAGCGTGGCCATCATCGTGGGCGTGGCTGCAGGCATTTTTGCCACACGCCGCAGCGGCCGGGAATTTCGCCCGCTGATCGAAACTGTGGTGTCGGTCGGCCAGACTTTTCCACCCGTCGCGGTGCTGGCAATTGCAGTGCCGCTGACCGGTTTTGGCGAGATGCCGGCGCTGATTGCCCTGACGCTGTATGGCGTACTCCCAGTGCTGCAAGCCACGCTGGCCGGCATCGAATCCGTGTCTGCACCCACGCTGGAAGCCGCAGAAGGGCTGGGCATGCGCCCGTGGCAGCGCTTGTGGGGTGTTGAGTTGCCGCTGGCTGCACCGGTCATTCTGGCCGGCGTGCGCACCTCGGTCATCATCAATATCGGCACTGCGGCTATTGCATCGACCGTGGGGGCCAAAACGCTGGGGCTGCCCATCGTCGTGGGCCTGAGCGGCTTCAACACCGCTTATGTTATTCAGGGTGCCGTGCTGGTGGGCTTGCTGGCCGTAACCTTTGACCTGGCTTTTGAAAAGCTGGCGAAACAGCTGGTGCGCTGGCAAACCGCCTGAATGCGGGTGGCAGGTTCAGGCAAGATTTCAATCAGCCTTTACGACCCGTCACCATACGGTAGAGGAACAGCAAAATAATGGCGCCCACTATTGCGGCGATAAACCCGGCCGACTCGCCCACCTGGTAAAACCCCATGAAGCGGCCCAGGTACGTGGCAATGATGGAGCCCACGATACCAATGATGGCCGTGATGAAGAACCCAGCCGGGTCGCGGCCAGGCATCATGAACTTGGCAACGATGCCGACGATGAAACCGATCAGGATGGTCCAGATAATGCTCATGAAATTCTTTCAGCTTGGGGTGTACGGTTGAAATGACGGGGTGAAAAAACTGGAAAAATTCAGTGCGCGGTTGCGGCTTCAAGAGCAGGCTTTGCCATGTCACGGGCGCCCTCTTCGGCCATCAGGGCTTGCTTGCGCAGCTTTAGCTGTTCGGCCAGTTTGACCAGATCAAGCTTTGTCTTGCGGGCCTGAGCAAACATCTCGCTGCGTTCCTCCTTGACGTGATGGTCGATGTATTCGCCCAACACGGTAACTTTGGCGTCAAACATTTCATCCTTCGCCTCCATCTCCAGGATCTGGGCAATCAAGTCCTTGGCGCTGGCGTGTTCAACGGTGGCCTCGTTCATCAGGGCATCGTCCTTGATGGCTTTGCGCACGGCAGGGTAAAAAATTTCTTCCTCGATCGTCGCGTGAACCGTCAGCGCCTTGCATATCTGGTCAGCCAGCTGGCGCTTTTTGGCTGGCGAGCGGCTGCGGCTTTCAACCAAGGCTGCATACTCTTTGAACATGGCTTTGACCGCCTTATGGTCGGCATCCAGCAAGTCGCAGGCGTCCTTTTGCCGTTTGGCGGGAGCAGATTTTGCAGTGGCAGTTTGAGCTGTGCTTTTGGTGGCCATGACAGGGGTTTCCTATGGATTATTTATCGTGGGCCGGCTCCTTGCCGGACAGATAAGAGGTTCACATAGCGGCACGCAATCCTTTGTCAGAAAAAGCGCCAACAGACGTAGGAATTTTCACAATTTACCGATAGGCCGGCGTGCGCCTTGCAGCATCATCAACGATGAGAAGCCCGGTGGGACGCTGGCAAAAACAAACAGGACACCCCCGCTGCACGGCCCTGAAAAGCGCACCATGCTGGTCAATGCCAGGACGGCGAACCCGATTCGATGCCCCTCAAAAAGGGTTTTTAACCACCTTGGCGGCGTGAATTTTGACCGCATCGGGAAGCTCTTGCTCAGCCTCCAGCGCCTTGACCACCTGCTCCATCAGCACCAGAATTTCCCTGGCCAGGGCTAAGCCCGCCTTGTCCCGCGTCAGCACCACATCGCCCGTCAGAGAGACACGGTCGGTGCGGTTTTCCACCTCCAGCGCACCGATACGGATCACGTCGCTTTCATTCGCATAGGGTTTGAAGTCACTCATGGCATGCCTTGTATTTTTTTAATGCGGTTGTACACGTCGATGAGCAGCGCGATGAAGTCGCGCAGCGTGAACTCATCGGCTTTATGGGGTGTCTTTTTACCGCTTTGCCGCGAAACCGGCTTGGGCAGCGCCATGCCTGCATCACGTACTTTCTGCGGCACGCCGGGCAGCAGGCTGATACCAGTCATTTTTTCCAGTTTCGCAACTGTCATGACCGCATAGTCGCCGGTTTCGTCATTGGTGACCAGATAGGCGCCAGCCCGCTGCTGCGCCGGGCTGTAGATCACTTTCCACAGATGCGTAGGCACCACAACGTTGCCGACTTTCTTCAGGTTGGCGCCGATGAAAGCCGGGCCGGTGACCACGTAGAGTTCGCCTTCGGTGCTCGCCAATTGCCGCGCTGCGCCTTCGATATCGGCCCAGACGCCGGCATTGTTCTCATGCACTTGAGGCACCATATTGGCGAGTGAAAAAGACTCGGCCTGCGCCTTGCGCGTCGCAAAGTCGGCATTCGGCGCCATATGACCGCGGTCATAGCCAGAGCGTTCGTAATCACGGAGTTCGGCACGGTCGCCTTCGGGCAAGGCGTCTTCGGCATGAAAGGAATCCTTGCGCGACAGCTGGCTGGCACTTTTCAGGTTTTTGCGCGTCAGATGCTCGGCCGCGTACAGCGGCGTGCGTGTCACGCCCGAATGCAGCACGGCAAAAGCCCTGAAGCAAAGCGCCTGAGTGCGCGGCCGCAGCTTGGGGTTGGAAATAACAGGCGCCTGGCCAGCAGAAAAGTGCTGGGGACAGGCAGTGTCTGCCAGGGCGGCAGTGCTGACCAGGACGGCGAGAGAAAAAACCAGAGAACGAAGCATGCGTAAAAACCGGGGAATAAGTTTTGAAGGGGCGCCAGTGTGCCTCAGGCCGGCATCAGCCTGCAGGACAGCCTGATTGAAGCCCCACTTCGCGCAACCGGCTGGGAGGGGCCGAATTGACCCGCCCGGCGGCGCAGCGTACGCACGGCGGATGGCAGCCTCGTTCATGAACCCCGGAACCGCTGCGCGCAGTACACCGTCATGCGCGCTGTGGCCTTGAAATCAATCTGGTTCTGTTCAGCGGCGAGAATGACGGGAATGAAAACACCCTCCCATTTTCCCGCGTCAGGTCACTGGCTTGCTCCCGTAGTGCTGGCAATCTTTGCGGTGGCGGGCTGCGCGTCCGTACCTTCACCCCCCCCCAAGCTGACCGCCCCCGCGACGGCCCCCGCCAACCCGACGCCAACCGAATCCGGCGAGGCAACGGAAAGCCAGAAGTTTGCCCAATGGGTGGCCGAATTCAGCACCTTTGCCAGCGCAGCCGGCATTGACGGGGCGACGCTTCACAGCGCCTTCGACAACGTGCGGCTGGTGCCGCGCGTGATCCAGCTGGACCAGTCGCAGCCCGAGTTCACCCGCACGGTGTGGAGTTACCTTGACAACGCGGTATCGCCGCAGCGGATCACCAAGGGCAAGGGCAAGCTGCTCCAGCTGCGCCCCCAGCGCGACGCGCTGACTGAGCGCTACGGTGTGCCGACAGAAATTCTGGTTGCCATTTGGGGAATGGAAAGCAATTACGGTGGCTACGTCGGCGACATTCCGACCATTGATGCGCTGGCAACGCTCGGTTTCGAGGGTCGGCGCGAGGCATGGGCACGGGGCCAGTTGCTCGCCGCCCTGAAAATTTTGCAGAACGGTGATATTGACCGTGCCCAAATGATCGGCTCGTGGGCCGGCGCGATGGGGCAGACGCAGTTTTTGCCTTCCAACTTTCTGGCCTATGCAGTTGATGCCGATGGCGATGGCCGACGCGACATCTGGGGCAGCGTTCCCGATGTGATGGCGTCAACCGCCAACTTCCTGGCCAGCTCCGGCTGGAAGGCGGGCCAGCCGTGGGGACTGGAAGTGACATTGCCGCCCGGATTCGACCATGCGCGCGCCGACGACGCGGTGCGGCTGCCCGCGTCGGCCTGGGCCAACGAAGGCGTGCAACCGATGAACCGCATGCCGCTGCCGGCGCTGACCGACAGTTCCATCCTGCTTCCGGCGGGTGCGCGCGGGCCGGCTTTTTTGGTGGGCCCTAACTTTCGCACGATCTTGCGTTACAACAATTCGACCAGCTATGCGCTCGCCGTCGGCCTGCTGGCGCAACAAGCTGCCGGCGGCGCTGCGGTACAGGCATCCTGGCCGCGTGATATGCCGGCGTTGGCGCGCAGCCAGTTGCTGGCGCTGCAGACGGCGCTGAATGCAAGCGGCTTTGACAGCGGCACGCCCGACGGCGTGATGGGCCCGGCTACGCGTGATGGCATACGCCGCTACCAGCGCAGCCTGGGGCTGCCGGCGGACGGTTATCCGACGCTAGACCTTTTGCAGCGCCTGCAGTGAGGCGACGGGCTCAGCGCCTTGACGCTGGGGCTTGGCGAGCGGGCAGCCGCCAACCGTCCAATCGTCGCCGTTGCTGATTCCGGTCAAACTTGACCGTCTTTACATCGCTTAATTAACCAGGCTTTTTTCCGGGTTTGCATGGCCGGCAACGTTTTTTTTCTGAGGCATTGAAGCGGTGAACTACCCCGGCTGTTCATGCGGTTTGGCAACGTACCAACTTGACAGTTCCCAAGCCTGTAACGCCGAACTCACTTGCGACGTTGCAGCCGCTGAAGTTCCATGTCGGTCTGATGTAGTCCCGGTCTGTCCTGCTTGAGCTGCCCGATAGCAAGAGGTGAGCCTACAGATTGCCGTGACTGTCGGCAGGCAATACCGCGTCGGGCGGATAGTAAAGCTGCGCACATTCCTGGCGCAGCACGCCATCGGTGAAAGTCAGGTCGTCACGATAGGCCTTGGCGATGAAATCGAGTGTGTCGACATGCCGCACTTCAAAATACATCTGGTGAACGTCGTCGCGCCCTGCCCCGAACACAATACGGCCCACCTTCGACCAAATCGAAGCCATGGTGCACATGCCGCAGGGTTGCAAGGTCGAATAAAGGGTTGCACCGCGCAACTCGCCGCCCAAATTTTCGTCGTCAGCCACTACAACCCCGGCGCGTCTGAATGCCACCATCTCGGCATGCGCTGTCGCGTCATGCAAGGTTTGGCATTCGTTGTGCGCAGAGCCAATGATTTTTCCATCCCGCACGATGACGCAGCCAATCGGCGTCGTAGCAGGATCAGTGCCGCGCGAAGTCGCTACCGCGAGCGCCTCGCGCATCCAGTGTTCATCAGTATTTGCCGGCATTCGTTACCTTTTGGTTAAATAAATTCCGGTTTGGCCCGGCAAAAGCAAAGGTTGCCAACCTGTTGTGCAAGGCGCTCGCAGCCTGCATCAAACGAAAGCTTTCCAGCCGTTTCAGGAACCGTTTTTCTGCCTGACTGCCATGGCCACAATCAGCGCACCGGCGGCAACCACCAGCGCGTCCTCGATCAGACCGCTGCGCGTCTGCCCCATGCGCGCCATCGCCCGTTCGCGGCCAGCCAGCGTCAGGTAGGCAAGGGGCACGGCAGTTGCGACTGCAGTCATGGCACCGGCCTGCTCCCGACCCCGGGGGCCAAGGCAGCGCCTGCGATACCTGCGCTCATGACGAGCGCCAACAGCCCCAAAAATACGGTGCGGTCAGGCGCTGACTTCATTTTGTCGCCGAACAATTCACCCACGCCCATGGCCAAGGCGCCAAACTTGAAAAGCGGGTGATCCAAAACGACAAGTCGCCCCGGCGTGCGATAGCCCAAAAGCCGCGCTGCCGCGATGCTGGCCATGGGCGTCATGGAACGCGCACTGGCAACCGCGCCAATCAAGGCAGAGAAACGTAATCCAGAAAATCCCATGTTTTTTCCTCAGGTAATACCAACAGGGCAAGTCTTCTGGATGCAGCATCCTGAGCGCCCCGGTCAAGCACGCTATTTGCTGTAGGAAAAAAGCGAAGACGGGTAGCGCGGCTGCGTGATCATGTGATGACGTTCGCAATCGGCTGTAACAGGCAGCCGACCGCGCTTTTCATGCTCCCGCCGTTCAAGTCTTCGAGCCTCGTCTTTGACAGGTTGCGCCTGCCCTCACTCTGAGCAGTTCAGGGCTTCAAATACGCGGCTTCTTTTGCAAGGCGATGAATGGCTTATTCCACCGTCACGCTCTTGGCCAGATTGCGCGGCTTGTCTACGTCGGTTCCACGCGCCAGCGCCGTGTGATACGCCAGCAACTGCAGCGGCACGACGTGCAGCAGCGGACTGAGCGCGCCGTAATGCTCTGGCATACGGATGACATTCACCCCTTCGCTGCTTTCGATGTGGCTGTCGGCATCGGCCAGCACGTAGAGCACGCCGCCCCGCGCGCGCACTTCCTGCATGTTGCTTTTGAGCTTTTCCAGCAGCGCATCGTTCGGCGCCACGGTGACGATAGGCATGGCATTGGTGACAAGCGCCAGCGGGCCGTGCTTGAGTTCACCGGCTGGATAGGCCTCGGCGTGGATGTAGCTGATTTCTTTCAGCTTGAGCGCGCCTTCGAGCGCAATCGGATAGTGCATGCCGCGCCCGAGGAACAGCGCATTTTCTTTTTTGGCAAAATCCTCGGACCAGCTGATGAGCTGCGGCTCCAGTGCCAGCACGGCCTGCAGCGCGGCGGGCAGGTGGCGCAGGGCTTTCAGATGCGCGGCTTCTTCGTCTTCGCTCAGCCGGCCTTTGGATTTCGCCAGCGCCAGCGTCAGCAGGAACAGGCCAGCCAGCTGGGTGGTGAAGGCCTTGGTCGAGGCCACGCCAATTTCAACACCGGCACGCGTGATGTAGGCCAGCTTGCATTCGCGCACCATGGCCGAGGTGGCCACGTTGCAGATGGTCAATGTCTGCGTCATGCCCAGGCTTTGCGCGTGGCGCAATGCGGCCAGCGTGTCGGCGGTTTCGCCGCTCTGGGTGATGGTGACGATCAGCGTGCGCGGATTCGGCACCGAGGTGCGGTATCGGTATTCGCTGGCAACTTCGACCTGCGTTGAAATGCCGGCAATGTCCTCCAGCCAGTATTTGGCTGTGCAGCCGCTGTAGTAGCTGGTGCCGCAGGCCAGGATGAGCACCGAATCGATACCCTGAAACGTCTGCTCCGCTGCATCGCCAAACAGATCCGACGCGATGCCGACCACGCCCTCCAACGTGTCGCCAATGGCGCGCGGCTGCTCGAAGATTTCCTTTTGCATGTAATGGCGGTAAGGGCCAAGTTCAGCCGCGCCGCTGTGCGCATAAACGGTCTTGACTTCACGCAGGACGCGCTGGTGGTGGCGGTCAAAAATCCAGTATTTGCCCAGTTGCAGGTCGACCAGGTCGCCTTCTTCCAGGTACACGATCTGGTTGGTAACACCGGCCAATGCCATCGCGTCGCTGGCCAGAAAGGTTTCGCCGTTCTCTTCACCCACGCCCAGAATCAAGGGCGAGCCGGCGCGCGCCCCGACGACGCGGTGCGGCTCGTCTTTGCAAAAAGCAGCAATCGCATACGCGCCGTGCAGTTGCGCCACGGTGGCCTTGAGCGCCTCGAACAAGTCGCCGTCATACAGGCTGTCCATCAGGTGCACGATGACTTCGGTGTCGGTCTGGCTGTCAAAGGTATAGCCTTTGGCCTGCAGGGCGGCGCGCAGCTCGTCATGGTTTTCAATGATGCCGTTGTGCACCAGCGCCACCTTGCCCGGACGGCTGGCACTGTCAGCGCCGATGCCGTGGCTGAAATGCGGATGTGCGTTGTGTACCGCGGGCGCGCCGTGGGTGGCCCAACGGGTGTGGGCAATGCCGGTGCCGCCTTCGACGTGCTCGGTGCTGACTTGCTGCTGCAGCTCGGACACACGCGAGGTGCTGCGCGCGCGCCTCAAGCCGTCGGCATAGACCGCCACGCCGCAGGAGTCATAGCCCCTGTATTCGAGCCGCTGCAGGCCCTGCACCAGGATGGGAACGATATTTCGGCTGGAAACCGCTGCAACAATGCCGCACATAAAAAATCCTTGAAAAAAATAATGTGCCGATGCTACGCTGCAGCCGTTTTTTCAGGTGATTGATTTCTATCTGAATTTGAAATTTAATTTCATAGATTATTATTTATTGAATTTAATTTCAAATAAACTAGATTCATGGAACAAATAGACATTGATGGCACCGACATCAGCCTGCTTGAACTGCTGCAAACCGATGCCAGCCTGAGCAATCAAGCCTTGGCCGAGCGGGTTCATGTGTCGCCGCCGACCTGTTTGCGCCGGGTCAAGCGGCTGCGCGATGCGGGGTTGATCGAGCGTGAAATTGCCATCCTGCAGCCCGACAGGCTGGCGGCGGCGCTGGGCCACGGCCTGACGGCGCTGGTTGAAATTTCGCTGGATCGGCAGGGGGCAGAGTGGCTGGAAGCGTTTGAGGCGCGCGTGGTGCTCGATGACGCGGTGCAGCAGTGTTACCGCGTGTCGCCGGGGCCGGACTTCATGCTGGTGGTGCATGTGGCGGATATGCCGGCTTATCTGGCGCTGGCGCAGCGGCTGTTTACCAGCGATGCAAATGTTCGCAATGTGAAGGCATTTTTCAGCATCAAACGCGCTAAGTTTGAGCCTAAAGTGCTTTTGGTGCAATGAGGACGGGCGTATAGCGCTATTAAATATATAGCATTTTTTTGCTGGCTAGCTGTTTGGTCGCTGGCTGGCGCTGCTTGACTTTGCTGGCCGGGGGTAGCCCGGCGGCTACTCACTTTCTTTGGCTATCGCCAAAGAAAGTAAGCAAAGAAAGGCGACCCCTACTGTCTGCGACCCCTTCGCTTCGCTACGGGGCACCCTGCGGTGCTCAGTCCAGCCGGGGTCTCGTGCAAACTCGCCTTCGGCTCAAACAAGCACGAGCCCTGATCCGTCTGGCCCTGCGCTCCTCAGCGCCGACAGAAGGGGCTGGGGAATGGGATACAAACACGAACACCAACACCAGCAGCCGAACATCCGAACAGCCAAGCAGCCAAGCAGCCAAGCAGCCAAGCAGCCAAGCAGCCAAGCAGCCAAATTCAATCAGACATTGCGCCCAGTTAATAAAAAATGCTACGAATTAAATAGCTGATTGCGCCCACCTACTCTGCGCAAGCGGCACTTTTGACTCCGAATCCGCTCCCGAATCCCTTCCCCACCCCGTTCTGGCTGGGCCTGTGATACCCAGGTAAAGCGGGATCAGGGCGAGCGATTGTCTGAGCCGAAGGCGAGTTCGAGCTCGACCCCCGCTTTGCCTGGGCAGCACAGGTTGCCCGAAGGGCCCCAGCCAGTCGGGTCGCCTTTCTTTTGCTTACTTTTCTTTGGCGAAGCAAAGAAAAGTGAGTTGCCGCCGGGCAACCCCCGGCCAGCCAGCCTAAGCAAAGAAAAAAGCACTACGAATAAAATAGCAGCCAGCGCACGAAAGCATTGCGCAAGCAGCCCAAAACCCCCTCAATCCTTGGCTTTCTTCAAAGGCCGCGACCAGTCAGCAATGTTCACCTGCTTGCCGCGCGCCACGCTCAAAGAGCCCGCCGGCAAGTCCTTGGTGATGGTCGAGCCACCGCCCACCGTGCTGCCCGCGCCAATCGTCACCGGCGCCACCAGCACGCAGTTGCTGCCAATATGCACATCGGCCTCAATCACCGTGCGGTGCTTGTTTGCGCCGTCGTAGTTGGCGGTAATGCTGCCAGCGCCATAGTTCACACGCTCGCCAACGGTAGCGTCGCCCAAATACGCCAAGTGGTTGGCCTTCGCGCCCCGGGCCAGCGTGGAATTCTTGACCTCGACAAAGTTGCCGATATGCACTTCGGCCCCCAATACCGCGCCGGGCCGCAAGCGGGCAAATGGGCCAATCAGCGCGCCCTCGCCCACCGTAACGCCGAGCTTTTCGCCGTCGATGTGGGTAAACGGATGAATCACCGCGCCGGCCCCAATCTCGGCGTTCGCAATCACGCAATTCGCGCCAATGCGCACGCCTTGCCCCAAGCTGACCTGGCCGTCAAACACGCAATTCACATCAATCTCGACATCCGAACTGCAGGTCAAGGTGCCGCGTACATCCAGCCGCGCCGGATCGGCCAGGCGCACGCCCAGCTCCATCAGGGTGACGGCCAGGCGCTGCTGGTACACGCGCTCCAGTTCGGCCAGTTGCACCGGGCTGTTGACGCCGGCGACCTGCGCGGCGTCCGTGATCTGGTGCGCCACCACGGCCACGCCGTCGGCCACGGCGAACTTCACGATGTCGGTCAGGTAATACTCGTTTTGCGCATTCTTGTTGTCCAGCCGCTCCAGCCAGCGCCGCAGCAGCCGCGTCGGCACGGCCATGATGCCGCTGTAGATTTCATGAATGGCGCGCTCGGCTTCGCTGGCGTCTTTGTGTTCGACGATGGCACGCACTTGGGCGGATGCCTGCGTGCCGGCGCGCACGATGCGGCCGTAGCCGGTCGGGTCGGCCATGTTGAGTGTCAGCAGCGCCAGCCGCTGGCCGTCCGACTGCGCCAGCAGCGCCTGCAGCGTAGCGGCTTGCGTCAGCGGCACGTCGCCCGACAGCACCAGCGTGATGCCGTCGTCCTGCAATTCAGGCAGCGCCTGCTGCACCGCATGGCCGGTGCCAAGCTGCGGCTCCTGACGCGCAAATTTCAAGCTTAAATTGGCTGCAGCGCCCGTTCTGCCTGCGCAAGCTGCTTCTACTTCTGTAGCACCATGCCCGGTAATCACCACCGCCTGTCGCGCTGACAACTGCGCCGCGCAGTCCATCACATGCGCCAGAAGAGCACGGCCACCCAGGCGGTGCAGCACCTTGGGCAGGCTGCTTTTCATACGTGTGCCTTTGCCGGCGGCCATGATGACGACGTCGATGGGATGGGTTGCCATGAAGTTTCCTGTGAAGTTGGGGAAGATGAAAGACCAAGGGCGCAATGCCCGGCGGCGCGGAAAGCGCCTGTTTTTTCGTAGCCGGATTATCCCTGTGCTGCGCCTTATGCAGCGGGCGTCATAGCGCCGCAAGGTATCAAGCCAACGGCGAGCCTACAAAAGCGGAACCCTGCGCAGCGGCTTGTCGTAATACTCGGCCAGTCGCTGCAGCGCCTTGGGATTCAGCAGCCACAGCCGCCCGTTGCGGATTTCATGCAGCCCCAGTTGCTGCAAACGCCGCATGGTTTTGTTGGTATGCACCAGCGACAGCCCCAGCGTGTCGGCAATGTGCTGCTGGTTGATGGGAAACGCCACCGAGCCGTCCTGCACCAGTCCCAAGCGCTCCAGCCGCCGAAACAAATGCATCAGCAGCATGGCCACGCGTTCAACGGCGGTGCGCCGGCCCGCCGTCAGCAAGTTGTCGTCGACCATGCCTTCTTCGCGCGCGGCCAGCCAGGTGATGTCGTAACCCAGGCTGGGATAGCGGCGGAACAGCGCCCACAGATCTTCGCTTGGAAACACGCACAGGCTGATGTCGGTGACGGCTTCAATGCCATGCATGGCGCCGTCGCTGAACTCCTGCTGCAGCCCGATCAGGTCACCCGGCAGCAGGAAATTGAGGATTTGGCGACGCCCGTCGCTCAGCGTCTTGTAGCGAAAAGCCCAGCCGGCATACAGCGTGAACAGCTTGCCGTTGGCGTTTTGTTCGTGAATCAGGGTGTTGCCCGCCAGCAACATCAGCGTGCTGCTGCGAAACGACTCAATAAAGGCCAGCTCGTCGGCAGAAACCGGCGTGAAGGCACCGGTTTGACGCAAGCGGCAAGCGCTGCAAGCGGGCGGACACGGGATGGATTGCGACAGTGAAGTGTTCATAAAAACCCAAAGTGACGCCAATTTGCTGCGCTGTGTCTTTTGACATTGCCGGGCAGCCAACTGACCACTACATTTTCGCCTACACCTATGCACACCTCTACCGATATCCAGGAAATCATCTATGTCAGCACTTTGGCCGCTGACGAGCCTCTGCGCGCTGTCGCGGACATCGCTGCGAAGTCGCGCACGGCCAACCGCCGTCGGGACATTACCGGCCTGCTGGTGTTTGATGGCATGAATTTTTGCCAGCAACTGGAAGGCGGCGCGCAGGAGCTGGCGGAGTTGATGGCGCACATCCAGAAAGACCCGCGCCACACGCAAGTTACCGTTGTACATCGTGGGCCGCTGGACAAGCGGCGGTTCTGGAATTTCAGCCTGGGTTACACCTCGGCAGAAGACATCGAGGCGCTGGAGCGCCTGCGTCAACTGCAGGGGCAGCCCGCCGTCGATGCGTTTGTGGCGCTGATTTGCGGGCTGGATGTGAATGGCTGAGGCCAGTCCATGCCCAGCCATCGGTGCGGTTTATTGCAGTATCCCGGCCAGCTTGACCACGCTGCGGTGCACCAGGCCCTGCACGAGCCGCATTGACGCCTCTGCTGCCAGGCCCAGCGCCAGACGCAAGTCCTGCAGCGGCTGAAGCACCTTCAGACGCGACCCGGCAAGCACCAGTCCGGTCACGGTGCCGCCTGCAGAGGTGGCATGCCAGCTGAAACGGGTCAACGCGCCATCGGTTGCGTCGCAGGTTTCCATCACCACCACAGCCCCTGCGGCCAGCGGCACGCCTTCGCCAGCGCTGCAAAAATGATCGCCTGCCATCGCACTCACGCTTGAGGCGGCGTCACTGAAAGTGATCCAGACCCGGCCTTGCACGATACGCAAGACGCCAGCCTGCCGGGCCTGCAGGGTGAACGCCTGGCGGGCTGGAAGCAGACCCTCACAGGCCGAAGCCATGTTGTGCGCGGTCAAGGCAGACGGCGCCGCGCAGGCGTCGCCCGCCAGGCTGAAGGGAAAGGGCTTCGGCAAGAAGGGCTGTGAAATCAGGGAAGCTTGCAAACAGGGCATGGTGTTCTCCGGTGACAGTCCTGAAATCAGGATGTGAGGCAAGAATGATCTCGCCGCCAGTCCATCAGGTCCAATGAAATCGCGGTACGCTATTCATTCTTAAAACGCATCAATCGCCGGCCACTAATCCACCCGCCCATGCAGCCCGCAACCACCCATTTGCGCTCTCGGCCAATTGCCGCCGGGCAGTTGCGTGCTTTTGAAGCCGTCGCCCGTCACCTTAATTTTCGGGCCGCATCCGAAGAACTGGCGCTGACCCAATCGGCTGTGAGCCGGCAGATCCAGAGCCTGGAAACCGACGTCGGCGTGAGCCTGTTTTTGCGCCACACACGCGCGGTCGAACTCACCAGCGCGGGCGCGCAGCTGCTGCGCGCGCTGGTGCCGTCACTGGAGCGCATCGACAGCGCAGTGCGCATGATCCGCCAGAGCGCAGGCCGCAAAAGTGTGACCATCAGCACCTGGGCCTCGTTTGCCTCGATGTGGCTGATTCCCCGGCTGGAAGCCTTCCAGAGTGAGAACCCCGACATCGACATCCGCATCGACGCGACGGACGTGTCCGTGGACCTGGAAACTGCCGATGTGGACCTGGCGCTGCGCTACGCCGTTCCCAGCCAGGTGCCCAAACAAGCGCAGCGCCTGTTTGGCGAGCAACTCACCCCGGTGGTCAGCCCCTGGCTGCTCCAGAGCGGCCCACGCCTGCAAAACGCACAGGACCTGGCACGCTTTGCGCTGATTGAGGCCAGCGATGCGCACCGCACCCAGCACATGGAATGGCTGAGCTGGCAACGCTGGTTTGATACGCAAAAGCTGATCCGTTTCGAGCCCAAGCGCTGGCTCTATTTCAACTATGCCCACCAGATCACCCAAGCCGCGTTGACGGGTCAGGGTGTGGCGCTGGTGCGTACACCCTTGATTGCCGAAAGCCTGTCTTCGGGCGCGTTGGTCGAGCCATTTCCGCAGTTGCGACTGGACTCGCCGCTGGCCTACTGGCTGATTGTCGGCCCACGCAACGCGGCAAGGCCGGAAGTGCTGGCGTTTTGCGACTGGCTCCAGGCGCAGGCGGCAAAGACGCGGGAAGTGATTGGTGAGACACTGCACACCGAAGAGAATTCGGTGTGCACAACAAACAAGGCGTTAGGGATGGTCTGAATAACTCACCGCAACATCGAGTAGCGGCTCGTTGGTTTTCAAGTGATGGAATTTCAAGCGCAATTTATGGAAATTCCACCGTTTTTACCGCCCACTCGGGCTTTGTT
>NZ_JAXCHR010000036.1:0-18531 GCF_035984465.1 Polaromonas sp. CG_9.5
TGTACTTGGCCCTTGATGTCTTTGTCATTTTCGTTTTCCTTGTCTGAATTGAACCACTCAGCAAGGGATACGTTTTCTGGGGGCAAGGTCACTTTGAGAGGAAGTTGGGGCAATAGGGTACCCATGAATGTATCTAAATGCTATTGAGGTAAGTCCGTATGTGAATAGCTACATTATTCCCTCTGCGTTCTTCAAACCCCCTTTAACCCCACAAGCCGCATCCGCAGGGCCGCTGCCTAGAATGTCCGACCTCTTCAGGAAAGACCCCACCTCATGACCCAGGGAACCATCCGCATTCGCGGCGCACGCCAGCACAATCTCAAAAATATTGACCTCGACATTCGCACCAATGAGTTGACGGTGGTGACCGGCCCGAGCGGCTCGGGCAAGTCCAGTCTGGTGTTCGACACGCTGTTTGCCGAAGGCCAGCGCCGCTATGTGGAAACCTTCTCGGCCTATGCCCGCCAGTTCCTGGACCGCATGGACAAGCCGGCGGTGGACAAGGTCGAAGGCGTGCCGCCGGCGATTGCCATTGACCAGACCAATCCGGTGCGCTCGTCGCGCTCGACCGTCGGCACGATGACGGAACTCAACGACCATCTGAAGCTGCTCTATGCCCGGGCCGCGCAGCTGTTCGACCGACAGACCGCGCAGGCGGTGCGGCACGATACCCCCGAATCCATCTATGCCGAACTGATGGCGCGCACCGAGGGCAGCGACCCGCGCGTCATCATGACCTTTCCGGTCGAGCTGCCCGGCAACACCAGCGCCGAAGAAATCGAACAGTGGCTGTCGGCCAGCGGCTTCACCCGTGTCCATGCGGAACGCGAAGTGGCCACGCCCGCCGGGCCGCACAAGCTGCTCGACGTGGTGGCCGACCGCTTTCGCCTGCACATCACCGAAAAAATCCGCGCCATCGAGGCGATTGAAACGGCGCTGAAACGCGGTGGCCGGCTGAATGTCTATGTCCAGAACGGCGAGGAAGGTGTCGCCGAGGAGATGTGGCGTTTTTCGACGGGTTTGCATTGCCCGGACAGCGACCTGCGTTACACCGAGCCCACGCCATCGCTGTTTTCCTTCAATTCAGCGATGGGCGCGTGCGAAACCTGCAAGGGCTTTGGCCGCGTGATTGGGGTTGATTACGGGCTGGTGATACCGAACGACAAGCTCACGCTGCGCGCCGGTGCCATCAAGGTCATGCAGACGCCGGCTTGGAAGGAAGCGCAGGACGACTTGATGCGCCACGCCGAGGCCGAAGGCATTCCGCGCGACACGCCCTGGTACAAGCTCACGCCGGAGCAGCAGGCCTGGGTCATCAACGGCTCGCCGGCTTGGCGCGGCAAATGGGAAAAGCACTGGTTCGGCATCAAGCGCTTTTTTGCCTACCTGGAAAGCAAGGCCTACAAGATGCACATCCGGGTGTTGCTGTCCAAGTACCGCAGCTACACCACCTGCGAGACCTGCGGCGGCGCGCGCCTCAAGCTCGAATCGCTGCAATGGCGGCTGGGCACGAAAGAAGCCGCCGATGCGGTGTTGCCGCCCGCCGAGCGTTTCATGCCGGTTGGCGTGCAATGGACACGCGCGCAGCTTGAAGCCATGCCCGGGCTGTGCCTCCATGACCTGATGCGGCTGCCGATTGACCGGCTGCAAAAATTCTCCGGCAGCCTGTCGCTGACCGCCGAGGGCATTGATGCCGAGCAAAAAGCGCTCAAGTCGCTGTTCGAGGAAATCCAGACCCGGCTGAAATACCTTTGCGACGTCGGCATTGGCTACCTGACGCTCGACCGCCAGAGCCGCACACTGTCGGGCGGCGAGGTGCAGCGCATCAACCTGACGACCGCACTCGGTACTTCGCTGGTCAACACGCTGTTTGTGCTTGACGAGCCGTCCATCGGCCTGCACCCGCGCGACATGAACCGCATCACGCAGGCCATGCGCCGGCTGGTGGACGCCGGCAACACGCTGGTCGTGGTCGAACACGACCCGGCCGTCATGCTGGCCGCCGACCGCATGATTGACATGGGGCCGGGGCCGGGCGAGCGGGGCGGCCAGATCGTGTTCGACGGTCCGCCCGAAGACGTCCGGCATGCCGACACGCTGACCGGCGCTTATCTGGGTGGGCGCAAGCAGGTCGGCATGGGGCTGAAACGCGCCGTGACCGACAGCACGCCGCGCCTGATTCTGGAAGGCGCGCGCGACCATAATCTGCAAAACCTGACCATCGCGTTTCCGTTGCAGCGCCTGGTTTGCGTGACCGGCGTCAGCGGTTCCGGCAAATCGACGCTGATGCAGGACATCGTCGCGCCCGCGCTGCTGCGCCAGTTCGGCAAGGCGACTGAAACGCCGGGGCTGCATGACAGCCTCCTGGGCGCCGACCACCTGACGGACGTGGTGTTTGTGGACCAGTCGCCGATTGGCAAGACCGCGCGCTCCAACCCGGCCAGCTATGTCGGCGCCTGGGACGCCGTGCGCGAGCTGTTTGCGCAGTCGCCGCTGTCCCGGCAGCGCAGCTACACCGCGTCCAAATTCAGCTTCAACAACGGCGACGGTCGCTGCCCGACCTGTGGTGGCTCGGGCTTCGAGCATGTCGAGATGCAGTTCCTGAGCGACGTGTACCTGCGCTGCCCCGACTGCGACGGCAAGCGCTACCGGCCCGAAATCCTTGAAGTCACCATCGAGCGAAAAGCCATTGGCCAGCTGATGCCCCGGCTGCTGAACGTGGCCGATGTGCTTGACCTGACGGTCAGCGAGGCGGTGCAGTTGTTCGCGCAGGACCGCGAGGTCATGCGCGCCCTGCAGCCCATCGTTGATGTGGGGCTGGAATACGTCAAGCTCGGCCAGCCGGTGCCCACGCTGTCAGGCGGCGAAGCCCAGCGGCTCAAGCTCGCGGGTTTCCTGGCCGGTGCCAGCAAGTCGGCGGCCAAACCCAGCCTGAGCCGGCAGGGGCTGGCGCTGATGCGCCCACATCGCGGCACGCTGTTTTTGTTCGACGAGCCGACCACCGGCCTGCATTTCGACGACATTGCCAAGCTCATGCGCGCGCTGCGCCGGTTGCTGGAAGCTGGCCATTCGCTGATCGTCATCGAGCACAACCTGGACGTGATCCGCTCGGCCGACTGGCTGATCGACCTCGGCCCCGAAGGCGGCGAGGGCGGCGGCCTGCTGGTTGCCGAAGGGCCGCCGGAAACCGTTCGCCAGCACCCCACGTCGCACACCGCGCTGGCGCTGCGCGAGTACGAACTGACCATGAACCAGACGCACCAGGTCGAGGAGCAGCGGCCCCGGGCCTGGAAGACACGGCCCGCGTTCTCCAACCTGATCCAGATCGTCAACGCCAAAGAAAACAACCTCAAAAGCCTGTCGGTCGACATTCCACGCGGCAAGTTCAACGTGGTGACCGGCGTCAGCGGCTCGGGCAAATCGACATTGGCCTTCGACATTTTGTTCAACGAAGGCCAGCGCCGCTATCTCGAATCGCTCAATGCCTACGCGCGCAGCATCGTGCAGCCGGCCGGCCGGCCCGAAGTCGATGCGGTCTATGGCATTCCGCCAACCGTGGCGATCGAGCAGCGGCTGTCGCGTGGCGGGCGCAAGTCCACCGTCGGCACGACCACCGAGGTGTGGCACTTTTTGCGCCTGCTGTACGTCAAGCTGGGCATCCAGCATTGCGTGAAGGACGGCGCGGCGGTCATGCCGCAGAGTCCGGAAAGCATTGCCGCGCAGTTGCTGAAAAGCTATCGTGGTCAGCACATCGGCCTGCTGGCCCCGCTGGTGATGAACCGCAAGGGCGTCTACACCGAGCTGGCCGACTGGGCGCGGCCACGCGGCTACACCCACTTGCGCGTCGATGGCGAGTTTTTGCCGACCACGAAGTTTCCGCGCATCGACCGCTTCAAGGAGCACACGGTCGAGTTGCCGATTGCCGACATTCACGTCACGCCTGACAACGAGGCCGAACTACGCGCTGCGCTGGCCACCGCGCTGGAGCATGGCAAAGGCGTGGTGCATGTGCTGGCGCCGCTTGACGGGCTGGCGGATGCGATGCAGTCAGGCAGCAGCACGCAGAAAATTGGCCGCATCGACGCTTTTTCGACGCGCCGCGCCTGCCCGGTCTGCTCCACGTCTTATCCCGAACTCGACCCGCGCCTGTTCAGCTACAACAGCAAGCACGGCTGGTGCCCGGACTGCGTTGGCACTGGCGTCAAGCTGACGAAAGACCAGCGCCAGGCCTTCGACGATTCGGTGCTGAACACCGACGAGAACAAGGGCCGCGAACAGACCTTCGGCGAGCCCGAGGTCGACGACGTGCTGGATGCGGTTTGCCCGGGCTGTGCGGGCACGCGGCTCAATGCCACGGCGCGTGCCGTACTTTTCGGCGCGGGTTATTCAAAAACGATAGCTGCCAGCGCAGGTGCAACAAGCGCTAAAACCGGTTTTGAGCATCAAAGCTGGGTATTGGATGGCAGCGCAAGCCAAGGCTGGCCGATCACCGCCATCGCCCGCCTGAGCGTCACCGACATCCGCGCCTGGGTGGACACGCTGGCGCTGACCGGCCGCGAAGCCGGCATTGCTAGAGACCTGATTCCCGAGATCAAAAGCCGGCTCGAATTCCTGGAAGATGTTGGACTGGGCTACCTCACGCTCGACCGGGGCGCGCCCACGCTGTCGGGCGGCGAGGCCCAGCGCATCCGGCTGGCGGCGCAGTTGGGCTCCAATTTGCAGGGTGTCTGCTACGTGCTGGACGAGCCGACCATCGGCCTGCATCCGCGCGACAACCAGATTTTGCTCGGTGCTTTGAGCAAGCTCAGCGAGCGCGGCAACACGCTGGTGGTGGTGGAGCACGACGAAGACACGATTCGTCGCGCCGACAACATCATCGACATCGGCCCCGGCGCGGGCAAGCGCGGCGGGCAACTGGTGGCGCAAGGCACAGCGGCGCAGCTGTCCGCCGTCCCGGAATCGCTGACCGGGCGTTATCTGGCGAATCCGCTGATTCACCCGCTGCATGCGCGGCGCGTGACGAAGCTGCCCCTCACCCCGGAGGGGCAAGGGAGCGAAATGCAAGCCAGCAGCGGTGATCCAGCGCGCGCGCCCGACTTACTCCCTCTCCCTCAGGGAGAGGGCAGGGGTGAGGGCACCCCGCCCCCGGCCAAACCCCTCAGCAAAGCCAAGCAGGCCGCCCTGAAAGCTGCAGCCCTCAAAGCCGCCGCCGCCACAGCCAGCGCCCTGCACAACGCCGCCCCTGCCGCTGCCAGCGAATACACCTCCTGGCTGAAAGTCGAAAACGCCAGCCTGCACAACCTGAAAAACGTCTCGGTTGACGTCCCGCTGTACCGACTGGTCGCGGTCACCGGCGTCTCGGGCTCGGGCAAATCCACACTGGCGCGCGACGTGCTGCTGACCAACGTTCACGCCGGCGTTTCGCTGCGCTCGACCAAGGCCGGCCGCGAAGCCGACGACGCCGGAAAACACCCGGCCTGGATCGGCTGCGAGCGCATCGAAGGCTACCGCGTCGTGGACCGCGTGCTGGAGGTCGATCAGACGCCCATCGGCAAGACCCCGCGCTCCTGCCCGGCAACCTACATCGGCTTCTGGGACACGGTGCGCAAGCTATTCGCCGACACGCTCGAAGCGCGCGCCCGTGGCTACGCGGCCGGGCGCTTTTCGTTCAACACCGGCGAAGGCCGCTGCCCGACCTGCGAAGGCGCGGGCGTTCGCACCATCGGCATGAGCTTTCTGCCCGACGTGAAGGTGCTGTGCGAAACCTGCCACGGTGCCCGCTTCAACCCCGAGACGCTGGCTGTCACCTGGCGCGGCAAAAGCATCGGCGACGTGCTGAAGATGGAAGTCGATGAGGCGGTGGATTTTTTCGCCTCCATGCCGGCCATCGGCCATCCGCTGCAATTGCTGAAAGACGTGGGCTTGGGCTACCTCACGCTCGGCCAGCCGTCGCCCACGCTGTCGGGCGGCGAGGCGCAGCGCATCAAGCTGGTGACCGAACTGTCAAAGGTGCGCGACGACATCACCCGGCGCGGCCAGAAAGCGCCGCACACGCTGTATGTGCTCGACGAGCCGACCGTCGGGCTGCACATGGCCGACGTGGAAAAGCTGATCCATGTACTGCACCGGCTGGTGAACGGCGGGCACAGCGTGATCGTCATCGAGCACGACCTCGACGTCATCGCCGAAGCCGACTGGGTGATTGACCTGGGGCCGGACGGCGGCAATGCCGGCGGCCTGGTCGTCGCGTCCGCACCGCCGGAAGCGGTGGTAGCGCTGGGAACGCCGACCGGCAAGGCGCTGGCGAGTGTGCTGGCACGCGTTAGATAAGTGACTTTGCTATTAAATCAGTAGCTGCTTGCGCCCGTCCGCCGTGCGCAAGAGGGCTAAAAGGCTTAAAAATCAAGATTTGCCCGGTGCGCAACCTTCAGAGCGGAGGGTAAATTTCATTCTCAGAGCAATCTGAAGTGCGCCGCTGGCAACGCGGATGCTTTGTTTTGGAACAGCGCGAATGAAAAAAGCCCGATATCTTGCGACATCGGGCTTTGGCGAGCTTAGGGGCAAGCCGTATTAAGGCTTGGTTCCTTTTGGGAAAGGCCACGAAGCTTTGGGACTGAGGGTTGTCTGAGCGGTCGGGGTGGAGGGCGTTGCAGGCGCTTTGGTAGCTGGTTTTTTGTCCGCTTTTTCGACTTTGGCGGCTTTCTTGGCTGCGGGCTTTTTTACGGCTTTGGCGCTGTCAGCGGTTTGTGTCTCGGCTTTTTTTGCAGCTGTTTTGGGGGCGGCTGCTTCTTTGGCGACTGGCTTGGAAGCGGCAGGCTTTTCAGCAACAGCTTTTTTGGCGGGTGCGGTGGCCGATTTTTTGGCCGGGGCCTTTTTGGCGGCGACTTCCTTGACTGCAGGTGTTGCAGCGGCTGGCTTCTCAGCAACTGCTGGCGTTACGGCCGCTTTTTTGGCCGCGACTTTTTTCACGGCGGGTGCTTTGACCGCTGCTTTTTCAGTCGCTGCTTTTTTGGCGGGCGCTTTTTGAGCAGGTGCCTTGGACGGGGCTTTTGCCGCCGCTTCTTTGGCCGTTGGCTTGGGGGTCGCTGCTTTTTCAGCAGGCGCTGCCGTTGCGCTGACTGGTTTCACAGCTGCTTTCGCAGGAGCGGCTTTTTTTGCCGCTGGTTTTTTCGCAGTTGCCATGGTGTTCTCCTCGATCAGGTTGCAAAAAGCACTTCGCAGGGATTAAGTGCGAATGCAGGAACAACGCTCCATGCACACTGGGAAGTGCAGGCAGGGGGCGTTGCGAATCTAAAAATCATTGTGATGTCGGCCTTGTGCTTTTTGTCAATCTTGCGGGGTCAGTCCCAGGAAAGGGCGCCGCCAGACTGATACTCAATCACACGGGTTTCAAAGAAATTACGCTCTTTTTTCAGGTCAATCATTTCGCTCATCCACGGAAATGGATTCTCTTCGTTCGGGAAGAGAGTTTCAAGTCCGATTTGCGTGGCGCGGCGATTGGCAATGTAGCGTAAATAGCCCTTGAACATAGACGCATTCAGGCCCAGTACGCCGCGTGGCATGGTGTCTTCGGCGTAGCGGTATTCGAGTTCGACGGCCTGCATGAACAGCGCATTGATCTCGGCCTTGAACTCGGGCGTCCAGAGGTGCGGGTTTTCCAGTTTGAGCTGGTTGATCAGGTCAATGCCAAAATTGCAGTGCATCGACTCGTCGCGCAGGATGTACTGGTATTGCTCGGCTGCGCCAGTCATCTTGTTTTGCCGACCGAGCGCCAAAATTTGCGTGAAGCCGACGTAGAAGAACAGGCCTTCCATCAAGCAGGCAAACACGATCAGCGACTTGAGCAGCGTCTGGTCGGCTTCCGGGGTGCCGGTTTTGAAAGTGGGATCGGAAATCGCTTCAATGAACGGGATCAGGAACTGGTCTTTGTCCTTGATGGATTGCACTTCGTTGTAGGCGTTGAAGATCTCGCCTTCGTCCAGGCCCAGCGACTCGGTGATGTACTGGTAGGCGTGGGTGTGGATGGCTTCTTCAAAAGCCTGGCGCAGCAAGAACTGGCGGCATTCGGGCGCGGTGATGTGGCGGTAAGTGCCCAACACGATATTGTTGGCGGCGAGTGAATCAGCCGTCACAAAAAACCCCAGGTTGCGCATGACCAGGCGGCGCTCGTCGTCAGTGAGGCCGTTCGGGTCTTTCCACAGCGCGATGTCACGCGTCATGTTGACTTCTTGCGGCATCCAGTGGTTGGCGCAGCTGGCCAGGTATTTTTCCCAGGCCCATTTGTACTTGAACGGCACCAGCTGGTTGACGTCGGTCTGGCCGTTGATGATGCGTTTGTCGGAGGCTTTGACGCGCTTGGCGACGGCAGCGGGCGCTGCGACGTCATGGACGGCAGGCGACGGCGCAAAAGGCAGAGGCGGGAAGTCCGCTGAGCGGCTGGCGGACAGGTCGCTGGGGAGTTCGGGGTGCAGAGCGGGTGTGACTTCTTCGTCCCAGGTCAACATAGAAAATTCCAATAGTTGATGATTATGAAAGCGGCGATGAAAAATGAAAAGTGTTCATTCCCATCGCCCTGAATTTTGTTGTTCGCTTGCCTCAGGATTCAGCCTGAAACGACAGCGAATCGGGCCCTGTTGTTGCACGGCGCGATTCGCTGGTTTTTTGCTTACTGGCAGGCCTCGCAGCCCGGATCGTCGATGGCGCAGAACTTGATGTCGGTCGCGGGGATGGCGTTCATCTGGGCCTGCGCGGCGGCTGCGGCTTGCTCCAGCGCGCTCATGCCTGCGGGTGCTTGCGGGCCGGACGAAACGGCGTTCATCTTGCCGGCTTGCACGGTCGATTTCTCGGCGTGCGTGGCACTCTGGGTGCGCAGGTAGTACGTGGTTTTCAGGCCGCGCAGCCAGGCCAGCTTGTAGGTTTCATCAAGCTTTTTGCCCGAAGCGCCGGCCATGTAGATGTTGAGCGACTGTGCCTGGTCAATCCACTTCTGGCGACGTGCGCCGGCTTCAATGATCCACGAGGTTTCGATTTCAAACGCGGTTGCGTAGAGCGACTTGATCTCTTGTGGCACGCGGTCGATGGGGCGCAGCGAGCCGTCAAAGTGCTTCAGGTCAACCACCATCACATCGTCCCACAGGCCCAGGCGCTTGAGGTCGCGCACCAGGTAGCCGTTGATGATGGTGAATTCGCCCGACAGGTTGGACTTGACCGAGAGGTTGCCAAAGCACGGCTCGATGCAGGCATCGACGCCAATGATGTTGGAGATGGTCGCAGTCGGTGCAATGGCCACGCAGTTGGAATTGCGCATGCCGTCCTGGGCGATTTTCTGGCGCAAGACTTCCCAATCCAGTGTGCTGGAGCGGTCAACTTCCACATAGCCACCGCGCTCTTTGGCCAGCATGTCCAGCGTGTCCAGCGGCAAGATGCCCTGATCCCACAGCGAGCCTTTGTAGCTGCTGTACTGGCCGCGCTCTTTGGCCAGCTCGGTCGATGCCCAGTAGGCGTGGTAGCAGATGGCTTCCATCGACGTGTCGGCAAACGCAACGGCGGCCTGCGAGGCGTAAGGCACGCGCAACTCGTACAGGCAGTCCTGGAAACCCATCAGGCCCAGACCGACGGGGCGGTGCTGCAGGTTGGAATGGCGGGCCTTTTCAACGGCGTAGTAGTTGATGTCAATCACGTTGTCCAGCATGCGCATGGCCGTGGTGATGGTTTTCTTCAGCTTGTCGTGGTCGAGCGCGCCGTTTTTCAGGTGTTGAACCAGATTGATCGAGCCCAGGTTGCAGACGGCGGTTTCAGTCGCGCTGGTGTTGAGCGTGATTTCGGTGCACAGGTTGGACGAATGCACCACACCAGCATGCTGCTGCGGCGAGCGGATGTTGCAGGCGTCCTTGAAGGTGATCCACGGGTGGCCGGTCTCGAACAGCATCGACAGCATCTTGCGCCACAGATCGGTAGCTACCAACTTGCGTGACGGCTTCAATTCGCCGCGCTCGGCGCGCGCCTCATAGGCCACGTAGGCCTTTTCAAAGTCTTGGCCATACAGGTCATGCAAATCAGGCGTGTCCGACGGCGAGAACAGCGTCCAGCTGCCTTTTTCCATGACGCGGCGCATGAACAGATCGGGAATCCAGTTCGACGTGTTCATGTCGTGCGTGCGGCGGCGGTCGTCGCCGGTGTTCTTGCGCAACTCCAGGAATTCTTCGATGTCGAGGTGCCAGGTTTCCAGGTAAGCACAGACCGCGCCCTTGCGCTTGCCGCCCTGGTTGACCGCCACGGCGGTGTCGTTGACGACTTTCAGGAAAGGCACGACGCCTTGCGATTCGCCGTTGGTGCCCTTGATGTGGGCGCCCATGGCGCGCACTGGCGTCCAGTCATTGCCCAAGCCACCGGCAAATTTGGACAGCAGTGCGTTTTCCTTGATGGCGTCGTAGATGCCGCCCAGGTCGTCGGCCACCGTGGTCAGGTAACACGACGACAGCTGCGAGCGCAGCGTGCCGGCGTTGAACAGTGTCGGTGTGCTTGACATGAAGTCGAACGACGACAGGATTTCGTAGAACTCAATGGCGCGCTCTTCACGGTTTTGCTCATTGAGCGACAGGCCCATGGCCACGCGCATGAAAAACGCCTGCGGCAGCTCGATACGCTGCTTGCGCACGTGCAGAAAATAGCGGTCAAACAGCGTCTGCAGGCCGAGGTAGTCAAACTTCAAGTCGCGCTCGGGCTTGAGCGCCGCGCCCAGGCGGGCCAGATCGAACTGCTGCAGTTTTTCGTCGAGCAACTCGTTCTTCACGCCCTTGGCGATAAATTCCGGGAAATACGTGACATAACGGCTGGCCATGGCTTCGTGGCTGATTTCCTCGCCCAGGACTTCCTTGCGGATGGTGTGCAGCAGCAGGCGCGCGGTGGCGTAGGTGTAGTCGGGGTCTTTTTCGATCAGCGTGCGGGCCGCCAGGATGGACGCCTTGTAAACCTCTTCGATGGGCACGCCGTCGTACAGGTTGCGCATGGTCTCCGAAACAATCGGATCGGGCTTGATATCGGCGCCCAGGTTGGCGCATGAAGCTTCGATCAAGGCTTGCAGGTTGCGGATGTCCAGCGCGACTCTTTTCCCCCCATCGGTGACATGCAGCAGCGGTGCTGCGGGCGCTTGTGCTTGCAGCTGTTTGGCGCGTTCCTGGTTGTGCTTTTCGCGGTAAAGGACATAGGCGCGGGCAATTTCATGGTGACCGCCGCGCATCAGGCCGAGTTCGACCTGGTCTTGCACGTCTTCAATGTGAAACGTGCCGCCGCTGGGGCGTGAGCGCATCAACGCGCGGACGACGGCCTGGGTCAGGGTGTCGACGGTTTCGCGTACGCTGGCCGATGCGGCACCTTGCGTGCCGTGAACGGCCAGAAAAGCCTTCATCATGGCAACGGCGATCTTGTGCGGCTCGAACGCCACGACCGAGCCGTTGCGGCGAATGATCTGGTAATGGGCGAGTGCGTCAGCGGCAGTCGGGACGTTGCCCTCTGCAGCGTTGTGGGCCGGAACGCCGGACGGAAGGGGCACGGCATAAAGTGCTGTTTGCATGTTTTCCTCTTGAGTTTTGCTGTGCGTGACAGCGGGTCTGGGGGCCAGCGCCAATTTGCTTCTGGTGAAGGCTTGGCTCCGGGCGCGTGCATTTATTCTTTATTGCGGATTCTGCAATTACACCAGGCTGGCTGATGCGGAGACACTATATCTAGTGTTTCAAGTGGTTCAAGCCACTACAGGTAGTGTATCGCCGACTTGCGGGCGGGTTATGGGTAAGCGCATTCTTATTACGCCCCCGCGCCACGGCGTACCGACATTCATCTGCCAACAAGCGCCGCGCCTTGACGGAACAAGGCTTTTGACAGGCCGGCGAAGCACTGGCGCGGCTTGCCGAAGGATTTTGCCTGCAAAGCCCCGCAGACACTGGGTTTGCGAACGGCTGAAGCGCTGATTCAGTTGAAAAGACCGCTGGATAAAACGGCTAAATTCCCTGTTTTTTGCAGTCTGCGATGGGGAAATACCGGTCGGGCAAGGCCAATGAATTTTGTAACAAAACCCAGTCAAAGCCCTGGCCGGGATCATTTTTTCGGCCTGGCGCAATATGTTCGTGTCCGGCAATATGGCTGATAGGGTAGCGCTGGACCAGTGCTGCGCACAAACTGCACAGAGTTTCGTACTGGGGCGATTCAAAGGTGTTGCCTTCCAGCCCTTCAAGTTCAATGCCGATGGAGTCGTCATTGCATTGACTGCGTCCACGGTAGACCGATTCACCGGCGTGCCAGGCACGGTCACCGCAGGCCACAAATTGCCACAGCGCGCCGTTGCGACTGATGAAAAAGTGTGACGACACCTTCAGGCCGCACAGACCCTGAAAGTAGGGGTGCGCGTCCCAGTCGAGCTGGTTGGTGAACAGCCTTTGCACGTTGCCGTTGCCAAATTCACCGGGCGGCAGGCTGATCGAATGGATGACGACCAGATCAATCAGCGCGCCTTCAGGGCGTGGATTGCAGTTGGGCGATGCCAGCACGCGCGCATGGCGATACCAGCCGTCCTGCCACAAGGCACCATCAACCGGCAATGCAGCGTGTTCAGGCAAGGTCATCAAGCGTTTCTGCCGACTCATCATTGCCGGGCGTGGCAATACCGAGGCGGGCAATGCGGTAGCGGATCTGGCGCAGGCTCAGGCCGAGCTTGGCGGCGGCGGCGGTGCGGTTAAACCCGGTTTCCTGCAATACCTTGGTCAGGATGTTGCGTTCCTGCTGGTCCAGGAAATTTTGCAGATTTTCCGGCACGGCCACGGAGGTGTCGGGCGGCGTATCGGTAGGCAGGCCGAGGTGCAACAGGCTGTCTTCACCGAGTGCGACGGCGCGGTGCAGGATGTTTTCCAGCTCCCTGACATTGCCGTTGAGGGGCAGCGAACGCAGTTGCTCCATCATGGCGTCGCTCAGCACCGGGACTTCCAGGCTCGATTCCTTGCAGATCCTTGACAGCAAGGCGTTGCAAAGAGCAGGCAAGTCCTCAAGCCGGTCACGCAGGGGCGGCACCGCAATCTCGATCACATTGAGCCGGTAGTACAAATCCTGGCGAAATGTACCCAACTCGACCCCTGCTGCCAGGTCTTTGTGGGTGGCGCTGACGATGCGCACATCCACTGTGTCTTCCTGTTGTGCGCCTACGGGTCGCACAGTGCGCTCCTGGATGGCACGCAGCAGCTTGGACTGCATGGCCAGTGGCAAGTCGCCAATCTCGTCCAGAAACAGCGTTCCGCCTTTGGCGGTCTGGAAATAACCCGGCCGGTCATGGGTGGAGCCGGTGTAAGCGCCTTTGCGTGCACCAAAAAACTCAGATTCGAGCAGGTTTTCAGGAATCGCGCTGCAATTGACTGCGACAAAGGGGCTTGCCGCGCGGTGGCTGCAGCCGTGCACGGCGCGCGCCACCAGTTCCTTGCCGGTGCCCGACTCCCCGCGTATCAGCACCGGTGCCATGCTGCCGGCCACTTTGACAATACGCGTTTTTACCGCCTTCATTACCGGCGACTCGCCAACCAGTTTTTGCAGGATGACCGCTGCATGGGCTGGATTGCAGAGGGCTGCTGCGCCGGCTGCCGTGCCCGACACTGCGGCGCGGGATTCGCTCCGGGCCACCGCCAGGTCCATGTTTCTGGTTTCCTGGATGGCCGACGCCACGACACTGCGGAACTGCTTCAGGTCGACCGGTTTGGTCAGGTAATCAAATGCGCCGGCCTTGAGCGCCTCGACCGCATTTTCGGCAGAGCCGTGGGCGGTGATGACCACGCAGCGTTCGGGGCGCTGCTGCGTCACCAGGTCGCGCAGCAGTTCAAGCCCGAGGCCGTCGGGCAGGCGCATGTCGGTGATGACGGCATCAAAGCGGTGCAGTTTGAGTTGCTCACGGGCCTGCAGCAGGTCACCGGCGGCTTCCACCCGGTAGCCTTGCCGCAGCAGCGTCAGCTCGTACAAAGTCCGCAAATCCGGCTCGTCATCAATGATCAGGATGTTGGGGGGCAGGGCAGGGGGTTGTGGCGTGTTCATGGATTCAGACAAGTGCGGCGTCAGGACTGGAAACGCCGGGGCTCATGAGGGGTGAGGCAGGCCTGAACAGGATGAAAAATTCATTGCCTTGCGTGTCTGCGCTCAGCACGCGCTGGTAACCGATCACGGCACCGTAGCGTTCGCACAGTTCTCGGCAGATATAAAGACCCAAACCGCTGGAGCGGCTCTCGGATGAGAAAAAAGGCTCGAACAGGTGCCTTTGCACGGTTTCTTCAAGCGGCAGGCCGTCGCTCCAGATGCCCAGCCTGACCTGGCCGGGTGCCATCAGGTGCGTCGTCACTTCAATGGCGCGGGCTGACGTGCTGGCATAGCGCAGGGCATTGTCCATCAGGTTGACCATCAGGCGGCGCAGGTGTTCTTCGTCAAAGCAGATCGTGGCCTCAGCGGCATCAAGGCCGATGTGCAGCCGTGCCGAGGCGTTGTTTTGCCAGGCCCAGTCGGTCGCAATGCGGCAGACAGCTTCGTCAAGCGGCAAGGCGGTAGGCTGCGCTGCCGGGAGTTGCTGCTGGGCACGCGAAATGTCCAGCACTTCATCAACGATGCGGGCCAGACGCCGGGCGTTCTGGCCAATGATGCCCGTGAGCTGTCGAGTGCCCGCTTCGTGCATGTCTTCTTCGAGCAACGCGTTGGCTTGGGAAATGGCCGCCAGCGGGTTCCTGATTTCGTGCGCCACGGCCGCTGACATACGCCCCATAGCCGCCAGTTTTTCGATCCGCACACGGGCTTCCATTTCACGCAGGTCTTCCAGAAACATCACGCACAGGCTTTCATGCAGGCTGTCCTGCGAGCCGGTCAGGCGCGCGCGTACATGCAGCCGCCGGGTGCTGAGGTCCGGATGCGTCAGGCTGAGGGTGGCTTGCTGCTCTGAGCGAAGCTCGAAGGTGCGCTGCATCAGCTCCGACAAGGGCCGCCAGACGGCCTGCGCAGCCAGCTGGAAGGGGGCCGAAGCGTTTTGTGCCGCCAGCAAGCGTCTGGCAGACGGGTTGGCTGAAAGCACCATGCCGCTGGCGTCCATGACCAGCACCCCGTCGGACAAGGTGGCAATCACCATCTCGTTGACCAAAATATGCATGCGGGCCGAAGACTGGCTTTGCTTGACGAGTTTTTCTTCACGCGCCAGCCGCAATGCCAGCTGGTTGGCCAGCAAGGCCACCAGAAAAAATCCTGAACCGCTCAGGCCGGCCTGCAGCCAGCGTGCATTGAAATCACCCGCGCCCTGCAACGAACTCCACCAGGCATCGGCCAGCAGCAGCAGTGTGACGCTGGCTGCGGTGCCAAAAGCCAGCAATATCGGGCCAAGAATCGACGCCAAAATTACCGGCAGCGCAAAAAGAAGGCTGTAGTTGATGCTGCTGTATTGCAAAAAGTTAAGCAGCGAAAACGCCACCACGTCGACGCCGATGGTGGAAATCCATTGCGCATCAAAAGTGCTGCCGGGCGGCCGGGGTTGGGCCCAGAGCAACACCGCCAGGGTAGCCAACAGATAGGCGCCACACACCACCAGATTCCACTGATTGACAGGGTTGCCCAAGGCCTGCAGAGCCACTTGCAGCATCACCAGCACACCGGCAATGGCCACGCGGCCGCTCATGAATACTTTCCAGAGCCGGCCAAAAGAGCCTGATGCGTTTTCTGTTTCCTGCAGGGCAGACCGTTCGTGTGCTGCTTCCTGCCGGGAAAAAAGCGGAATCTTCATCTAGCTTTCGGCCTCCCGACGGTGTGCCTCGCTGCAATAAAAGCCCTTCCCGCCAGGCAAGGCTTCGGACTTTGGCAGATGAACATGGCAGACAGGGCAGGCCACCATTTCCGTAAGGGCTTTTGCGGGTGCGCCCTTTTTGCCTGCAGGCGGCGTCTGATGCGCCTTGTTTTCGACCTGCCGGTTATGCCGCCAGAGCCAGAAAACCCCCAGAATCAAAGCGATGACCAGCAGGTACTTCATGCGCGCCTCAAGATGACTTCAAGCACAAAGCGCGAACCGGCGTAGCTCAGCAGCAGCAGGCCCGCGCCCAGGTACAGCACACGAATGGCTTTCAGGCCGCGCCAGCCCAGCCGTGCGCGGCCGATCAACAAACTGGCAAAAGTGACCCACGCCAGCAGCGAGAAAATCGTCTTGTGGTCCCATTTCCACGCCAGGCCGGGCCCATACAAGGTTTCGGCAAACCACCAGCCCACCAGCAAAGTCGCCGACAGCAGCACAAAGCCAGCTTCCACAAACCGGAAGGTGAGCCGTTCCAGCGTGAGCAGCGGCACGCCGGTGTCGCTTTGCTCGGCTTGCCGGATGGCACGCTCGGCCCGCACCATCAGCCAGCCATGCGCGACGGCCGCCGCAAACAGGCCGTAAGAGGCAATGCCCAGCGCCCAATGCAAAGGCAGCCAGGGTGACGCAATGATGTGGTAACTGGTGCCCGGAAAAATCAGCGCCAAGATAACGGCGACGCTGCCCAGCCCGGCCAGCGCCCAGTGTGCATGCAGCTGCGGAAACAGCCGGCGCTCGACCGCATACACCGTCAGCACCAGCCAGACCGTCATCGAAATAGCCGGCGCAAAGCCAAACCGTGGCGGCGTGCCCAGCAGCGCCTCAATCAGGGTCAGCGCATGCAGTAGCCAGGCGACCAGCAGCAGGCCGCGCAACGCGCCTTCGCTCAGGCGTGAAGTCGCCAATGCCAGAGCCACATAGGCGGTTGCCGCGCCTGCCGCCGCCCCAAGACCCCATCCATCGCTAAAAGCTAAAATCATGCCTACAGTTTAGCGCCTGGCCATGTCTTTCCTGGCCTTTGGCACCCCCGCCTCGCCCCCCCCGTTTTCAGGACTCCACTTCATGGCTACAGCCCTTACCGACAAGTTATCCCGCCTCGTCAAGGAAATGCGCGGCCAGGCCCGCATCACCGAATCCAACGTGCAGGACATGCTGCGCGAAGTGCGCATGGCGCTGTTAGAGGCCGACGTGGCCCTGCCCGTGGTGCGTGACTTCATTGCCCGCGTCAAGGAAAAAGCGATGGGCCAGGAGGTGATGGGCTCGCTGTCACCCGGCCAGGCGCTGGTCGGCATCGTCAGCAAGGAACTCGCCGCCACCATGGGCGAAGGCGTCAGCGACATCAACCTGGCTGCGCAGCCGCCAGCGGTGATTTTGATGGCCGGCCTGCAGGGCGCGGGTAAGACCACCACCACCGCCAAGCTGGCCAAGCACCTGATTGAAAAGCGCAAGAAAAAAGTGCTGACCGTTTCAGGTGACGTGTACCGGCCCGCCGCCATCGAGCAGTTGAAAGTGGTGACG
This sequence comes from Polaromonas sp. CG_9.5, assembly GCF_035984465.1. Classification (NCBI taxonomy): domain Bacteria; kingdom Pseudomonadati; phylum Pseudomonadota; class Betaproteobacteria; order Burkholderiales; family Comamonadaceae; genus Polaromonas; species Polaromonas sp. CG_9.5. The sequence continues at coordinate 17,360 of NZ_JAXCHR010000036.1, forward strand.
CAGCAGGCCGGCGCCGAATGGTTCCCAAGCACGCCGGACCAGAAACCGGCCGACATTGCTAGAGCCGCGCTCGACTATGCCAAGCGGCATTTCTTCGACGTGCTGTTGGTCGACACCGCCGGCCGCCTGGCGATTGACGAAGTCCTGATGAACGAGATCAAGGAACTGCACGCCATCCTGAAGCCGATTGAAACCCTGTTTGTGGTTGATGCCATGCAGGGCCAGGACGCGGTCAACACCGCCAAAGCCTTTAAGGAAGCGCTGCCGCTGACCGGCATTATTTTGACCAAGACCGACGGCGACTCGCGCGGCGGCGCGGCGCTGTCGGTGCGCCAGATCACCGGCGCGCCCATCAAGTTCTCGGGCACCAGCGAAAAAATCGACGGCCTGGAGGTGTTCGACGCCGAGCGCCACGCCGGCCGCATCCTGGGCATGGGCGACATCGTCGCGCTGGTCGAGCAAATGGCCTCGGGCGTCAACATGGCCGAGGCGCAAAAGCTCGCCGCCAAGATCAAGTCCGGCGACGGTTTTGATTTGAACGACTTCCTGAGCCAGCTCCAGCAGATGAAAAGCATGGGCGGCTTGAGCAGCTTGATGGACAAGCTGCCGGCGCAAATGGCCGCCAAGGCCGGGCAGGTGGACATGGACAAGGCCGAAAAAGACATGAAGCGCAAGGAAGCCATTATTTTGAGCATGACGCCGCTGGAGCGCCGCAAGCCCGACCTCATCAAGGCCACGCGCAAACGCCGCATCGCCAACGGTTCAGGCGTGCACGTTCAGGAAGTCAACCGCCTGCTCAATGAGTTTGACCAGATGCAGGGCATGATGAAAAAGATGAAGGGCAGCGGCATGATGAAGATGATGAAGCGCATGGGTGGCATGAAAGGCATGCCGAAGTTCTGAGGGACTGGTTTAGGGATGAAAACAGGTTCTTGCGCAATGACTACGAGCGCAAGCAGCTATTGAAAATATAGCAAACTGCGCTTTGATCTCAGGTCGGATTACTACCTCATCCCAAATCATGCAAAATATTTAGTTCTTTGACCACGCTATTTTGCGAAGCTTATTTGGAAGATGCTTTGACCTTGCCCCTGGATTCCGTATCCCATAACCGAGATCATGAACGGGCTTGATGGGCCTGAGCCGCAAGCCAGTTTTCCTCAAACTGCATC
>NZ_JAXCHR010000037.1:0-17699 GCF_035984465.1 Polaromonas sp. CG_9.5
GTCCGGGTTAAGTGCACACCATCGTGGTGGGCAACTCCCCGGATACTGCCCGGCTCATCAACCCGGCGCAAGAATGGTGTTCGTCGGACGGTTACTCAACGTGACGCCTTTGCCTCGCAGCTCCACGTGGACCTGGCCGTAGTCGGGCGGGGCGTAGACGACCGGGCTTCTTGCCGGGCCCAGCAGTTGGCGCTCCAGCGCTCCTTCGTCCATGGCCGCGATGGCTGGCCAATCAAGCCCGGCAGTGCTGGCGAGCTTGACGTATTTGGAGATGACGCCTTTGGAGAGCTGAAGCGACGCGGCAATCTGCTCGTAGGGCAGCTTGGCGTCCAGGGTCAAACGGAGTATTTCCTTGATCTTGCGCATGGTGATCTTTCGGGCGGGCATCTGGCTTCCTGCAATTAAATGCAGTGAGGCTACCTACCCGCCAGGGTGGTCTTGACTTGCGCAACTTCACTTTCAACCCAGGCCAGAGCCGCGTTCACGATGACTGGAATCGCTGTTCACGCCAGCGGAATCAGCGTTCACGCGCCCGGAATCGGTCCCCGCGAGCTACTCATTCCAGCGTTCACGTTCACTGGAATGGCTGTTCACGTTCGCCCGGAATACCCAGCTAGCATCGAGTTGGGTTCGTTGGGCCATGGAAATACGTTCTTTCTATGTCGGTCGAGGCTTGCCAGTCTATGCCATCGGGGGGGGGCCTCCGGCGGCCTGGCAGGGGCCTGATTGGAAAATCCCAAAACCAGAAACTTCCAAACAGGTTCAGTTTCAATGGTCGGGGAAATTACAGAACGAATGTTGCACTACCAGAGGCGATTGGAAGTGGTCGCCGAATTCGCCGCCGACCTGCGCCAATTGGGGCCGGCCAACTTTCTTTATGCGGATGCGGAGATTTGGTTTGCCCAAGGCCATAGACGCATACGCCGAGCGACCGGCCGTATCGAGCCGCCAGGTTTGTTCCGGTTGTCGCAACCATACAGTAGGGCGGACCAGTCTCTCTATGCCCGGGACGTGACGGTTGCGCCAGGCTTTGAGGCGGTAACGCTGATTGCCAGCGTTCCGCTCAGCACCGCAGACTGGCAGCCGTTTGTTGAAGGCGAAATCGTGGCCGTGTCTGCCGGGAGGGTGACCCCACAAGTGGCCTGAGCAAATGCAGGGAGCATCGACCAAAAGTAAATTGTGCGCCTGCGACCACGATGTGTGCGCCTATTGCTACGAGCATTTTCATGAAAAAGACCTGACCTGCGAGCACATCATTCCGTTGGCGCAAAAGGGCATCGACACCTGGATGAACGTTGTCACCGCGTGCCGCGAATGCAACCACCGCAAGAGCGCCCACACGTCTGAGCAAGCCAAAATGCCGCTTCTTTACACGCCTTATGTTCCAGCCTGAACTTGCTGGATTTCACAGACTTTAGAGGCTCTTCATCCCTTAGGTATTTTCAATCGGATCAAGCTGCAGTCCTTACAAATCAAGGGTAAGCAGCAATGTTTTGAAGTCAATTTTTTTATGCCTTGATCCGTATTCGCGCCTTAGCCAGACGCTCGTCCAGATAGGCACCGTAAAAATCAGGGATGTAACCGCCCGTCAGGCGCTCCGCGACTTCGACGCCACCCGGTCCAAAAAACAGCACCGTGGGAGCGACCCGAACACCCCAAGACTGAATCAGCTGCTCGTGCGTGGCTGAAGCCCCCCTGAAATCGTGGCTCACTTGCTTGGTGCGCATGTCTACCTGCACAACGTCCAAACCGCTCTGCTCGCGCATGGGGACTAGATGGCTTTCTCTTACTCCCTTGCAAAAAATACAACCCTCCAGACTGACCATAACAACCAGTGGATTACCTTTGCGCAAAGCATTGCGAAGCTCATCGGTCAGGGAAGCCGAAGGCGACAATGTTGGAACGCCCGCGGCAAAAAGGCGCGGCAATACCAGCGATGCTCCTGCGGCGACCAGCCACTGGCGTCGGCCACGGCCATATTCTGAAGTGGGGTAGCTCATCGTGCTTCGCTCTCCATCAAAAGATAAGTGTTGTAAGCATTCATGCGATTGGCCACGCCGAAGAGCGGCAGCGACTCAAAGCGGCTCCAGTCGGCGGCCAGATACGCGTCTTCAAAGGGTTCCATATTGCGCGCAGCCGGCCCCATGACAGAGCGAAGATAGACAAGATAGTCGCGCGTTGATTGCATGTCGGTACTCGCGTCCGTTGAAAGGGGGCCATGGCCTGGCACAACTACTGCGGCTCCAAAGCCCAGCAATGCATCGAGCGCCGCAATCCAGTGGCCGCTGTCGGCTTGCCCGACAAAAGGAATACGGCGACGGAAGACCAGATCACCGGCGAACAGCACTTTTTCTTGGGGCAGATAAACCACCAGATCCTCTGCTGTGTGGGCCGGTCCTACCGGTTGTATTTCGATCTTCACGCCACCGACGGTAAGAGTAATTGGGCCGTCAATCCACTGGTCAGCCGGTACCAGCACGGTTTTTTCGTCGACCCAAGGCGCAAGTGTCTGGCGGGAATCTTGAAGCCTTTTTACCGCCGTTACTGAACTCATATACTCTTTTGCAGCACGTTGAGCCAGGATACGTGCACCGGCCGCCTTGAAGGTTTGCAGGCCATAAATGTGATCTGCATGATAGTGTGTCACGATGACGTGTGTAACGGGCTGCTTGGTCACCTTACCAATCTCCGCCAGCAAGCGCTCCGCCAAAACGGGTGAACCCAATGCATCAATCACCACCACGCCGACCGGCGTCACCACAAACGCGGCGTTTGAGATAAAGTTTTGATTGGCAGGGGAACCCAGCGCAGACAACCCCTGCACATACCAGACGTTTGAAGATATCTTCTCCGCCGTCATCTCTGGCGAAGCTCCGGAAGCAGAACACACCCAACCGCAGCAACTAGCAAAGACGAACCATGCGCGAAACCACAAGATAACGGTTCTTGAACAAAAAATACACCGCAGCGTTGCCATCAGCGAGCCTTCTGAGTTGGCAGGGAACCTTACTCACACTTCGACAACGAAGCGCCCTGAATTCCCTGAAATATAAGTCATTATGGAACTAAAAAGAGCATCGGTTTTCCAGATCATTCCAACGTATTAGTGAAAAAAAGGGCGGTTGGCGGCGTCGACCTCTACGCTGGCCCGGCTACCAATACTTACGACCGGCCTGTGCAACTGCTGCCTGGGCATGGAAGCCGCACGTGGTGTATTTGTCCCCGCCGCCTTCCTGTTGCTGTACTCAAACAGGCAGTCGCAGACCCCTGCCTGGCGAGATGCGCGGATCCAAAACCCTCTCCGTGAGTCCATGAAGTCCCCGTATTTACCCTCGCAACATTTGCCAGCATCTACGGTACATTATTATTGACTAATATATTTTTTTGGGAATGAAGTTAATGATGCGAATGAAAAAATGGGCGTGATCGCACAGCCTGCAATGAATGCTTAGGGTGCAGTACAAAAACATATAAAACGGGCGCAAGCTCGGGCGGCCTATCAGCAGCACCAAATGAAATTCTAGGCCTATGCGCCGTGAATTTAGCCCGAAATATTTGGGCTAATACGCGGACGTGAGAACGTTCTTAAAGCTGAGAAAAAGCCTGCACAAACTTTTACCGGACCAACATATGTATAAGTCACTTTTAATGTTCTTTTTGGCGACTTGGGTGAGCCTTGTAGGCGCGCAAGATATCAAGGCCGTTTATCACGTCACCACTGGAATCGAAACTGCGTCTGCGGCATTGAACAACGTCAAAAATCATCTAGACGCCGACCCAAAAGCGAAAATTGTGGTCGTATCCAATGGCCAGGGTATCGACTTCATGCTTCAGGATGCCAAGGACAGCAAAGGACGTGAGTTCAGTTCTGCTGTCAGCACACTGGTTGGTCGCGGAGTCGAATTCAGAGTCTGCAACAATACCCTAACTACGAGAGATATTTCGCCTAGCGAGCTTCTTATGGAGGCAAAGATTGTGCCGTCTGGCGTATCGGAAGTCGCGAAGCTACAAGCTAGGGAAGGCTTTAGCTATGTCAAGCCATAACACTAGATTTATCGGGTGGTTTCGTACTCTTGTTCGATGGCGATCTGAGTACACATTGCCCGGCAAAGAGTCACCACCCGATCATTAATGATGCGGTAAAAAATCTGCACGCCATCGCGTCGCTTGGCAATAACGCCATTTTGGTACAGCGTGTTGAGGTGTTGCGACATGTTGGGTTGAGTCGTGACAATCTCGTTAAGCAGCTGACTAACATTCTTCTCGCCATTGCACAAACTGCTAATGATCTTTAGCCGCATCGGTGCTGACATCACGCGAAAGATTTCTGCCGCGGCCTCAAAAACCTGATCAGACTCCGTTGACGATGTCGGAGTCGGAGTCGGAGTCGGAGCTGAAGCAAGCTTTCCCATTGATTTTTTAGCCTATAGGGCTGCCTTTTAATGGTTTGAAAATAATTAATGTACGCTCATTCTGATGTACCAATTTGTTAGCGTCGAAATTCAGGATCAGAAAATGTTCATGGCATTGTTTGTCCTCCCCCGAGCCCTCTTTATGATCAAACGGAGGCATTTATTGACACTTTAACAGCGTGATGCTGAACATCAAAATGAGGATCTCAAACAATGAGACTATCAGGCCGGCAGTGATGGCCGGTCCGGGTCTGAGCTTGCTAGCCCTGCACACCATCGGCCTGGAGGTTTGGAGGGGCTCGTTCCGTGCTCTGAATGTGGCCGGTTGGCCTTTCACTCGAATGTCATAGGTGGTTCACCTGCAGTTGAGGTTTTTGTAACCAATGGCTGCGGGTTTTCGCTATTTCACCATTAAAAAAGGGCGTGACGCATTTGGTTGCTCATGATGCGCCAGTGCCTCAAACGCCGGCCTAACCTCGGCGAACGACGCGGCGTGGTGTGTGCGGACTATGCGGTTTCAGTTGACAGTATCTTGGCCGTACACAGAAGCGCATTGGTTTTCATCACGAGCTGAGACCCTGCGCTTCCTGTACACCTCGGATATCCAGATTGCTTTAGGTGAAGATGCTGGCTACGCGACAATAGCGTTATGCAAGTATCCGACATGTCTGACCTGACTACTCTCGTTCTATGCTCCGCATTTACGTTGTCAGTAGTATTCGGCGCCATTGCGCAAGGCACGCATTTCTGCACTATGGGCGCGATCGCCGATATAGTAACCATGGGCGACTGGACCCGCATGCGCATGTGGGTGTTGGCCGTGGCAGTCGCAGTGGTTGGTTTCAATGTCATGGTTGGACTGGGCTGGGTCCAGGCCGCCAACAGTCTGTACGCGGGGCCCAAACTGCTATGGGCATCCATGATTGCGGGTGGTCTGCTGTTTGGTTTCGGAATGGTACTAGCGTCCGGCTGTGGCAGTAAAAGCCTGGTTCGGCTAGGAGGTGGCAACCTCAAGTCTCTAGTCGTCTTGCTCGTTTTGGGCGTAACGGCCTTCGCGACGCTCAAGGGCATCACGGCAGTGTTGCGGGTCGGCACAGTTGATCGGTGGGCGTTCGAACTGCCTTCAGGGCAAGACCTACCGACCCTGATCGCTGCAACAACGGGCTTGTCGACGCGGGTACTTGCCCCCTTGCTTGGTTTGGCTGTGGGCGTGGTGCTGACGGCGTGGGTATTACGAAAACCCGCGGGTCGTACATTACAGGTGTGGCTCGGGGGTGCAGGAATTGGCGCCACCATCGTCGCGCTGTGGTGGGTATCGGGGTGGCTCGGGTATGTTGCGGAAGACCCTTCCACACTTCAGGAAAATTTCATTGGCACAAACTCGCGCCGGATGGAAGCTCTCAGCATGGCGGCGCCTGTTGGCTATGCACTCGACTGGCTACTGTTCTTCAGCGACAAAACCAAGGTCCTGACCATCGGCATCGTCAGTGTGGCAGGTGTGATTGGAGGCTCAACGGTCGTATCCCTTGCCACCGGCCGCTTTCGCTGGGAGGGCTTTGCGAACACCGAAGATACCGCCAATCACCTCGCTGGTGCTGCGTTGATGGGTGTAGGCGGTGTTACCGCGCTTGGCTGTACCGTTGGTCAAGGCTTGTCAGGCGTGTCTACTCTTTCGCTTGGAAGTCTGCTTGCAGTAGCCAGCATTCTCGCGGGTTGTATCCTCGCGCTGCGCTATCAAGAGCGGCGTCTGGATCGCATGGGGTAAGTGCTGGACTCTGTTGTTGGCGCTGACGCAAAATTGACCTCGCGGGGGTGCGGCGGAAATCTTGGACTGGTTTATGCCGGAATTCCAAGGCTATCCCGGTATTCGAGGGGACTAAGTGAGCCGAGGGATATTTTGATCCGCTTTTCGTTATACCAGCGGATGTAAGAGTCAACGACCTGAATGAATTGTTCAATGGTTGTGGCCTGCCAGTTTCGAGGGTAAAACAATTCCGTTTTCAGCCGCCCGAAGAAGCCCTCGCAGGCCGCATTATCTGGCGAGCACCCCTTGCGCGACATCGAGCGAATGAGCTTTGCATCGTCCATCCGGGTGAGCCAGCCAGGCCAGCGATAGTGCGCACCGCGATCAGAGTGGACGACGGGCCGGTCATTGCTGTTGGCCAGCGTCTCTATAGCAGCGTCCAACATCGTGTTCACGAGCTCGGCATCAGGCCGTGTGCCAACTGTCCAGCTGACAACCAAGCCATCGAAGCAGTCGATGATGGGCGACAGGTATACCTTGCCAGCCGGGATATGGAATTCCGTGATGTCAGTGAGCCACTTCTCATTCGGGGCTGCAGCCTGGAAGTCGCGGTTGATGAGATTGTCCGGGGCCGGGCTGATTTCTCCCAGGTACGAGCCGTATCGGCGCCGCTTCTTCACGGCCACAGACAGGCATTCCTGTCTCATCAAACGCTGTACGACTTTCTCCGAGAGGCAAAACTTCTGCCTGCCCAATGCCGCCCGTAGCCGTCGATAACCGTAGCAGCGGTGATTCCGTTCGAACACTTGTGTGATGGCAAGACGCGCATCTGCATACTTGTCGGCGAGCCGTAGCCGTGCCCGATGATAAAAGTAGGAGCTGCGGGCTAGATCAAGTTCGGCGAAGAGCTCTGGCAGCGCGTAGGTGTCTCTCAGGGCGTCAACCAGCCGGGTCTTCTCCTGGTTGCTCAGGAGCGGCAGGTCGACGCCCAGGCCTTTTTTTAACAGTTCATTGGCCTTCTTCAAGATATCGTGTTCAAGCTGCAGTTGCCGGACGTCGCGTCGAAGCGATTCGACTTGCCGCTCCAGCTCTGCCCGCTCAGGATCAGGCGGTGAATCGTTGTTGGGTTTCATGGATGCGGGAGCCTCAGGACCCAGTAATTGATTTTTCCATTGGTACAGCGTCGGCCTGCTCACGGCCAGCTTTTGTGCAATGGCTTGCGCACTTGTCTGCCGGGTGCACAGCTCGATGACGGCTGCCTGCTTTAGCGCTTGAGGGCGCGGCACGCTGCGCGCTTTGCCGACAATGCGTTTCCTCGTTTCGGGATGCAGCTCATCGACCCAGGCTGCGAGCGTATCGCGGCACGGGTATCCTAGTGCCTTCAGGGTTCCAGTCAGGCAGCGATCGTGGTCCAGGTAGTGCTGGGCGGCCACTTTCTTCTGTTCGTCTGAATACTTCGGCCTTAAAAGCACATAGCCCGCCGGCAAATCGCGGCTCTGTTCGTATTCTCGATGCCAGCTCTTAAGCGCGTTCTTTGTTGGGTACCCCAGCTGCCGAATGGTCGCTCCAGTGCGTTTGCCGAGTTTTATGTAGAGCCTGACGGCGCGAATGCGGTCTTCGTAAGAATACATGAACTACTTTCAAGTAGTCCAAGTTTTCCGCCGCACCCCCACAATTGAATTCCGTGAGCAGGCCCCGATCAAAGTCAGGGGTCGCGGCATGCGCAGCGTCCAAGACGTAGCCAACGATTTGAATATGAACGTGGGGACGTTGAGAAAGTGGACCAGCAAGTCCAATCAAAAAGTTGCAGCCAGTGCTCCCACGGCACCGCTGCCCGATGACCTGCCGGCGCAATCTTGGAGAGCAACTCCGCGTCTACAGGCGCTGCTCGAAACAAACGCCATGGAGCCGATGCAGCTACATGCTTGGTGTCGGGAAAAGGGATTTTTTGAATACCAGCTAAAGGCCCGGTGTGTTGCCGCCGAATGTCCTAAATGTCCCGGCAATTTAGAGCACTGCTTTCGTATCACATGTGACAGCCAATGTGTGGCGGAAGCTGTTGAGCAGCTTTGTTCCGCCTGTGCCGGCAATGGGACGTTGGTGGGTGTATGTTTGTTAGCGTAGATGTCAATTCGACACCGGCGGTAACATAATTACTTATTTAAACTGTCTAAACCGGCTTCCAGCCCGACGGCATTTTGAAGCTAAACCGCCGCCATGACCCGATCAAGACGCTGGCGCACCTCCGTCGCCAACGCATCAATTTCTGGTTTCCCGACCAGCTTCAACACCGCGTCCGTGTCCATGAATTCGACGCGGACATTGCCAGCCTCATCCTCGCGCACCACCACATTGCACGGCAGCAGCAATCCGATGGAGGGTTCAGCCTGGATGGCGCGGTGCGCAAGCGGGGGATTGCACGCGCCCAGGATGCGGTAGGGCGGCATGTCCTGGTTAAGTTTGGCCTTCATCGTGGCCGCGACATCGATGTCGGTGAGAATGCCGAAGCCTTCGTCGCTCAGCGCCTTGGTGACGCGGGCGACCGTTTCGGCAAAGGGGGTGGCGACTGATTTTCCGAAGCCATACTTTGTGTTCATCGAGTTCGTTGTGTTCACTGCGTTCTCCGTTAAATTTTGGGTGGTTGATTAAAAAAATAGGGTTAGGCAGGCGACTTTTGCCTCTCGAACCTCAGCGTTTTCGCGCGCGCAGCCACGCTGCGCGCAATTGCGATGGTCACGGACGTGTGGGTTGCGGGGGCAGCACCATCTCACCCTCAAGCTTGAAGAGTCGATCGGTAGGAGACACCGATTTGATATGGAGTGTGCCGGCGCCTTTCAGTCCTTTGAAGGTTCCCGTGCCGCCCACAACTTCCCAAAAACCGTTGTCGTTGATCTCGGGCTTGCCGTCCTTTCCGGGCAGGAAGATCGCTCGTACCGTCCATTTGAGATAAGCCAGGTTGCCCTCGCCTTTGGTGGCGACCAAATAGCCACTAGGGTCTCCGCTGACACCAGGAACGATATCGTGGCGGCCAAACTCTGAGATGGCCGCGTCATCCAGAAGACCGGTGCCAGCTGCGGTGCCTTCGCGGCGGACCATCAGGACGAAATGCCCCGAACCGTCCTTGAAGTCCAGCCTGATTTGTTCTTTGGGAACCATGACAGCCTGCACGTTGAGCGGCTCGGCCATCGCCAGCGAGCTGACGGCCGAGACAATGCTTAGCGCCAAAAGTGCGACAAGCCGGGCCGGTTTGAAGTAGGTGGGAGACATGGCTATTTCCTTTTAGTGCGTGTGAATAAACAGAAGTTGACGGCTGATGCGGGCTTGGAAATGTCACCGCATATCCATCCAATCCATCATGCTGAAATGCCTGAAGCCCATACCGACCAGTCCAAAAATGGCGACGAGGCCAATGAAGGCCAGAACAAGCACGACGATTTTCGACACTGATGCTCCTTTGGTCATGTGCCCTCCGGCGCAATCAACTTGTCTGCCTGCCGTGCATTGGAGCTGATGACCTGATTAACGAAACTTGAGAAGGCAGGCGATGTCCGCAGGTCGAATCCCATCGTTTGTGCGTGCGCAAAGGTCTGCTCAACCGTCCAGCCATTTTTCCTCGCTGTGCTCAATGCGAGCAGCAATGCCGCACGCGCCCCAGTGGCGCAGTGAAGCAAAAAGGGGCCTTGCTTGGTCTGCATTGCCACCTCCAAGTCGTCAATCTGGCGCTCTGAAGGCAGTGCTTTATTCACAGGAATGTTGATGTAGTCGAGACCATAGCGCTTTACCAGCGTCTCATTCGGAGAAGCGGTTTCGGACGGCAATCGGAAGTCGATCACAGTTTTGATCCCAAGCTGCCGTGCGTCTTCCAGGTCGTCGGGTGAAGGCTGCGGGCCAATGAAGACGTTATCTTCTACAGGTTTGAACTGGCTCATGATGATCCTTTGGGGTTGACGGCAATAAAAACAGGGTGGGTATGAAATGCGTGCACCGTCACGGCAAGCGACAGGCCGAAAATCAGATGCACTACAAGACTTGGATAAACGAAGGACCAGCCAAGTTGCCAGGGAAATGCGTCGCCAAAAATCGCTGGCAAGACCAGGGCATTGACGGTGAGGTAATAAAACGCCCCATAGAGCAAACCGTCGGCCAATGCAGGCGAGCGAGGAGACGTCCACCGCCAGAACAGCAGCAGCGGCATAGCTGACAGCCAGCCAATCAACAGATGCTGAACGAGCAATAGCATCTGCATCCAGGGCGCGGGCTGCAATCCAAAGAGGAACTCACCCAGTTTCGGTCCGTAATGTCCGACCCGCAGGCCCAAGGTCTTGAACCCAAAACCAAACGGCATCATCACGATTGAGGCAATCGTGCCGGACCGTACGGCTTCCTTCAGAAGTGAGGTCTGCGATGCGATGGGGAGAGTTTGTGTCACGGAGCGTCCCAGCCCCATTTCGCAAATATTTTGGCGCCCGCTGGAGAACGCAGGAACTCGGCGAAATCCTTGGCCAGTGGTGTTGCACTGCCCTTACGCGTCAACACGACACCCGCGTCCCGGTAAATCCGAAACGGCTCATCCATTTGTACGACTTCAGCCAGGTTCGGATTGGCCACCTGCCAGATATTCCAGATCAGCCAGGCGTCGATGTCTTTGTGTTCAATCCACTGCTGCTTGGCGGCGCCGCTGTTGGCCGCTTCTGGAAAGACCATGTTTTTTCGGAAGGCACGAACCATGCCGATGTCGCCAGTTCGCCCGGCAACATCTTCCCAAAGCCCTGTTTGGCCCGCGCCAGCGACAGTGAGCACCTTCACACCAGGCTTCAGTAAATCGTGAAAGCCCCGGATATTCTTTGGATTGCCGGGGCGAACCAAGATTGCAACGGGACGCAAGTAAAGAGGCTCGGCATCTCGCAGCTCGAAGGCCCCTGGCAACGCCTTGGCAAAATCGCTCATCATGTTTTCAGCGCCGCTGAACACGATATCAGCATCTTGTTTGGCTTTTTCAAGCCATTGAGTCGTCGGCCCGGCGGTGACGTTCACTGTCACGTTGTGGGCCTCGCCGAAGGCCTTGGCAGCTTCCTGCATGGCTGGTGCGGGTCCACCGGGGCCATAAACGTTGATCGCTTCTTTTGCCTCCGCGTGGGTTGCAGCAACGGCAACAGTGAACGCAACGAGAGGGAGCCATTTGGACAAGAGCCGGGGCAGTTTCATGAGGAGTCCTTTAAGGTGTGTTGGTGGCAAAGTGAGTCGAATAAGTCGCGTGGGTAATTGGCTGTCAGCCCTGAATGCTTTGCGTCATTTGAAGGCAGTATTTCTGCAACTCATTGGGCAGATGGTCCGGGCAGACGCCGCACTGCTGATTGCCCGGAACCGCGTAGTCGATGAACGTCGGATAGGGCAGGTTCAAGCTGGCCATGATCTGCTTGAATTCTTCCCGGGTACGCTGCTCGCCAAGCCGGGGGTTGCGTTTTTTCTCTTGTGCGACAGAAGAAACACGCCGACCTTTGTAGTCGTGCGCGGGATACACCAGCGTGTCCTCGGGCAGTGCAAACAGTTTTTCTGTGACGCTTGAGTACAGTGCATCGGAATCACCGTTCTGGAAGTCAGTGCGTCCGCAACCGTCGATCAGCAGCGCATCCCCGGTAAAAAGCCGCTCCCCAACCCGGTACGCAAAATGGCCTGCGGTGTGACCCGGCGTGTGCAAGGGCTGCAACTCGATGCTGCCCAGCTTGAGCGGCACGCCTTCTTCAATACCGACATCTGCGCAGGGCAGACGGTCGAAGGCCGGTGCAGCAATCTTGCTGCCCACCTTGTTTTTTAACTCAAGTGCCGCGGTGATGTGGTCGGCGTGGATGTGCGTGTCCACGCTGTAGGCCAGCGTCAGGCCCAGTCGGTAGAGCTCTGCCAGGTCGCGCTCAATGGCATTGATCACTGGGTCAATCAACACGGCCTGACCGGTTTCCTCACAGCCCAACAAGTAGGTGTAGGTGCTCGACACAGGCTCAAACAGCTGGCGAAAAATCATCAAAGCTCTCCTCAATCATTTTGAAACTTCATACCTTGTAATATACTATAAACAAATATATTGTAATTTTTCTGATTAACTGCTGGAGCTGATGAATGATGGACACCCCTGACAAACTGGACATGCAGGCGATGCAGTCGGCTGCTGCCAACGCCAGTCGATTGCTCAAAGCCTTGGCTAACCCGGACCGGCTGCTGCTGCTGTGCCAGCTCACGCAGGGTGAGCATTGCGTTAGCGAGATGGAGACCTTGGTTGGGGTGCTGCAGCCCACCTTGTCGCAGCAGCTGGCGGTGCTGCGCCAAGAGGGGTTGGTGACGACCCGGCGAGACGGCAAGCAAATTTTCTACAGCATTGCCAGCGAGGACGCACTGGCCGTGATGCAGGTGCTTTACCAGCGGTTTTGCGCGCCAGCCACCGGCGAAAAACCATGATTGATTGGATCCACTTCACGCCCTGGACATCGCTGGCCGGTGGGGTGTTGATTGGCGCAGCCACCGCGATGCTGCTGTTGCTCAACGGCAAGATCGCGGGCATCAGTGGCATCCTGGGTGGGCTGCTGCGCCCCAGCGCCGGTGGCATTGGCTGGCGCGTGGCTTTCATCGCCGGCTTGGTGGTTGCGCCGCTGCTGTATCAAATGGTCGCACCGCTGCCTGCGGTGCAAATCGATGCGGACACCGGTCTGCTCGTTGTGGCCGGTCTGCTGGTGGGGCTGGGTACCCGTTATGGCTCGGGCTGCACCAGTGGGCACGGCGTAAGTGGCCTGTCTCGGTTGTCACCGCGCTCCATGGTCGCCACAGCAGCCTTCATGGTGGCTGGATTCGCGGTCGTGTTCGTCGTTCGCCATTTGATCAATTGAGGAAATCATCATGCAACTGTTGATGGCTTTGTTTGCTGGCCTGATTTTTGGCCTCGGCCTGATTGTTTCGGGCATGACCGATCCGTCCAAGGTCACCGGTTTTTTGGATTTGGCAGGCGCCTGGGATCCGTCCCTTGCGTTTGTGATGGGCGGCGCGATTGGCATGGGTCTGATCGCATCTCGCTTGGCTCGTAGTCGGTCGAAGGCGCTGCTCGGTGGGCCGATGCAGCTGCCGACAGCACGCCAAATTGACCGCCGCCTGGTACTGGGCGGGTTGACGTTCGGTGTCGGCTGGGGCCTGGCGGGCTACTGCCCCGGCCCGGTGCTGGCGTCACTCGCTACAGGGGGCAACAAGCCGATGATCTTCACATTGGCCATGCTGGTCGGCATGGGCATTTTTGAAGTCCTGGAGCGCCGCGCCCAGTCCACTGCCGAAAAAACAGCATGACAGTGAATCTGACGCCCTACTTACCGCTGGCTGCGCCCATCGAAGGCCGGCAGCGCGAAGACTCAGCCGGGCGGACGGTATCGTGATCATCCTTGGACTAGGCCTGTTGGTTGGCATCATCCTGGCCTTGACCGGTGCAGGGGGCGGCATACTGGCGGTACCTCTGCTTATTTTTGGCGTCGGACTGAGCGTGGCAGAAGCGGCACCGATTGGCCTGCTGGCTGTGGGAATGGCTGCTGCGCTAGGTGCTGGCCTCGGTCTCAAAGCCGGCGCAGTGCGTTACAAGGCTGCTTTATTGATGGCTGGTAGTGGCATATTGTTTTCGCCGCTGGGCACTTGGCTGGCCCACAGAATGGACAACCGCTGGCTAGGCGTTTTGTTCGCCGGCGTCTTGCTGTTCGTTGCCTATCGGACGTTTCAAAAGGCCCAGGCAGAAGCTATTGAATCGGAACCTGGCAATCACCAAGCGCCGCCGTGCATTCGGGACGCCGAAAGCGGTCGGTTTGTCTGGACGACTCGTTGTGCACGGTCCGTGGCGCTATCGGGAACGGTGACCGGATTTTTGTCGGGTTTGTTGGGCGTCGGCGGTGGTTTTGTACTGGTTCCAGCCTTGCAGCGCTACACGGACTTGTCGATGAAATCAGTGGTGGCGACATCATTGGCGGTCATTGCCCTGGTGTCGGCCAGTGGTGTGCTGTCCAGTACGCTCGCCGGTCACCTGAACTGGGCCATCGCGATTCCGTTTTGCGGCGGTGCGCTCGCAGGAATGATGGGTGGTCGGCTCATTGCATCTCGACTGGCCGGGCCGCAGCTGCAAAAGGGATTTGCTGCAATTTCAGCATTGGTAGCGATCGGCATGATCGGCAAATCGTTTCTGTGAGTGGCGGCTACGCCAGCTATCTGCTGCCCAAAAACCCATCAGGAAACGGCTATCTTTTCGATGACACTCGGGCCAACACATTCGAGCAAGTCTCCCACCTGAACGCGGTCATGCAGGTACCTTTGCCATACGGGGCACACGTTCACGATACGGACGCTGCAGCATGCGCAAGCCGAGGGGACCGAAGCGGCACTGTGGGGCGCGATTCGGGCGCTGCAGGAGCGGCGACTGATACTGCGCCGGATGGAAGTGCTGCAGCGCCAGGACGGGGATCTGACCGCTGCGAACCGCCTGCAAACGCAGGAGCGCCAACTGGCAAGCCAAGCCAAGCCAAGTCGATGCGCTGCAACGCCTGGTCGAGCGAATGCCCGAGCCGGTCGAATGACCAGATTCCGGCGCGCGTTACGGAACCTTTGAGAACCCACGGCGAAGCCGCTTCGGTAGGCAGTTCAGCAAACCGAACCGAAGCACTGGCCCGACATTACAAACTTCGCCCAGCAAATAAGACGATTCGCCCGGCTCAAGTCAACCGCCAAGTGGCTGGCGGCGCTACCGGCGGTCGGCCCGGTCGCTGATGATGGGCTATGCCTCGCTCCCAGATCCAACTGAAACCGCCCCTTCTTGGTCATCGCCAAAACATTGGCTAGGGCCAAAGAAGGGTCTGACTAGCTGACGGGCTGGTTTCTGCCAACTGCTGACTGTCATCTTGGAACTGCGAAGGTGACGAACTGGCAGTATTCAAAGACGGATCAAGTCCACTGCAATATAGGGCAAGCGCCGTGCTCCACATCCCACACCCTCGCAACTATCTCGCCCGGTAAAGCCATTGGCCGCCCCGATCCGAGAGGTAATTGGTTTACTCACCAGTCAGTAATTAAGCGTACAAATTAGGGAACTGTGTCGTTCGATATTTCTCCTACGTGGTATGAAACGAGATGGACGCAAATTGGCCCACAACACGCTGCAAGAAATGCGGGTTCTGGCGGTGCAACGCATGAACGAAGGCGAGCATCCGGGCGATGTAGCCGCATCGCTGGGAATGCACCGCTCCTGGGGCTACAAGTGCCGTGCAATGGCCAAGGGACGGGGACACGGACTGCGGGCACTGCGCTCCACTAAAGGACAGGACGTCCGCGCAAGCTCACCCCCGCACAAGAACGCCAAGTCTTTCGCCGGGTCAACGGCAAGCGCCCCAACCAATACGGCTTTGACGTCGGACTATGGGCGCGCCAAATCGTGCAGGAGGTTGTGCTCGAGCGCTTTGAAGTATCCTTCTGGCTGGCCAGCATTGGGGCGCTCCTGGCCCGCTTAGGGTTGACAGCGCAAAAGCCCCTGCAGCGCGCCTACCAGCAGGACCCCGACGCAGTAGCGCGCTGGAAGAACGAGACCTACCCAGCCATTGCGAATGAAGCCCAAGGCAGCGGGGCCGAAATTCTGTTCTGGGATGAGTCTGGCTTTCGTGCCGATGCAGTGCATGGCAAGACCTGGGCACCCCGTGGGAAGACCCCGGTGGTTGAACGCCCAGGGCAACGCCAGAGCATCAGTGCCGCATCGGCCGTCAGCGCCAAAGGTGCTTTCTGGTTTGCCACTTACAAAGGCGGTTTGACGGGGGAGTTATTCGCCGAGTTGCTCAAGAAATTGATGCGCCGGCGTAAAAAACCGGTGCGTCTGGTGGTCGATGGACTGCCTGCCCACAAGTCAGCTTGCGTCAAACAATATGTGGCCAGCACCCGCGGGAAACTGCTACTGCACTTCTTGCCCGGTTATGCCCCAGACCTCAATCCAGACGAATTGGTATGGAGCTACGCCAAGCGTACGGGCGTGGCGCGCTCACCGCTGAAGGCGGGTGAAAATCTGCAATGCCGTGTGGATGCGCAGCTGCAAAATATCGCGAACGACTCAGCCCTGGTGAAGGCATTTTTCCGCCATCCTTCTGTCTCCTATATTACTGACTGGTGAGTAAGCGGGACAAAGGCGCTCAGTTCAAGACCTCCATGGCATTGGAGCGTTCACTCTGGCTCCCGAACATTTTCCACAACTCAAACACGGGTCAAACTAGA
Source organism: Polaromonas sp. CG_9.5 (assembly GCF_035984465.1). NCBI lineage: Bacteria > Pseudomonadati > Pseudomonadota > Betaproteobacteria > Burkholderiales > Comamonadaceae > Polaromonas > Polaromonas sp. CG_9.5. The sequence goes on from NZ_JAXCHR010000037.1 coordinate 16,420, forward strand.
CCTGTCAAAAACTGGCTCGTGGCAACACTTGTGAGGAGATTTTTGATACGCTGACTTTGCAGCTCAAAATTCTTTGGAATTTCGCTTTTCCATATAACGCGAGCAAGCAGTCCAAGGTAATGACTTGGCAGTGGGCTTGATCGTAATTCTGTGAAGGCAGCTTGGTATTCTGTAATCAGATGAATTACGCAAAGACAGAAATTACGTTACGAAATTAGACAAGGAATTCAAACCAAATGGAAACTAACACTGACCCTACTGGCAAAGGTAAGCCTGGGCGTAAAGGCCTTACAGCAGAGCAGGTTCATAGCACTGCCGATTTGCTCATCGTAGGCGGCGTAGAGCTCACTAATTTGGTGGTCAAAAAAATTATCGGTGGAAGCTATTCAACGATTGGCCCGTTACTTCGTCAATGGAGAGCAGCCAAGAGATCTTTAGCCTCGACCACTCAAATTCCAGAAATGATGGTGAAGGCATTGGAGGCGCATGCCAAGGCAGCGTGTTCCGAAGCTGATAAAAGGTGGCGAATTCAAATGGACGCTGCGACTGCGGACGCTGAGTCGCTGGAAGAAGAGTCCCATCGGCTTCTCATTGAGCGAGACGCACTCGTCCAGGAGGTTGCATCTATCCGCTCAGACCGGGACAGTCTTTCTGGCAGGTGTACACAGCAGGAGACAGAAATTGAGCGCGGTCGAGTTGCGGAGGCAGCAGCACGAGCAGCTGAGCTAGAAGCCGGGGTAAATCTTGGTAAAGCTGAGTTGGAGCGCAATGAATTGCTTCGCCACGCAGCGGAGATCGAGCGTGAGGTTGATATTTTTCGGCGCCAGCATTCTCAGACCCTAATTGAACTGAACGCTACGAAGATTGAATTGGCAACTTACCGGGGTCGATTGGAAATAATTACTGATCGAATGTTTGATCCACCAAGTGCGCCAGCGCCACATGTTGTTCAAGCGCATGAGAGTTAAGTCAAACCCGCTCTGACACGAATGCGTTTAGTTTTTCCAATCAGAGAAGACGTTCTTTTTATTTGAATCGGTGCCGTTCTGGTCGCGAAGCCGATATGGATTTTTTAGTTATCGGGCGGTGGGTCTGGATACAAAAGACCACCGCCCGATAACTGGCCCCGTACCCAACTCGAAGAGGTGGGGGCGCGTAGCGAAGGGGCCTGCGATGGTGACGAATGTGACCTTGCCCCTGGATTCCGTATCCCATAACCGAGATCATGAACGGGCTTGATGGGCCTGAGCCGCAAGCCAGTTTTCCTCAAACTGCATCGG
>NZ_JAXCHR010000038.1:0-16885 GCF_035984465.1 Polaromonas sp. CG_9.5
GGGCGATCAGGTCGAATTGTTCACGAGTCAGTTGCATCCCCGCAGTTTCTCAGCAAGGCTTCAAATTATCAAATTTGAGTTAACAGGCCCTAGCGCAGGGTTTCCATCCCCCGCAAAACGCCTGTTTGCCCGCTATTGGCCGTCGCCGGCAAGGCGGCTGACCTGCATCAAACAACCCCCAAATGACGCGCGTACATGCGGCACCGGCACGGTTTTGCGGTGTTTTTCGTTATATCCAGCCGTATACTTCGACCATTGATTGACCGACCAAACGCCAGGATTTTCCATGCCCAAGCACCCTCTCAAAACCGCCATTACTGCCCTTGCCGCTCTGGTTTTTTCTGCCACGGCCCTGGCCGCTGACCTGACGGTGTCTGCCGCGTCCAGCCTGACGAATGCGTTCAAGGACATCGCGCAAATGTATGAAGCCGCGCACCCCGGCACCAAGGTGCAACTCAACTTTGGCGCTTCGGGCGCGCTGCTGCAGCAAATGGCCAAGGGCGCGCCGGTCGATGTGTTTGCGTCAGCCGATCAGGAAACGATGGACAGGGCGCAAAAAGAAGGTCTGGTCAACGCCGCCGACCGCAAAGACTTTGCGCGCAACAAGCTGGTGCTGATCGTGCCTGCAGACGCCAAAATCATGCCCGCCCGGCTCGACGACCTGACGCAGGCCAGCATCACCCGCGTGGCGATTGCCAACCCGGCCAGCGTGCCGGTGGGACGCTATTCGCAAACCGCGCTCGAAGCCGCGAAGCTTTGGCCGGCCCTGCAAGCCAAGGCCATCAACACGCAAAACGTCCGCCAGTCGCTCGACTACGTGGCGCGCGGCGAGGTCGATGCCGGTTTTGTCTATGCCACCGACGCTGCCATCATGAAAGACAAGGTCAAGATCGCGTTCGAGGTGCCGCTGCAAACCGCCATCCTCTACCCGATTGCCAAGACCGCCACCAGCCCCCACGCGGCTGAAGCCACGTCGTTCATTAATTACCTTTCCACCCCTGCCGCGCAAGACATTCTGGGCAAATACGGCTTCGCCAAGCCCTGAGCGACCAGCGCAGGACAGTTTAAAAAAGGGAACAAGGCATGGACGTGGCATGGTCGGCGCTGAGCCTGTCGCTGCAGGTGGCAGGCTGGGCAACGGCGCTGAATCTGGTGTTCGGCATTGGCGTGGGCTACCTGCTGGCGCGCACGCGCTTTGTGGGGCGCGACCTGCTGGACACCCTGCTGACGCTGCCGATGGTGATGCCGCCGACCGTGCTGGGTTACTACTTGCTGGTGCTGCTGGGGCGCAATGGCTGGATCGGCAAATGGCTGCAAGACAGCTTTGGCATCAACCTGATTTTTACCCTCAAAGGCGCGGTGATTGCCGCCACCATCGTGGCGTTTCCGCTGGTGTTCAAGCCGGCGCGTGCCGCTTTTGAAGCCGTGGACAGCCAGCTGGAAGAAGCCGGGCGCGTGCTGGGCATCTCGGAAATCGGCATCTTTTTGCGCGTCACGCTGCCGATGGCGTGGCGCGGCATTTTGGCCGGTGTGCTGCTGGCCTTTGCGCGCGCACTGGGCGAATTCGGCGCAACGCTGATGGTGGCGGGCAGCATTCCAGGCAAGACGCAAACGCTGTCGATTGCAGTTTACGAAGCGGTGCAGGCCGGGCAAGACGCGGTGGCCAACACACTGGTGCTGATCACCTCGGTGGTCTGCGTGGTGGTGCTGCTAGGCGCAGGCCGGCTGGCACCGGGACGCGTGGCGCACCGCAACTGACGCGCCCAAGACAAAGAAACAAGACAGGAGACGCCCATGCAACTCGACATCAACATCCAGAAAACCCTGCGCTCCGGCGAGCGCGTGTTTCAGCTCAATGCCCGCTTTTGCTCCCAAGGCCAGCGCGTGGTGGTGGTGGGGCCGTCGGGTGCGGGCAAAAGCCTGTTGCTCAAAGCGATTGCCGGACTCATGCGGCCTGACAGCGGCCATGTGCGGCTTGACGGCCAGACGCTGTTTGACGCCAAGGCCGGCATTCATCTGCCGCCGCAGTCGCGCCACATGGCCTATTTGTTTCAGGACTATGCGCTGTTTCCGCACCTGAACGTGCGCCAGAACATCGCTTTTGGCTTGAAACGCGGCTGGTTCAATCCGGGCCTGAACGACGGCGGCGCGGCGGTCGATTACTGGCTGGACGCGCTGCACCTGCGCGAAGTCGCGCACCAGGCCCCGCACGAGCTTTCGGGCGGCCAGCGCCAGCGCACCGCCCTGGCCCGCGCACTGGTGGCCAAGCCGCGCGCCCTGCTGCTGGACGAACCCTTTGCTGCCCTCGACCCCGCCCTGCGCGCGGTGATGCGCGCCGAACTGGACGCCCTGCAGCGCCGCCTGCAAGTCCCGATGGTGCTCATCACGCACGACCCGCTGGATGTGGAAGTGTTTGGCGAGCAGGTGGTGCACGTTCGCGGCGGCGCGATTGAATTGCAAAAAAACGCCGAAGTCAGCCCCCGGATGCTGGCGGCGGCCTGAAAAATCCCGCCCGCAGCGTCCCCTAAACTCCCCACCATGACTTCAAACGACAAACGTATTGAGCTGGGCGGTGCGGTCTGGATGACGGTCGGCGGCGAGAACCTCGGTGGCCCGGGCCGCATTACGCTGCTGGCGCAAATCGCCGAGTGCGGCTCCATCACCCACGCCGCCAAGGCCGTGAAGATGAGCTACAAAGCCGCCTGGGACGCCATCGACACCATGAACAACCTGGCCGGCGAGCCACTGGTGCAGCGCGTGGCCGGCGGCAAGGGCGGCGGCGGCACGGTGCTGACGCGCCGGGGCGAGCAACTGGTCGAAAACTTTCGCCTCATCGAGCGCGAACACCGACGCTTTGTGTCCCAACTGAGCGACCAGGCAGAAGGCCTGGCCGATGATTTTTTACTGTTGCGAAGGATGAGCATGAAAACCAGCGCCCGCAACCACTTCGCCGGCCCCGTCACCCGCGTTCAACGCGGCTCGGTGAACGACGAAATTGAAATCGAAGCCGCCGGCGGCCACAAGGTCGTGGCCATCGTCACGCACGAAAGCGCCGAAGGCCTGGGCTTGAGCGTGGGCGCGCAGGCGTTCGCGCTGGTCAAGGCCTCGTCCATCGTGGTGGTGACCGATGCCGAAGGCGCGAAGTTTTCTGCCCGCAACCGCTTGAGCGGCACGGTTTCGCGCCTGGTGACGGGCGCGGTCAATACCGAAGTGGTGATTGATTTGGCAAGCGGCGGATCAGTCGCCGCCATCATCACCAACGAGAGCAGCAAATCGCTGGCGCTGGCAGAAGGCGTCACCGCCACAGCGATTTTCAAAGCCTCCAGCGTGATCGTGGGCGCACCGGCGTAACTTCACTACACGCCGCAGCCCCTGCCGCGCCGCCAGTGCTTTTATTTGCGCTGGCGGTTTTTTTGTTGGGGATTAGGCCAAATTTTTGTGCTGACAATTGGCAGCGTATCACTACCCCCTAATACGAACATTAGGGAAAATTCGCTTGCAAGGGCAATAGAAAGATAAAAAATACGACAAGGATGATTTAAATTATCAGAGCCAACGCAAAGAGACGTTTTTATTTCAAAATAAAAACAGTAATCGCAAAAAACCACTTTAATCCATCAAGCCGTGCTTGCACATAAATTATTCTAGCAACTTATTACTGACAAGCCCCTGTAAAGTTTTAATTTTTTAAGTCTCTTTTATATCTATAAAAAATACAGAATATTAGCGATTTCAAAGTGCCGGATAAATAGATCAGTTCGGAGGGATTGATATTGCTTTCCAATTGAGTTTTCCATGTACAGCACGATAAATGTCGTTATGTGCCCCTCCACCAGTATTTGGTTGAGATAGTAGAACTATCTTTGACGCATCTACGTAATTTATATACCCACGCTTAATATCAATTTCACTTTCACTTTCACTTTTTTTATCCGGATCACTTGTAATGCAATTTACTTTTCCATTGATTTTAATCTTATTACCTTCTTTAAGCAATCCACTGCAAACTTCTTTCCACTGATCGCGCGAGCCTGCCATATCGGCCCAAAAAGCTGAATTTACAGCTGTATCATATTCACTTGCAGTCAGGACTATAGTATCAACTTTATCAAGACAACCTTTGGAATAGCTAAAACCATCGCCAGAACCATTTTCTGTAAATCTATTGATTGAAAAAGCACTCTGCCAACCAATTAAGGTATTCCATTTACGTTTGCTCAGTCGCGCCTTACCTGAAATACTTTCTCCGCAAATCGCCGAAAACATTGCTCGCGCACCAAATGAGTGCCCAATGCCCACTAACATAGTTTCTGGAGGAGCTACAAACTTAATTCGATCAATAATTTCTGATATCCAGATTGTACCAACCTCATCGGCATCGTTAGCTTTAGCTTTATAGCTTGCAAATTTTATAAGTGGATCCAACCACTGCGAACTCCACACACTTGGCCACGTAACTCCAATAAACAATGGTTCAAAGCGTGACTTACCTGCAGCATTTTTCAAATGCGGAACAATAGAGTTGAAGTTTTGTATAGCCTTTATTTGAGGCGTATTCCAGCCCATGCTAGCTACAATTACATGTGTGTATCCATGTCCATCTTTCGATTTTTTGTCTTTGATTGTCTGTTGCAGTTCAGTAGTTAATAAATCTAATGCCTTGTAAGAATCAACCTGTGCAGTCTGTGATTTACCAGTATTTGCTTGATCTTTAAAGCACATTTTCGCTGGCGCATCTCCTGCGTTTATTTTGCTACTGCCCCATTGAGAGTACATTGTATAGATAAGACAGTTGTCCTGACCATAAGGTTTACCTTCATCTCGTACTACATGCGAAATATAATGTATTTTTGGATCTGAACGCATACGTTCTTTGATATTACGCATGCCTCGTTGATCTTCTAAATTTGAATCAGGATATATCACCCCATTTCCAACTGCATGACGCCTTCCTTTATCCAGCCCAACTATGTAACCGGGGAAGTTAAGCGCTATTGCTTCTGGATTATAAATAATGTCATGAAACACGCCGTTCTCGCCAAATCCTCCACGGGTTGTTATTGCGGATTCTTCCTGAAAATAACCTGTAGGTCTTCCTCCAAAACATCCCGTAAGAAACAAAGAAACATTGCCTATGCACAAAATCGCAAAAATTCGAAAATTTTTCATAAATTCTCCAAAAGTTTTTTACTTTACGAAATCGGCTGACAACATCTAGCTCTTGATATTAAAGCGATTAGTTGTTAACTGAAACCAATTTTTATCATAAAACACCCCCCTTACGCAAGCACTCGCGGTGAAAATTTATAGATATAAACATTCCGTAAAAATCGGCACGCGTGTTCTGGCGAAACTATGGCTTGCAGACTCATACAGATGATGTATAAAGCGTGCAACCGCAGGTCTATTGATTAGCTGCGAAGCGCGCCCAACCTACAGCTTCAGCTCCGCCCCAATCCACCCACGCAGGCTGTTCACAAACGCCCAGCCCTGCGCCCGCGAAACATCCTCCAGCCGCACCACGGCCTCCGTCAATCGGCCGTCGCGCAGCGCCAGCGCGCGGCCCACGCCGGGCAGCAGTCCGCAGCCAAGCGGCGGTGTGACCCATTGACCGTCCAGCCGCAGGGCCACGTTGCCGCGCGAGCATTCGGTGATTTCGCCTTGCTCGTTGAACAGCACGGTGTCGAACACGCCGGGCGCGGTGGGCGTGAAGGCGTCGTAATGGGCGCGGCGCGTAGTTTTGAAGCGGACAAATTCGCTGTGCGACTCTGCCAGCGGACGGTCGGCCAGTTGCAGGCGCACCTGGGCGGGCGAGGCTTCCATGGCAAATGCTTCGGCGCGGGCGTTGCCACGGGCGTCCAGCAACAGGCGCACGCGCCACAGGCCTTGTGAATCTGCTTGCGATTGGGTTTGCGCCAGTTCGCGCAGGCAGCGCTCAGCTTTTGCGCCGTCCCACGGGTAGGCGAAATGGGCGGCGGCGCTGGCCAGGCGTTGCAGGTGTTCGTTCAAATGGCGCAGTTGGCCGCCTTCCAGCGCCAGGGTTTCCAGCAGGTCGAAAGGCTGGCTGGCGCGCTCCAGAAATTTGCGTTTGTCGCGCCACTCCTGCCATTCGGCACCGGGCAGCGCGCCCGAGGTGATGCCGCTGCCAATGCCGCAGCGCAGCTGGTTTGACTGCACGGCGACGGTGCGTATCGGCACGTTGAAGGTTGCGCGGATGCCCTGCCCTTGCCTGCCGGGGCGCACCACGCCGATGGCACCGCAGTAGACGCCGCGCGGTGCGGGTTCGAGCGTTCGGATCATCTGCATGGCGCGCACCTTGGGCGCGCCGGTCACCGAGCCGCACGGAAACAGCGCGCCAAACACGTCGGCCAGCGTGGTGCCGGCGCGGGTGTTGGCCTGGACGTCGGAGGTCATTTGCCACACGCTGGGCAGCGCCTGGGTGTGGAACAAGGCGGGTACGCGCACGCTGAAAGGCTCGGCGATGCGCGACAGGTCGTTGCGCAGCAAGTCCACGATCATGACGTTTTCGGCGCGCTCTTTGGGCGAGGCGCGCAGCGCGGCGGCCTGGGCGGCGTCCAGCGCGGGCGTGTCGCCGCGCGCGGCGGTGCCTTTCATCGGGCGCGCCAGAATGCGGCCGCCCTCGCCTTCACTGTCACCTTTGCCCGCGTCCTGCCAGTCGAAAAACAGCTCGGGCGAGACGGACAGCAGTTGCGCGTCGCCGGTGTCGATAAAAGCCGCGTAGCCGCCGGGCTGGGCGCGTTGCAACGCGGCAAACAGGGCGCGGGCTGCGTTGGCTGGCGGCTCGCCCGTCCACTCGCCGATCAGCGGTGCGGTCAGGTTCACCTGGTACAGCTCGCCGTCGGCAATGGCTTGCTGAATCTGCGCCACAGACGCCCCGAACGCCTCGCGCGAACAGGACGCCTGCCACTGCACGCTGGCGTCGCCTTGCGCGTCCGCGTCGGCGTCGGGCCAGGGCAAGGCTTGGTCGTATACGGCAAACCAGGCCAGCGGGCCGTCGGGCGAATGCGCGGCCAGCGCGGCGTCAAAGGCCGGCGCGGCTTCGTAGCGCAGATAGCCCACGCACCACTGGCCTTGCCGGGCGGCGGCCTGTACGGCGTCGAGCAGCGGGCGCACCTCGGCCAGCGTGTGCGCGACCCGCACAGCGCACGGCGGGCCAAAAGCGTGGCGCAGGCGCGGCGCGGCGCTGTCCAGCGGGTCCACAAAGTCAATCAGAGCAGTTATCAGGGTCAAATCGGCCTCTTGCGCATGCTGTACGGGCGCTTGCAGCTATTAAAAAAGAAGCAGCAGGCCAAAGATTAGCGACTGCTGAACGGTAAAAATTTTGGCGGGTTGCAAGGATTCGGCCAGCCGCTATGACGCGCGCCGCCTTGCGCCAAACCATTCGTCATTCCCGCGTGGGCCGGTAGACAGACAGGCCGGCGTCAGCCCTGCAAGCTTCGCCGCTGGATTCCCGCCTGCGCGGGAATGACGATGCGCGCACCGCGCACCGCGCCCTGATGCCTGACGCAGCTCAGGCCGCGCCGATGTTCGGCACCAGCCCGGCGGTGGGCTGGCCGTTTTTGAGCGCTGCCGTAAAGGCCAGCATGCGGTCAATCGGCAGGCGGGCGCGCAGGCCGAGCGCCGGGTCGATGTGGACTTCGTTGGTGCCGCTTTCCAGCACCTGCGCCAGCCCGGCTAGAGAGTTCATCGCCATCCACGGGCAATGCGCGCAGCTTTTGCAGGTGGCGCTGTTGCCGGCGGTCGGCGCTTCGATGAAAGTTTTGCCGGGGTTCAGCGTACGCAGCTTGTGCATCATGCCGTTGTCGGTGGCGACGATAAATTCAAGCGCGGCCATCTCTTTGGCGGCTTTCAAAATGGCCGAGGTCGAGCCGACCGCATCCGCCAGCGCCACCACGTCAACCGGCGATTCCGGATGCACCAACACCTTGGCCAGCGGATGCGCCTGCATCAGCGCCTGCAACTCAAAGGCCTTGAACTCGTCATGCACGATGCAGGCGCCGTTCCACATCACCATGTCAGCGCCGGTTTCGCGCTGAATGTAGCCGCCCAAGTGCCGGTCAGGCGCCCAGAGGATTTTCTGGCCCTTGTCTTTCAGCGCGCGCACGATGTCCAGCGCGCAGCTGGAGGTCACGACCCAGTCAGCCCGCGCCTTGACGGCGGCGCTGGTGTTGGCATAGACCACCACCGCGCGGTCAGGGTGCGCGTCGCAAAAGGCGCTGAATTCGTCCACCGGGCAGCCCAGATCAAGCGAGCAGGTGGCGTCCAGGTCGGGCATCAGCACGCGCTTTTCGGGCGACAGGATTTTGGCGGTTTCGCCCATGAAGCGCACGCCCGACACCACCAACGTCTGCGCTTCGTGGTCGCGACCGAAGCGCGCCATTTCCAGCGAATCGGAGACGATGCCGCCGGTTTCCTCGGCCAAATCCTGCAAATCAGGATGCACATAGAAGTGCGACACCATGACGGCGTTCTTTTCTTTCAGCAAACTGCGTATCTTGTCTTTCAGCGCCGTGCGCTCGGCTTGCGTTGGCTCCGCTGGCACGCGGGCCCAGGCGTGCTGGGTGGCGCAACGGGCTGATTCGGGCAGCGGCTGCTCGTATTCGACGCTGATCCGGGGCATGGCAGAAATGTTCATTACGCGTCTCCTTGCAGCGCATCCATGCGCATTGAAAAATCAATCGCCTGCACATCCTTGGTCAGCGTGCCAATCGAAATACGGTCAACGCCGGTTTCTGCCAGCGCGCGCAGGCTAGTCAACGTGACGCCGCCCGATATCTCCAGAATCGCCCGGCCAGCGTTCAGGCGCACGGCCTCAAGCAGCGTCGCCAAGTCCATGTTGTCGAGCAGCACCATGCGGGCGCCGGCGTCCAGCGCCTGACCCAGCTGATCCAGGTTTTCCACCTCGATCTCGACAAAATCAGCCTGCGCGGCAATCAGTGCGGCTTGCTGCATGACCTGCGCAATGCCGCCGGCTGCTGCGATATGGTTTTCCTTGATCAGCACCGCGTCGTACAAACCGATGCGGTGGTTGACGCCGCCGCCGGCGCGCACCGCGTATTTTTGCGCCAGACGCAGGCCGGGCAGCGTCTTGCGCGTATCGACAATGTTGGCGCGGGTTCCGGCCACTTGGGCGACATACGTCGCGGTCTTGGTGGCAACTGCGCTTAAAAGCTGCAAAAAATTCAGCGCCGTGCGTTCGGCGGACAGCAGCGCACGTGCCTGACCGTGCATTTCCACCACCACCTGATTCGGCGCGCAGCGTTCACCGTCGCGCACGTGCCAGACGATGCGGGCCTGCGGGTCGATCTGCAGAATCGCCGCCTCGAACCAGGCCGTGCCGCACAGCACCGCACTTTCGCGCGCCAGCACGCGGGCATGCGCCTGGCGGACCGGATCAATCAGCGCCGCCGTCAAATCGCCGCTGCCGATGTCTTCGGCCAGCGCCCGCGCCACGTCGGCCGCTGCCAACTTCGCCACTGAATCCGCGTTGAAATCAAAAGACTTTGTCATAAATAAACGGGGTAAAAGGGCACGCAAGGGCGCACTCATATAATTATTAATCAGAAAAAACCTTGGCCACCAGTCCAAATGGTACCGCCCCTGACGGGGCGCTCTCAGGATGGTGGATTGACAACATGCTGGCGTCGCCCTCGGCCCGCTGGCTTCACACCTCATTGCACCATGTTCAGAACCCTGCTCAAATCCAAAATCCACCGCGCCGCCGTCACCCACTGCGAGCTGAACTACGAAGGCTCCTGCGCCATCGACGAAGACCTGCTGGACGCTGCCAACCTGGGCGAAAACGAACAGGTCCACATCTGGAACATCAACAACGGCGAGCGTTTCATCACCTACGCCATTCGCGCCGAACGCGGCAGCCGCATCATCTCAGTCAACGGCTCGGCAGCGCGCCGCGCATCCGTGGGCGATCTGGTCATCATTGCCGCCTTTGCGCAGGTCGAGGAACAAGAAGTCGCCGGGTTCAGCCCCAAGCTGGTGTTTGTCAACCCCGACAACCGCATCAAGGAAGAGCGCTCGACCATTCCGGTGCAGATGGCGTGACGCCTGCCCGCTGCACGGCCTTCGCAAGCACAATTTGAGCCTGACGCCCGGCCCCTGCGGCAGCGCGCCAGCTTTTTCATTCACTTCTGACCGTCCGGTCAAACGGCCCATGAACAACCAGACCTTGACCGAGCGCAGCCTGCGCCATGTGTGGCACCCGTGCACACAGATGAAACGGCACGAAACACAACCCTTGGTGCCGATTGTCCGCGCTGAAGGCGTGTGGCTGTATGACCTGGAGGGCCGGCGCTACCTGGACGGCATCAGTTCGTGGTGGGTCAACCTGTTTGGCCACAGCCATCCACACATCAAGGCCGCGCTGGTCGACCAACTGGACCGGCTCGACCATGTGATGCTGGCCGGTTTTACCCACCCGCCGGTGGTAGAGCTGTCGGAGCGGCTGGCCGCGCTGACCGGCCTGGGCCATGCTTTTTATGGCAGCGACGGCGCCAGCGCCACCGAAATCGCTTTGAAGATGAGCGCGCATTACTGGCGCAACACGGGCCGGCCCGAAAAATGTCGTTTTATCGGTCTGGCGGGCGGCTACCACGGCGAAACCGTAGGCGCGCTGGCCGTGACCGACATTGCGTTATTTCGCGAAGCCTATGCGCCGCTGGTGCGGCTGGCCGCCACTGTGCCCAGCCCCGATGCGCGCGCGGCCCGGCCCGGCGAAACGCCCCTTGACACCGCTTGGCGTACCGTCGCCGTTCTGCACGACTGGCTGGAAGCGCATCACACGCACACCGCCGCCCTGATCCTGGAGCCGATGGTGCAGTGCGCCGCCGGCATGGCGATGTACGACGCAGCCTACCTGCGCGAAGCACGCGCGCTGTGCGACCGTTATGAAGTGCACCTGATTGCCGACGAAATTGCCACCGGCTTTGGCCGCACCGGCACCATGTTTGCGCACCAGCAGGCCGGCATCCGGCCCGACTTCATCTGCTTATCCAAAGGCCTGACCGGCGGCACGCTGCCGCTGTCGGCGGTGCTGACGACCGACACGGTCTACAACGCGTTTTATGACGACGACATGGCCCGGGGCTTTCTGCATTCGCACTCCTACACCGGCAACCCGCTGGCTTGCCGCGCCGCGCTGGCAACGCTGGAGTTGTTTGAGCAGACTGACGTTCTGGCCCAAAACGTCGAACTGGCAAATCAACTAGACCAGGCTTTTGCGCCGCTGACGCAGCATCCGTCGGTCAAAAACGCGCGTCGGCTGGGCATGATCTGGGCATGGGACATTGACGAAGGTTTTGACGGCGCGCCCCCGCAGCCCCGGTTTTCCAGCCGCTACGCGCAGCACGCGATGGCGCAAGGAGTGGTGCTGCGCCCCATCGGCAACACGATTTACGCCATGCCGCCTTATGTGCTGGATGCGCAAACCATGGCGCATCTGGCCAACGGTGCCCTGGCCGCGCTGCAGGCTACGCTGGCCGACGCGGGCAGTGCGCTTTGAAAGCGCTGTCGCTGTTTGTCACCGGCACCGACACCGGCGTCGGCAAAACACGGATAAGCGTCGCCCTGCTTCACGCCTTGTCAGCGCACCATGCACGCGTCGTCGGCATGAAGCCGGTGGCGGCAGGTATTGAAAATATCAACGGCGTGCTGACCAATGAAGACGTGGTGGCGCTGCGTGCTGCATCGACCTGCGCTGTGCCGCCCGAGCTTGACAACCCGGTGCTGCTGCCAGAGCCAGTGTCGCCGCACATTGCGGCGGCGCGCACGGGCGTAAAAATTGACATTGCGCATTTAGTGGCCTGCCACCGCGCGCTGGCGCAACGGGCGGATGCCGTGGTGGTCGAAGGCGCGGGCGGTTTTCTGGTGCCGTTGTCAGACCTTGAAACCGGCGCTGATCTGGCGCAGGCGCTGGCCTTGCCGGTGGTGCTGGTGGTCGGCCTGCGGCTGGGCTGCCTGAACCATGCGCTGCTGACGGCAGAGGTCATCCGGGCGCGCGGCTTGACGCTGGCCGGCTGGGTCGCCAACCATGTCGATCCGGCCATGCTGGCGCAACAAGACAACCTCGCTTTCCTGCGGCAAAAGATCCACGCACCACTGCTGGCAATCGTTCCTTACCAGCCCGTTTTCGACCCACGCGCGCTGGCTTTCACGCTTCCCCTGGAATGGCAATAACCCGATGACAACTTCCTGGCTTGATGAATTCCCGGCGCGCATTGCCGCGCTGGACGACGCCCACTTGCGCCGCCTGCGCCGCGTGGTCACGCCCGAAAGCGGTGCCCGCCTGTGCGTGAACGGGCAAAGCATGCTGGCTTTTTGCAGCAACGACTACCTCGGCCTGGCCACGCATCCGGCGCTGGTGCAGGCCGCTTGCGACGCTGCGCAGGTGTATGGCGTCGGCTCTGGCGGCTCGCCGCTGGTCAGCGGCCACAGTGCCGCCAATGCGGCGCTGGAGCAGGAACTGGCCGCCTTTGTGGGGCTGGCGCGGGCGCTGTACTTTTATGCCGGTTATGCCACCAACATCGGCATCATTCCAGCGCTGGTGGGCGCTGGCGACGCAATTTTTTCGGATGCGTTGAACCACGCCTGCCTGATTGACGGTGCGCGGCTGTCGCGCGCACAAATCCACCGCTACCCGCATGCCGACCTGGCCGCGCTGGCGCATGGACTGGCGCAAAGCAGCGCCCCGCGCAAGCTGGTCATCAGCGATGCGGTGTTCAGCATGGACGGCGACAGCGCCGACATCCCCGGCTTGCTGGCGCTGTGCGAACAGCACGATGCGCTGCTGCTGCTCGATGACGCCCACGGTTTTGGCGTGCTCGGCCCGCAAGGACGCGGCAGTCTGGCCGCCGCCGGCCTGATCGGGCCGAACGCTTCGCGCCGCGTGCTTTACATGGCCACGCTGGGAAAGGCCGCCGGCGTGGCAGGCGCTTTTGTGGCGGGCGACGATGCGCTGGTCGAATGGCTGCTGCAAAAAACCCGCAGCTACACCTTTGCCACTGCCGCCCCGGCGCTGCTGGCCAGCGCCTTGCGCGTCAGCCTGCAAGTGATTGAACAAGACGACTGGCGGCGCACGCATTTGCAGCGGCTGATTGCCCGCCTGCGCGCCGGTTTGACGACGGGCCTGCAGGGCAGCAGCTGGCAGTTGTCCGATTCGCAAACGGCCATCCAGCCGCTGCTGATTGGCCCCAATGACGAAGCCCTGGCGGCAATGGAAGGCCTGCGCCTGCGCGGCATCTGGGTACCGGCGATTCGCCCGCCTACCGTGCCAGAAGGCACGGCCCGCCTGCGCATTGCCCTGTCAGCCGCCCACACCGAAGGCGATGTAGACCAGCTGATTGACGCGCTGACCACGCTGGCCAAGCCCTTGCGCTGAAGCCGCTTTCAACCCGGCCCGGCTACATTCTGCAACCCCATTTTTTACGAAGGAACTCCCACCATGAACACATCCGCAGAGCAGACCATCACCTTGCACCGCCCCCGCGCCGCCGCAGCGCCAGCCCCGAAAACCAGCGCCGAACGCTGGAGCGTTGACGCCATCGAAGCGCTGTTCAACCTGCCGTTTCCCGAGTTGATGCACCAGGCGCAAACCATCCACCGCGAGAATTTCGACCCCACGCAAGTTGAATTTGCCACACTGCTGTCGGTCAAGACCGGCGGCTGCGCCGAAGACTGCGGCTACTGCCCGCAAGCTGCCCGCTACGACACCGGCGTCGAGGCCAGCAAGCTGATGGAGCCGGCCGAAGTGCTGGCTGCGGCCAAACTCGCGCAAGCCGCTGGCGCCACGCGCTTTTGCATGGGCGCGGCCTGGCGCTCGCCCAAGGAGCGCGACATTGAAAAAGTCGCCGAACTGATCCGCACCGTCAAGGCGCTCGGGCTGGAAACCTGCGCCACGCTGGGCATGCTCGAAGACGGCCAGGCACAAACCCTGCAAGACGCGGGGCTTGACTACTACAACCACAACCTGGACAGCGCGCCCGATTTTTACGGCGACATCATCACCACGCGCAACTACCAGGACCGGCTCGACACGCTGGCCCGCGTGCGCAGCGCCGGCGTCAAGGTCTGCTGCGGCGGCATTGTCGGCATGGGCGAAACCCGCCGCCAGCGCGCCGGCCTGGTGGCCGAGTTGGCCAACCTCACGCCGTACCCGGAATCGGTGCCCATCAACAACCTGGTAAAAATCGAAGGCACGCCGCTGGCGGGTCAAGCCGACCTGGACCCGTTCGAGTTTGTCCGCACCATTGCCGTGGCGCGCATCACCATGCCGACGGCGCGGGTGCGGCTGTCGGCGGGCCGCCAGCAAATGGGCGACGCGGTGCAGGCGCTGTGTTTTTTGGCCGGCGCGAACTCGATTTTTTACGGCGACAAGCTGCTGGTCACCGGCAACCCCGACACCGACGCCGATGTGAACCTGCTGGCGCGGCTGGGTATGCGGGCCGCTGCGCCGGCAGTTCGCTGAACCCAGTGATGAACGCATGGGCAGCGGCTACGCCAGCGGCCCACGGCGCGCCTGCCCATCCCAGCGTACAGGTTGCGCTGGCGCTCTTCAGAACTCGGTCGTGTCAGTCTCGCTGCACACGCAGCCGTCCGGCAGGCCCGCTGCTGGCAACGCCCTTGCCCTTTCACACAGCGCCCTCCTCGTTTAAGTCCGGGCGTTCTAAGCAGGCCCGCTGCTGGCTAAACTTCGTCCTTGGCATTGGCGTGCGTCCACTGACCCGGCAGACCCGGCTCAAACCGCGCCAAGCTCCTAGTAGACTCTTGCATCGGACCCCACCATGACACCAGAAAACACCGCCCAAGCCCCTTCTGCATCGCTGTCAGCCACCCCGTACGGCACGCTGCCGCCCGCCTCTACGCCTTCGACGCGCAAACCGCTGAGCCTGCCGCGCCTGCGCGAAATGCACGCGAACGGCGACAAGATCACCATGCTGACCGCCTACGACGCCACCTTTGCGGCCGTGGCCGATGCCGCCGGTGTCGAATGCCTGCTGGTCGGCGACTCGCTGGGCATGGTTTGCCAAGGGTTGTCGAGCACCGTCGGCGTCTCGCTGGAAACCATGCGCTACCACACCGAATGCGTGGCCAACGGCCTGCGCCGATCGCAAGGCGTGGCCTGGCTGATTGCCGACCTGCCCTTTGGCAGCTACCACGAATCAAAAGAGCAAGCCCTGCGCAGCGCCGTGGTGTTGATGCAGGCCGGTGCGCACATGGTCAAGCTGGAGGGCGGCGGCTGGACCACGGAAACCGTGCGCTTTCTGGTCGAGCGCGGCATTCCGGTCTGCGCCCATTTGGGCCTGACGCCACAAACCGTGCATGCGCTGGGCGGTTACCGCGTGCAGGGCAAGACCGACGAATCGGCCGCGCAACTGCGCCGCGAAGCCAGCGCGCTGCAGGACGCGGGCGCGTCGATGCTGGTGCTGGAAATGGTGCCAGCAGCGCTGTCGCTGGAGGTCACGCAATTGCTGACGCACTGCCCGACCATCGGCATTGGCGCGGGCGACGGCACGGCAGGCCAGGTGCTGGTGCTGCACGACATGCTGGGCATGAATCTGGGCAAAATGGCCAAATTTGTCCATAACTTCATGGACGGCGCGCCCAGCGTGCGCGGCGCCATGGAAGCCTATGTCCGCGCCGTCAAAAACGGCAGCTTTCCGAACAACGCGCTGCACGCCTGGTAAAGCGCCCTTCTGCCGCGCCATTGCGCAGTCGCCACGCCGTTCCAACACGCGTTCACGCCGCTTTCCAGCCCGCCTGGAAGCGCGTCACACCCTTCAAAATCGGGCCGCTTCACCGGCCATCATTCAAGGAAACAACATGCACATCGTCCACACCATCGCGGATTTGCGCGCGCAACTGAGCGCCTTCAGGCGTCCGGCCTTTGTGCCCACCATGGGCAATTTGCACGCTGGCCATATTGCGCTGGTCAAACAGGCCAAGCCGCTGGGCGATGTCACGGTGTCGAGTATTTTTGTCAACCGCCTGCAATTCGCGCCGCATGAAGACTTCGACAGCTACCCGCGCACGCTCGACGCCGACGCCCAGCGGCTCGAAGCCGCTGGCTGCGACGTGGTGTTTGCGCCGCGCGAAAAAGACCTGTACCCCGAGCCGCAAAGCTTCAAGGTACATCCGGCCACCGACCTGAGCGACATCCTCGAAGGCCATTTCCGGCCCGCATTTTTTATCGGCGTCAGCACCGTAGTGATGAAGCTGTTTTCGTGCGTGTTCGCCGGCATGCCCGCAGGCGTGGCTGCCTTCGGCAAGAAGGATTACCAGCAGGTCATGGTGGTGCGCCGCATGGTGCAGCAGTTTGCCCTGCCCATCGAAATTCTGGCCGGCGAAACCCAGCGCGCCGACGACGGACTGGCCCTGTCGTCGCGCAACAGCTACCTGACGCCCGAGCAGCGGCAAGAAGCGGTGCATCTTTTGCAAGCCTTGCGCGCGCTGGGCGAGGCCGCACGCGCCGCGCCCAGCCTGCCAGACCTGGCCGCGCTCGAAGCCCAGGCCATGCAGGCGCTGGCGCGGCGCGGCTGGAAACCCGATTACCTCACGGTACGCCGGCGCGCCGACCTGATGCTGCCGCCAGGCGCGCTGGCCGATGTGCCACTGGTCGTGCTGGGCGCTGCCAAACTGGGCAATACCCGCTTGATTGACAACCTGGAAATCTGACGATAACGGGCACATTCGCTATTTTTTTAATAGCTGCTTGCGCCCGTCCTGCATGCGCTGGCGGCCTGTTTTATCAAAAAATGGTAACTACTCAGCTCACCCAGCCCAGCGAGGCTGAACAGGCTGGCCCCTGAAAGTGCTGACGAGGCATTCAAAGAGGCAAGCGCGCTGCTTGCGA
>NZ_JAXCHR010000039.1:0-15521 GCF_035984465.1 Polaromonas sp. CG_9.5
TTTGACCCTGCCGCATTCGACGTGGCCGAAATCAACCAGTGGCTCCACCAGACTGAGTCTTGAATTTCAATACGGGTACTGGGCGGACGCTTACGATGGAGGCGCATGAAGTGTCTTTGCTGGCAAAGCAGGGCGGCATCAGTGCAGCAGGAAACCTGGATGCGTACAAAGCCTCGATTGCAAAAAACACCGAATTGATGGCCCGTTTCGGTTTTGCCTCGATCCCGACCATCATCGGAACGCATGCGCAAACGGGCGCGCTGGTGACGCAAGAAGGTTCGATGTCCACAGCAGCGCTTGCCAATCTGCTGGGGCTGCAAGCGCCTGCAAGCCAGCCTGTTTCAGCAGCAAACTGAGTTTTTGAAGCTGCTCTTGCTGTCAAGATGCGCACTATCATGCGCACTATCATGCGCGCTAAGGAAAAATTGACAAAAATGGCTTGTTGCGCAAGCAGGATGGGCACTTAATGCTATTTAAATAATAGCAAAAAGCGCTTTCTTTGAGTGCTCTTAAAACAGCACGCGGCTCCGGATGGTTCCCGCAACGTCAGCCAGTTTGGCCAGCGCCATGTCTGAATTGGTTGCGTCAATATCAATCACCACATAACCGACGGATTCATTGGTTTGCAGAAACTGTGAAGCAATGTTGATGTGGTTGTCGGAAAAAACCCGGTTGATTTCCGACAGGACGCCCGGCACGTTGCGGTGGATATGCAGCAGCCGGTGCTTGCCCGGGTGCGCTGGCAACGCCACTTCTGGGAAATTGACAGAAGAAGTCGAGGTGCCGTTGTCGCTGTACTTGACAAGTTTTTCCGCCACTTCTATGCCGATGTTGGCTTGCGCTTCCATCGTTGATCCGCCCACATGCGGCGTCAAAATCACATTGTCCAGACCGCGCAGCGGGGACTCGAACATGTCCTTGTTGCTGCGCGGCTCGACCGGAAACACGTCAATGGCAGCGCCCAGCAATTTTTTCTGACGCAGCGCTTCGGCCAGCGGCTCGATTTCGACCACCGTTCCGCGCGAAGCATTGATCAGCACGCTACCGGGTTTCATGGCGGCAATTTGTGCGGCACCTATCATCCATTGCGTCGCCTGGGTTTCAGGAACATGCAGGGAAACCACGTCAGATTGGCCCAGCAAATCGTCAAGCTTGGCAACCTGATGCGCATTGCCCAGTGGAAGTTTGGTCACCACATCAAAAAACACCACACGCATGCCCAGTCCTTCTGCCAGGACTGACAACTGCGTGCCGATAGAGCCGTAGCCGACGATGCCCAGTGTCTTGCCGCGAATTTCAAAAGCATTTTCAGCCGACTTGAGCCAGCCGCCCCGGTGTGCAACGGCACTTTTCTCAGGCACACCGCGCAGCAACAAAATGGCTTCAGCCAACACCAGCTCGGCAACCGATCGGGTATTGGAGAAGGGTGCATTGAACACGGCAATACCGCGTTCGCGTGCAGCCATCAAATCTACCTGGTTGGTGCCGATACAAAAGCAGCCGATGGCTGCCAGTTTGGAGGCCTGGGCCAGCACTTCGGCGGTGAGTTGCGTGCGTGAGCGGATGCCGACAAAGTGGACGTCGGCAATTTTGCGTTTGAGTTCATCGTCAGGCAATGCGCCCGGCAAGCTTTCAATTTGCGTGTAGCCTGCCGCGTTGAGGACTTCGATGGCAGAGGGGTGAATTCCTTCGAGCAAGAGGAATTTGATTTTGTTTTTATCGATCGAGGTTTTGAGCATGGAGGTTTCCGGGTCAGTAAAGGGATGCAGGCGCCAGTATGGGCGGCCCTGCAATGCATCGGGTTTAACCTTCTGATTATCAGTTTGCTTTTGCAGATTCAAAAAATTGCAACGTGTTCACCCGGCTGCCTGAACGGTGAAGACTGGCGTTTTGTGCTTTGCTGACTTGCTGCGCGACGAGCTGAGCTGATAAAAACTTTTGCCAAACACGCACTAAGAAATGCGGACGTCAAAAAGTATTAAATTTGACGCTATAATTTGAGGCTAGATTCCTCGATAGCTCAGTTGGTAGAGCGCCGGACTGTTAATCCGTAGGTCCCTGGTTCGAGCCCAGGTCGAGGAGCCAAAATATAAAAAAAGCCTTAGCGATTTTCGCTAAGGCTTTTTTTTGCGCGTCCAGTTGGTGACAAAATCAAGCGCATGCAGACTCCTCGCGTACTCATTACCCCTGAAGACTTCAACCTTGCCGAAGAGGTCGATGCGCTGCGCAAGAGCGACAAGCGTGTCGGTGCCATCTGTACTTTCACGGGCACCGTGCGTGACCGCAATGATGGCTTGAGCGTCAGCAGCATGGAGCTGGAGCATTACCCCGGCATGACCGAAAAAGCCATCGAAGCGATGATTGACGAAGCCATTACGCGCTTTGATATTTTTGCCGCCCGGGTGATTCATCGGGTCGGCCTGTTGCAGCCGCTCGACCAGGTTGTTATGGTGGCCGTCACATCAGCGCATCGGGGAGAAAGCTTCAGGGCGTGCGAGTTCTTGATGGACTACCTGAAAACCCAGGCACCGTTCTGGAAAAAAGAAGAAACACCGGATGGCGCGCGCTGGGTTGATGCGCGCGTCAGCGACGATGCGGCATTGGCCAAGTGGGGTATCAGCGCTTCAAACGCCTGAACCTCGGCATTGAGGCTTGATCTGCGTCAAGTTTCACTTCGCTTCAAACGCTTGCGGCGTGTTGGCTGCTTGCAAAGCTGCGTAAAAGCCCCAAGATTCTCAAGGTCAGACTTTTAAAGTTCTACCGGAGATTTCATGCGACAAGACAAACTCACCACCAAGTTCCAGGAAGCCCTGAGCGACGCACAGTCGCTGGCTTTAGGCAATGACAACGGGTACATCGAGCCCGCGCATTTGCTGGCCGCCATGCTGCGCCAGGACGACGGGCCGCGTGCTTTGCTGGAGCGGGCCGGCGTCAACGTCAAGGGCTTGGCACAAGCGGCCGATGTGGCCGTCAAAAAACTGCCGCAAGTGCAGGGGCAAGACCAGATCCAGGTGGGCCAGGAATTGGCCAAACTGCTGCAGGCGACTGAAAAAGAATCCATCAAACGCAATGACCAGTTCATCGCGGGCGAGCTTTTCCTGCTGGCCTTGACCGACAGCAAAGCCGACGTGGGCCGCATTGCGCGTGAGAACGGGCTGACCCGCAAGGCGCTGGAAGCCGCGATTGACGCCGTGCGCGGGGGCCAGAACGTGAACAACCCTGACGCCGAAGGCCAGCGCGAAGCCCTCAAAAAATACTGTATGGACCTGACCGAGCGCGCCCGCCTGGGCAAGCTCGACCCGGTGATTGGCCGCGATGATGAAATCCGCCGTGCCATTCAGGTGCTGCAACGCCGCACCAAAAATAATCCAGTGTTGATCGGTGAACCCGGCGTTGGAAAAACCGCGATTGTTGAAGGCTTGGCCCAGCGCATCGTGGCCGGGGAAGTGCCTGATTCGCTCAAAGGCAAACGCGTGCTGTCGCTTGATATGGCCGCGCTGGTGGCCGGCGCCAAGTTTCGCGGCGAATTTGAAGAGCGGCTGAAAACCGTACTTAAGGAATTGGCGCAGGAAGAAGGCCAGACCATCGTTTTCATTGACGAGTTGCACACCATGGTCGGCGCTGGCAAAGGCGAAGGCGCGATGGATGCAGGCAACATGCTCAAGCCCGCCCTGGCGCGCGGCGAATTGCATTGTGTGGGCGCGACCACGCTGGACGAATACCGCAAATACATTGAAAAAGACGCTGCGCTGGAGCGCCGCTTCCAGAAAATCCTGGTCGGCGAGCCGAGCGTCGAGGCCACCATTGCCATTTTGCGCGGGTTGAAAGAACGCTACGAGTTGCACCACGGCGTGCAGATTACCGACCCGGCCATCGTGGCCGCCGCCGAGTTGAGCCACCGTTACATCACCGACCGTTTTCTGCCCGACAAAGCCATCGACCTGATTGATGAAGCCGCCAGCAAGGTCAGTATTGAGCGCGACTCCAAGCCCGAAGTGATTGACAAACTCGAACGCAGGCTGATCCAGCTGCAAATCGAGCGCGAAGCGGTCCGGCGTGAAAAAGACGAAGCGTCACAAAAGCGCTTTGGCTTGATTGAGGAAGAAATCGAGAAGCTGCAAAAAGAAATTGCGGACTTGAACGAAATTTTGCAGGCGGAACGCGCCCAGGCGCTCGGCTCCAAAGACGTGATGGAAGAAATCGACCGCATCCGCATCCAGATTGAAGAATTTACCCGCAAAGGTGATTTCAACAAGGTCGCTGAACTGCAATACGGCAAGCTACCCGAGCTGGAAAAGCGGCTCAAAACTGCGCAGGAAAGCGAAGCCCACAAAGGCGTGAACAACGCGCCCAAGCTGCTGCGCACACAGGTTGGTGCTGAAGAAATTGCGGAAGTCGTCAGCCGCGCGACGGGCATTCCGGTGGCCAAAATGATGCAGGGCGAAAAAGACAAGCTGCTGCAGATGGAAGGCAAGCTGCATGACCGCGTGGTGGGGCAGGATGAAGCGATTCAAGCCGTTTCCAACGCGATTCGCCGTTCGCGCTCGGGCCTGAGTGACCCGAACCGCCCGACCGGCTCCTTCTTGTTTCTCGGCCCCACAGGTGTTGGCAAGACCGAGTTGTGCAAGGCCTTGGCCGGCTTTTTGTTCGACAGCGAAGACCATTTGATCCGCGTCGACATGAGCGAGTTCATGGAAAAGCATTCAGTCGCCCGCCTGATTGGCGCGCCGCCGGGCTATGTCGGTTACGAAGAAGGCGGCTATTTGACTGAAGCGGTCCGCCGCAAGCCCTACAGTGTGTTGCTGCTCGATGAGGTGGAAAAGGCCCACCCGGACGTGTTCAATGTGCTGCTGCAAGTGCTCGACGATGGCCGGCTGACCGATGGCCAGGGCCGCACGGTGGATTTCAAGAACACCGTGATTGTCATGACCAGCAACATCGGCTCGCCCATCATCCAGTCGATGGTCGGCAAACCGTATGAAGAAATCAAGGATGCCGTGACCGATGAGTTGAAAAACTACTTCCGGCCGGAATTTTTGAACCGCATCGACGAAACGGTGGTGTTCCATTCTCTGGACGCAAAAAATATCGAGTCGATTGCCCGCATCCAGCTCAAGGTGCTGACAGAGCGGCTGGCCAAGATGGACTTGACGCTGCAGGTGTCAGAAGCGGCGATTGCCGAGCTGGCCAAGGTCGGGTTTGACCCGGTGTTTGGCGCGCGGCCTCTCAAGCGCGCAATTCAGCAGCGGATTGAAAACCCGCTGTCGAAATTGCTGCTCGAAGGCCGCTTTGCGCCCAAGAGCACGATTCCGGTTGACGTGGATCCGATCCGCGAGCCGGGCGTGTTCAAGTTTGCAGCAGCGGCTGAGTAAAAGAAAAGGCGCATGCTGCTATGGATTAAATAGCGGCTTGCGCCCGTCCTGCATGCGCCAGAGGCTGTTTTTACTGTTAAATGGCCGCTCAAGGCTCGTTGTGAGCCGTGATCTTCAAGCTGCAATAGCACCGGCCTGATAGCGCGGATGCGACGATTCAATCTCGGGCAGCTTGAACAGCGACGCCTGCACCGCTGCCACGCGGGCAAACGCCGACACCTCGACGCCAAAGCGTTCCGCACCAATCAAATGACTGGCCAGCGCCAAGTCGGCCAGGCTCAGCATTTCGCCGTGGCAGCGCGTGGCGCCCTCGGGCAGCAGCGCTTCATAAGCCACCA
Organism: Polaromonas sp. CG_9.5; assembly: GCF_035984465.1. Classification (NCBI taxonomy): domain Bacteria; kingdom Pseudomonadati; phylum Pseudomonadota; class Betaproteobacteria; order Burkholderiales; family Comamonadaceae; genus Polaromonas; species Polaromonas sp. CG_9.5. The sequence continues at coordinate 5,711 of NZ_JAXCHR010000039.1, forward strand.
ACCCTTCGCGATACCAGTGGGCCGCCCATTCGCGGCCTGCCGCCTCGTCAGCGCCAAACTGCGCGGCCAGGCGCTTTTGAACGCGCGGCACGGCCAGCGGATGCGTGTCGGCAGCGGCCAATAAAAACATCGCCCGCACGCGTGCCCGACCGGCGGCGTCTGATGGCAGCAGTGGCGGCGTGGGATGGGTTTCTTCGAGCCATTCCAAAATAGCCAGGCTTTGCGTCAGCGGCTCGGGCGTGCCGCCTTCCAGCGTGGGCACGGCAGCAGCCGGGTTGAGCGCCAGAAAAGCCGGTTGGTGATGATGGCCGCCGGACAGGTCGTGCATGCGCTCTTCAAAAGCCACACCCTTGAACTTGAGCGCGGCGCGCACGCGGTAGGTGGCCAGTGACAGCCAGTAGCCATGAAGAATGAGCATTGAAGAGGTTCCTGTGAAATGAGGGGACGGTTGAGGCAAAAAGTGCGCTGTCGGCTGGATTATGTCGCAGCTGTTGCATTGCATTGGCTCAGGCATAGCGGCGCGCAAATGTGGCGCTCGCCCTGCAGCTGGCGTGCGGTGCGTAGCCTGCGATCTGGCTTGGAACGGCCTCTTTAACGGCTGCCCAATAGGATTAAAAAACGCTCTCCGGTGGCTGCAAACCAGCATTGCGGTCAAAACTTCGCAACGCAAGGGGCTGTGCGCGGGTCAAATTCCAGAAAAATATGAAAAACAGGGCTGTAGCGCATGCAGGACGGTCGCAAGCAGCTATTGTTTTAATAGTATTTTCAGCTTGGGGTGAATTGGGTTTTGACCGTGCTTTCGATCAACGCCAGCGTAGCTTGCTGCGTCAAGGTGGCTCCAACGCAATCACGGGCCGGCGGCCGATACCGGCCATTTCTGATTCCACATGCATGCGGAGGCGTTGGGGCGGCCGGGAATCACCAGCGCCAGCCTGGCCACATCGCGCAGGGCGATGGGCGGCGGTGGCGGGTCTTCGCTCAGGCCGGGTGGCCGGGCCTGCTGCGCCACATCAAGTGCAATCGAGGCGCGGGTAAAGCTGCCCAATAGCCCGCCCGTCATTCTGGTCGATGAACCGACCGCGCCGCAGGGTTCAGTGCGCGCCATGGCGGTGGTGCGCATTTTTGACGACATGGCGCGCAGGCTGCAGAGCGCCCGTCATCGTCGTGACGCACGACGAAAAAATCATTCCCACCTTCAAGCGCATTCACCACATCCGCGATGGCGTCACGCACGAGAAAGGGGGCGAAAGACGGACTTTGATTGAACGACCTGCCATTGTGTCTTTTTAAATGAAACCAGCCCGCCAAAAAAATCAGAGCCAGTCAACGCGACCGTGTTGGGTCGCCTTGACTGGCTCTGGGTTGAAATCACCCGGCTTGCCGGGTGAGGGCGAATCGCTTGCGTTAAAGCACTTCGCTGGCGAAATCTGCCAGTCGCGAACGTTCACCACGCGCCAGTGTGATGTGGCCACCGTGCGGCCAGCCCTTGAAGCGATCTACGGCAAACGTCATGCCTGAAGAGCCTTCGGTCAGGTAAGGCGTATCGATTTGTGCCAGATTGCCCATGCAAACAATCTTGGTGCCCGGACCCGCGCGGGTAATGAGGGTTTTCATCTGCTTGGGCGTCAGGTTTTGTGCTTCGTCAATGATCACGTACTTGTTCAAAAAAGTGCGGCCACGCATGAAGTTCATGCTCTTGACTTTGATGCGCGAGCGGATCAACTCATTGGTTGCAGCTCGTCCCCATTCGCCGGAGCCGCCATCGGCTTTGCCCAGCACTTCCAGGTTGTCGTCGAGCGCTCCCATCCAGGGGCCCATTTTTTCTTCTTCGGTGCCGGGCAGAAAGCCGATGTCTTCACCGACCGACACCGTGGCGCGGGTCATGATGATTTCGGTATAGCGGCGGTCATCAAGCACTTGCGTCAGGCCGCTGGCAAGGGCCATCAGCGTTTTGCCCGTGCCGGCCGTGCCGGCCAGCGTGACGAAGTCCACTTCCGGATCCATCAGCAGGTTCATCGCAAAGTTCTGCTCGCGGTTGCGCATGGTGACGCCCCAAATCGAATTTTTGAGATGGGTGTAGTCCTTCAGGGTCTTCAAAACCGCTGTCTTTCCCTGAATTTCAGTGACGCGCGCATACAGTGACGGCTCGCCGGGGGACTCAAAAAATACAAACTGGTTGATCAGCAAGCCGGACACGATGGGGCCGGTGATGCGGTAGAAAGTATGTATGCCCTGTTGCCAGCTTTCAATGGTTTTGCTTTGACGCGTCCAGAAATCATTCGGAAGTGCGAGGGAACCGGCATACAGCAAGTCGCCGTCCTCCAGCACCTTGTCGTTTTGGTAGTCGTCGGTGGCCAGGCCCAGCGCCCGCGCCTTGACGCGCATGTTGATGTCCTTGGACACCAGCACCACCTCACGCGGTGCATACTCCTTGCGAAGCGCTTCGACCACGCCCAGGATCTGGTTGTCCGCTTTTCCTTGGGGAAGGCTTGTGGGCAGCGTGTAGTCCAGCACTCTGGTCTGGAAAAACAGGCAACCGCCGGCCTCTCGGTGGCCGGTCGTGTCCAGTTTGAGGCCTTTGCCGATATCGGCGCCATGCGTACCGGCCAGCGCGTCCAGTGAACGACTGGTCTGACGCGCGTTGCGGGCCACTTCGGTCATGCCTTTTTTATGGCCATCGAGCTCTTCAAGCACGATCATGGGCAGAAAAATATCATGCTCTTCAAAGCGGAAAAGGCACATTGGGTCGTGCATCAAGACATTGGTGTCCAGCACGAACAGCTTGGTTTGGCCTGAAGGCCGTGTTTTCTTGGGCCTGTGCGCGGGCTTCGGCAACGTGGCGATAACTTTTTCAGGACTGTTTTTGCGGATGTCTACAGAACTGGCTGACGTTTTTTCTGCAGAAATAACGGGATGAGTGTCAGGACTTGCCATGCGGCTGGCTGGCAAGTCGAGGAGCACCGCAGGCTTTTTGGCAGTTTGTGCGCGTACCGTCTTTGCGGGCGCTTTGGGCAAAGGCGTGCTTGCAGGTGTATTCAGCAGATCAGCCGAAAGCAGGGCGGCGCGTTTGGTCGGGGCAGGGGGCAGGGGCATAGGGCTTAAAACTCTCTAAACGTAGTTTCAGAAATTAAAAAAGCCGCCACTGAACCAGTGGCGGCTTTTTCTTTGAGCGTGGGCGCAATAGTCAACGTCATGAGTTCATTATGCACAACTCACATGACCAGGGCCGGCAACGGTCAAGCTTCTTTTTTAAGCCCTTTGACGGCCTTCAGGACTTCCTCGACATGGCCCGGGACTTTGAGGCCACGCCACTCTTCTTTCAAAAGACCGTCTGCACCGACCAGAAAAGTGCTGCGCTCAATACCTTTTACTTTTTTGCCATACATGATCTTGTTTTTGACCACGCCGAACATGTGACACATTTTTTCTTCTGTGTCTGCAATCAACTCGAACGGGAGTTCCAGCTTGGATTTGAAATCGTCGTGAGACTTCATGTTGTCACGCGAAACACCAAAGACGGTGGCATCGGCCTTGACGAAATCCTTGTAATGGTCGCGGAACTGCATGGCTTCTGTGGTGCAGCCCGGAGTGTTATCTTTGGGGTAAAAAAACAGCACGACCACTTTGCCCAGATGCGTTTGATTTGAAACTTTGAGGCCGCCGGTTGCGAGCGCTTCAAATTCGGGAAGAGGTTTGTTGACGACGACTGCCATACTGAGGGGACCCTGACGAAAGTAGTTGTAATTAGCCGCGGCCTTTGCCAAGGAAGCCGGATGAAAATCCTTGGGTGCGGTGCCAAATGCAACCCTATATTTTACTCTGAAAGGGGAATACTCAAGCGCTCATGCCTCTTGGGGTTCAATCAGCAGTGCTGCGATGACGTGCCGGCCTTCTCCGGCCAGAATGTTGTAGGTGCGACAAGCTGCCAGCGTGTCCATGGTTTCAAGCCCTATGCGCTGTGCCATCAGGCCTTGCAAAAAGAGGGGTGGTGGAAATTGCAGGCGGGTACCACTGCCAAAAATAACCAGTTCGGGCTTCAGGCTTGCCAGCAACGCAAAGTGCTCTGCGGTGAGTTGGTCGAAGCGGGTGCAATTCCATGCGAATTTCTCGCCACGCGAACCAATCACGATGCTGTAGTCGATTTTTTCAGCAACGCCGTTACTTCCCAGTCCCACCCAGCCTGCGCCGTAGGCAAGAATGGACTGGACATCAAGGCGGTCAGGTTGAAGTTTCATAAAATATCCACAGTAGGAGTGTCAGTAAAAACGCCCATGAGCCAACATTCATGGACTGCTGCTTGCAAGCAAAAATCAGCGTTTTATGTGGTCAAATTATAGATTCCGTCCAAATCGCCTCTAGCTGCGCTGATGTTTGCCTCCCTTTGTCTGTGCAGTCGGCAAAGCGGATTGGGCCCAACCCCTTCAAAAAGAGTGACATGAAACCGATCACCAAGTCTGCCAAACTGGCCAATGTGCTCTATGACATCCGTGGCCCGATCATGGACACAGCCAAACAGATGGAAGAGGAAGGCCAAAAGCTGATCAAGCTCAATCTGGGTAATCTGGCGGTGTTCGGTTTCGATGCGCCCGAGGAAGTCCAGCAGGACATGATCCGCAATTTGCCCGGATCGGCTGGTTATTCAGACAGCAAGGGCATATTTGCAGCGCGCAAGGCGGTGATGCACGAGACCCAGAAGCAAGGCATCAAGGGCGTCACGCTGGACGATATCTACTTGGGCAACGGTGCCAGCGAATTGATCTCTATGGCGACCAACGCGTTGCTCGACAATGGTGACGAGCTGCTGCTGCCTTCGCCCGACTACCCTTTGTGGACGGCCTCAACCAGCCTGTCGGGCGGCACACCGGTTCACTATATATGCGACGAAGCGAACGGCTGGATGCCCGACCTGGACGATATTCGCGCCAAGATCACGCCCCGCACCAAGGGCATCGTTGTCATTAACCCCAACAACCCGACTGGCGCGCTGTATTCCGACGAATTGCTCAAAGGCATTGTCGACATCGCGCGCACCCATGGCTTGGTGATTTTTGCTGACGAGGTGTATGACAAGGTTTTGTACGACGGCGTAAAGCACACGGCGCTGGCCAGCTTGTCCACCGACGTGCTGACACTGACCTTTAATTCACTCTCAAAGAGCTACCGCTCTTGCGGCTATCGCGCTGGCTGGCTGGTCGTCTCGGGTCCCAAGAAAAGGGCGCAGGATTACGTCGAGGGGCTGAATATGCTGGCCAACATGAAGCTGTGCTCCAACGTACCGGGCCAGTGGGCCATCCAGACGGCTTTGGGCGGCTACCAAAGCATCAATGACCTGGTGGGCGAGGGCGGCCGCCTGCGGCGCCAGCGTGATCTGGCTTACAAGCTGATCACCGCCATTCCGGGCGTGAGCTGCGTCAAGCCCAGTGCGGCGCTTTACATGTTTCCCCGGCTTGACCCCGAGGTGTACCCGATTACCGACGACCGGCAATTTTTCCTTGAATTACTCAAGGAAACCAAGGTTCTGCTGGTGCAGGGGACGGGCTTCAACTGGGCCGCGCCAGACCATTTCCGCATCGTCTTCTTGCCGCATGAAGAAGACCTTCGTGAAGCGATCAGCCGAATTGCCCTGTTTCTTGAAAAATACCGCAACAAGCTGGTTTGATTCTTTAATTTTCCGTTGCCCCGTTTCAAGGGGCAGCAAGCCATAACCACGACAAGCAGGACTCCAGGTGAACCTAAAAACGACGACGAATTTGAGCCCGATCCGGGTAGGCCTTCTGGGCATTGGCACCGTGGGCAGCGGTACTTTTAATGTGCTTCAGCGCAATCAGGAAGAGATTCGCCGACGCGCCGGTCGCGGCATCGAAATCACCATGGTGGCCGACCTGGATGTGGCGCGCGCCAAAACGCTGGTCGGCGAAGGCGTTGTGGTGGTGGACGATGCACGAAAAGTGGTTGCCAGCCCGGACATCGACATCGTGATTGAGCTGATTGGCGGCTACGGCATCGCCAAGTCCCTGGTGTTGGAGGCCATCGAGTCCGGCAAGCATGTGGTGACGGCCAACAAGGCGCTGCTCGCCGTGCATGGCACCGAGATTTTTGCAGCCGCCCAGCGCAAGGGGGTGATGGTTGCTTTTGAAGCGGCGGTTGCCGGCGGTATTCCCATCATCAAGGCGCTGCGCGAAGGCCTGAGCGCCAACTCCATCCAGTGGATTGCCGGCATCATCAACGGTACGACCAACTTTATCCTGTCCGAGATGCGCGACAAGGGCCTGGACTTTGACGTGGCGCTGAAAGAAGCGCAGGCCCTGGGTTACGCTGAAGCCGACCCGACCTTTGACATCGAAGGCGTGGACGCGGCGCACAAGGCTACGCTCATGAGCGCGATTGCCTTCGGCATTCCGGTGCAGTTCGACAAAGCCCACATTGAGGGCATCACGCACCTGGCGGCGCAGGACATTCGCTACGCCGAACAACTCGGCTACCGCATCAAGCTGCTGGGCATCACCAAGCGCGCCGCCAATGGCATTGAGCTGCGCGTACATCCCAGCCTGATTCCGTCCAAGCGCCTTCTGGCCAACGTCGAAGGCGCGATGAACGCCGTCGTGGTCAATGGCGATGCCGTTGGCACCACGCTGTACTACGGCAAGGGTGCCGGCAGCGAGCCGACTGCCAGCGCGGTGATTGCCGATTTGGTCGACATCACCCGCCTGCACACGGCTGACCCTGAGCACCGCGTGCCACATTTGGCCTTCCAGCCCGACGCAATGAGCGACTTGGCCATCGTGCCGATGAGTGAAGTGGTGACCAGTTACTACCTGCGCCTGAACGTGGCGGACGAAGCCGGCGTGCTGGCCAGCGTGACCGGCATTCTGGCGTCGCTGGGCATCAGCATTGACGCGGTGCTGCAGCGCGAAGCCGACGAAGTGGGCGGCGAAGGCTCGACCCAGACCGACCTCATCATCCTCACGCACGACTGTGTCGAAGCCAAAATGAATGAAGCACTGGCACAAATGCAGGCGCTGACCACAGTGCTGGCACCGATTACCCGCATCCGCAAGGAGGAACTGGCTTGATCTATTTACAGCTTTTATAGGAACGAGAAGATTGTAAAAAATCACGTTTTCCGTCTTGCACAACCCGCTTGGGTTTAATGGCAGGTAAAGCACAACCTGCCATCCACTGGAGTTTTCCGCATCATGACCGCCAGTTTTGAAGCTTTGTTCCGTACGCTGGATTTTGAGCGTCCGCTGGATGTCAGCAATGCCAGTGATAAGGCGTTGTATGTCAGCGGCATGCACACCTCGGAAGGAATTAGTCCTGTCGATGAGTTGCGCGTCGGCATTGAAATGTCGGAGCGACCCGGCACCTGGCTTTTTACGGGCCATCGGGGCGTTGGCAAATCGACTGAGTTACGCCGTATGGCGGCTGAGTTGCGCACTCAGGGGCATCTGGTCATCGTCGCAGACATGGGCGAATACCTTAATCTGGTGGAGCCCGTCAAAACGGAAACGCTGCTGTTGACATTGGTGGCTGCCTTGGCTGATGGCGCTGATGAATTTTTGGGGGGCAGCAGGCTGGCTGAAGGCTACACCCGCAGGCTGTGGAATTTTTTGACCACGACTGAGGTAAAGCTGGCTGAAATCAGTGCTTCGCTGCCACTGGGCGGAGCTACTTCGAGCCTCAAGGCACAGCTAAAAGACAATCCAAGCTTTCGCGAAAAAGTGATTGCTTCGTTGGCGGGGGCTGTGGCACCTTTGGCCGCGCAAGTGCGTGAGTTTGCCAAAGGAGTATGTGAGGACATGCGCCAACACGAGCAATATGGAGCGGACAAGCAGGTCATCCTGATTCTGGACTCGCTTGAGCGCTTGCGGGTCACAGGTGCAGATGCCCATGTTTGCTACGACGCGATTTCCCGCACCTTTGACCAGAATGCCGAGTACTTGAAGCTCGAACACATTCATGTGGTTTACAGCGTGCCGCCTTACCTTCCTTTTTTGCTACCGCGCATTGGCTCTTATTTTGGCGTTTCGGTGTGTACCCTGCCGCACGTCAAGGTGTTTGAGTCGCCTGACCCACTGGACAGGCCAGCTGCCGACGTCATTCCACCCAAAGCCAGGCCTTATCAGCCTGGGCTGGATTTGATGGTTTGTTCAGTGCTCAAGCGCTATCCACAGGTGGAGCAACTGATTCCTCGGCCCATGTTGAACCGGCTGGCGTTGGCCTCCAGCGGCAGTGTGCGTGATTATTTTCGGTTGATCAAATCGGTCTGCACCAAGGCCCGCGTGGCCAATGCGCCTACACCTTTGCAGGGCGACAGCCTGGCGCAGATGGCAGAGCAGGTGCTGCGCAACGAAATGCCGCTGGCCACGGAGGACAAGACCTGGCTGCTCAATGTGCGACGTACCCACGGCAACGGGCTGGACTCCATGAAAAACCTGCACCAGCTGGCCCGGCTGTTTGACAGCGGCGTGATACTGAACTACCGCAATGGCACTGACTGGTGCGATGTGCATTACCTTTTGCAAGATGCGCTGGGCTCGTGAATTCATTCAATGCCCAGGACGAGGCACTTAGCCCTGAGGCCGTGTGGCGCGAAATGCGCCTTCACATGGAGTGGAATGACGGCCTGAGCCTGTGTTTCTTGTTTGCGCCCGATGCGCGTGCTGTTGCATCCATCCAGCAATGGGCCAGCGACACATGGGCCATGCGCACGGCACCGCTGCGCGTGCTGGAACCCACCCATGCCAGCACTGCAGCGCAAGAAATTTTGCGGGGGATGCAGGAGCAAGCGCGTCATTTGCAGGCCCGCGCGCCCGTGTGGGTGCAACTCACTGCCATCGACGGAACTGAAGACGCTGGATGGGACCAGGCTCGCGCAGAACTGTTGTCCCGCCTGAACGAGGCCCGCGAATGGCTGGTTCGCAAGTATGCGAGGCCTTTGGTGCTGTGCCTTCCAGCAGCCTGGCGCACGCAGGTTGCGCAATTGGCACCTGATTTATGGCATATCCGCTCTTACAGCGCGAAGGTGCAGCCTGTTGCCGCAACCAGTGCGCCTGCGGGTTTGGCAGACACGCAAAACAGCTCCCCACAGGCCGTAGTGATGCAGCAGTTAAATCCTGTGTCAGCGAATGTGGCTGATGCCCGCGCTCGCTTGTCCAAAAAGCCAGCTGACCCCGCGTTGATGCGCGAGTTAATCATTGCGTTGAGTGAAGTGGGTGATGTTCAGCTTGAACTGGGTGCTATCACTGAGGCTTTGGGCATTTACCGCGAAAGCTTGGAGATTTGCCGCCAACTGCGTCAGGCGCTGGGCGACAGCCCGCAGGTGCTGCGTGACCTGTCGGTTTCGCTGGACAACGTAGGCGATGCACAGGCGCAGGCCGGGCAAGGCGCCGAGGCCTTGGTTGCCTACCGCGAAAGCTTGGAGATTTGCCGCCAGCTGCGTCAGGCGCTGGGTGACAGCCCGCAGGTGCTGCGTGACCTGTCGGTTTCGCTGAACAACGTAGGCGAAGCGCAGGCGCAGGCCGGGCAGGGTGCTGAGGCCTTGGTTGCCTACCGCGAAAGTCTGGAGATTTGCCGCCAGCTGCGTCATGCGCTGGGCGACAGTCCGCAGGTGCTGCGTGACCTGTCGGTTTCGCTAGACAACGTAGGCAAAGCGCAGGCGCAGGCCGGGCAGGGCACCGAGGCCTTGGTTGCCTTCCGCGAAAGCCTGGATATCCGCCGCCAGCTGCGTCAGGCGCTGGGTGACAGCCCGCAGGTGCTGCGTGACCTGTCGGTTTCGCTGAACAACGTAGGCGAAGCGCAGGCGCAGGCC
>NZ_JAXCHR010000040.1:0-15379 GCF_035984465.1 Polaromonas sp. CG_9.5
CTCGTCCTTTTGCGCAGGACTGAGTTCGCTGAGATCGGGCAGGCTGGGCATTGCTCTTATTCTCGCTTATCACTTCGAGGGAGCTGAGTAGTTACGAAAAATCCATAAGGCTGGCCCGAATGGCGCTGCGGTCAAAGCCGGCCGTCAGTTGGCTGGCCCCGGCTCAGTTCCACTGGGTATAAAGCCATCCGCACAAACCCGCGCCGACCACCCAGAGCAGCCAGGTTTGCGGCACGGCATACGGATAGAGCATCAACGCCGCGCCGCGCCGCGCCGGTCCAGGTCAGCGACGCGGTCGATGTCTTGCGGCCCCGCCGGAACGCCGCGTAGCCGATGAGGCCGAACAGGATTGCGCCCGCTATATAGGCCGGGCTGGGCAGGACAAGTCCTAGAGACGCGAGCTGGTTGAGTTCATCCATCACCCGCATCGTAAACCCGCCGCGTGGGTGGCAGGCGTGTTTGCGGTGAATTTATCCGCTTGCGGGCGGGCAGCAGGAAATGCCCGGCGGCGGCTTTGGCCGGGGCGACGAACGCTGACGTTGGCGTGCAAAACCCGTGCCTTGGCCAAAATGACCCGTTGCCGCTACGCGTTCTCCGCAGGCCGGCGGCCCGTCTGGCCTGCCAAAATAGCCGCCATGAACTTCCAGAAAATTCTTATTCCTGCTGCAGGCGTGACGGCCGTGGCGCTGGCCTACTACCTGTACGGCTGGTCGGGCGTGGCGGCCATTGCGACCGGCCTGGTGATGTGGATGCTGCTGCATTTCACCCGCATGATGACGGTTTTGCGGCGCGCTGCCGAACGGCCTATCGGCTATGTGGGCAGCGCCGTGATGCTCAACGCCAAACTCAAACCCGGCGTGACGCTGATGCATGTGATTGCCATGACGCGCGCGCTGGGCCAGTTGCAAAGCGAAAAAGACGTGCAGCCCGAAATCTTTCGCTGGACCGACGGCACCGGCTCGCATGTCACCTGCACGTTTGTTGGCGGCAAGCTGACGGATTACGAGTTGTTTCGGCCCGGCCAGCCCCCGCAGGCGTCTTTGGACTGACGGTGGTTGCGTTGGCTGCAGCCGGCATGACAAGCTTGCCTCATCACCGCCCGCATGCAATCCGTTGCAGCCAGCTTTCAGGGCGTGACCGGTTTCAATTCCAGATCCTGCCCGCTGATGAAGTCGCCGTCGGGCCTCACCTCGACAGGCCGCTCCAGCGTGGAGGCCAGCGCCAGCTTGGTCGCCTGCGCCGGCGAAATCCGCAAGGTATAGCGGCCCGGCATCACCTGGCGCAACAGATAGAAACCGTCCGACGAACTTGGCGTGCTCATCACCACGGCGCCCTTGCTGTCCACCAGCTCCACCACCGCATCGCCAATGCCGCGCTTGCCGGTCTTGCCCAGCAGGAACACCGTGCCGTCAACTTCGCTGGTCGATACCACCGGGAACTCCAGCATCTGCACCAGGCCTGGCCGCGGCAGTACGCGCACGCCCTCGTTCACGGATTTCCACAGCGGGTCTTCCAGCGTGGATGCGTCCAGCGCAATGTCTGAATAGCGCCCCGGGGCCAGCCGGCCCATGAAGGCCGTGCCGTCGTCGGCGGTAGGGGTGGGGTGGCGACCGCCGCTGTTGATGATGAAGCTGGCATTGGGCACCAGCTCCTCATCCGGGTCGCGCAGGCCATTCAGGTTGCGGTCCACAAAGGCGCGCGCCGACACCGCGCCCATGCTGGCCATCGGCACCGCATCGCTAAACCACTTGCCCGTGCGCGGCTCGCGGCCCAGCGCCACGAACAGTTGCAGGCCCAGCGCCAGTTGACGCTGGTTCGAATAGCTGGCGCTCACCGCCAGCGCAAAGCTGCCGAAATTCTTGCTCAGCCCGCCCGCGATCAATGTCGTGCCGGCTGAGAATGTGCGCATCAGCCCTGCATTGACCCGGTAACCACTGGCCAGGTTGCGGTCGGCCGTTAGTGCCAGCGAGTCAAAGCGCGCCTCGGGCTTGACCGAGTAAGCCAGTTGCCCGCTCAGCCCCATGTCGGCCACGCGCCGGCTCAACTGCAGGTTGCCGTTGGTGCTGACTGCGCCGCCCGCGCGCTGCCAGGCCAACCCGTTGGTAATGGAAGTGCCCGCCAGCATCAAGGACAGCCGGCCCGCAACCGCTTCGTTGGTCGCGCCTGATTTCAGCACTTCGCGCTGGGCTTCCACCGCCACCGGCATCCGGGGCAGGCTGGGCGGCGCCAGCGTGCCCACCACCCGCAGCTTGTCGCGCTGCTTGACGGGGTCGCCACTGGCGCTGAAGGCATCGCTGTCAAAGTCACCCTGCACCTGGGTGTGCAGCAAATCCACCGCATAGTTTCCCAGCCGGGTTTTAAGGCCCAGTTCGGCCAGCATGCCGCCGCTCTGGGAGAAGGTCATCTCCGACGTCACGATGGCCAAATCCCAGTAACCCCGCAGCCCCAGCTGGGCATACCCGCGCTCTTCAGTGCGGTTCTGGCCTGCCACCGGACGGGGCATGCGGATGAAACCTGCACTGCCTGCAAGCTTTTTGGTCAGCCCCATATCGAACCTGGCCACGCTACGCATATCGCCGTTGTCCGCATGGTGCTGAACCAGCGAATAAAGGATTTCACCGGGCTTGACAATCGACTGGTCCAGCAAAAAGCTCTTGCGCTCGGTGCGCATCTGGCCCAGCGGCCCGTTGAACACCAGCAAAAATTCGTTGCGGCCAAACGACAGCGGCAAGTCGTCAAACGCATAAAGCCCGTCAGTGCGCGAGGCCTGAAAGCCCAGCAATGCGTCGTTGTAGTACAGCGTCACGTCCCAGCCCGGCGGCAGGTCACCGCGCAGGCTCTGGCGGTCAAAGCTGGTGGGTTGGTCCAGCGGCCGGTTGCTGACTGCAACGCCCCGGCCGGTGCCGCTGGTGGTCATCACGTTGGCCACGCTGGGCACCGAAATATTGCCCACCACAAAGGACCGCGCGCGCAGCGGCCCCAGCAAGCCCGCATCCGGGTCGTTGCGGCCCAGCGTCATCCGCCAGTCGGGCTTGGGTTTGTCGCGGCTGCTGCTGACATAAGCCGCGCCCTCCATGCCCAGCACATCGGCGGTCAGGTAGGCGGTGTAGGCGGCGTTGAGCTGGTGCGAACCCGGCGCGGCCCGCACATCCGCACCAAAGGTCTGGTCAATAAAGGGGCGGTCAATCCACTGGTAAGGCGCCAATGCGCGCGGATAGCCGGGGTCGGCCAGCTGCTCGGGCCTGGCACCGCCCAGCCTTTTGGCCGCGCGCTCGCGCTCCAGCCGCTCCTGCAGCGGCAGCTTTTCCCTCGGCTTGACCTGCAATTGCTGTGCCGACATGCTGATCTCGAAGTCGATCGGAAGCCAGCGCGAAAGCAACTCGCTGCTGACATAAATGTCGTCACCGATGACGCGGGCGCCTTTCGCCTCGAATCGCATGTCGTTGCCAGCAAGGCTCGCCAGCGATTGCCCCACATTCAGCCCGAAGGTGCGGTCTTCGCGCAGCACATAGCCGCTGGCGCTGCCCGCTTCGGGCTGAACCGTGATGGCCAGGGTCAGCAAGCGGGCCAGCTCGCCCAGGGGCAGCAGAATCTGCGGGCCGTCCTGGTAGGCGCTCAAGCCGTCGGACAGGATGAAACCATCGAGCCGCACATCCAGAATCAGCAGGTTGGCTTCGATGTCACGGCTCACATGCCCCGCGCCTGACCTGGCAGACGGGGCGGGGGCTGGTGTTGCCGCCTGTTGCGCCAGCGCCGGCGCCAGTGGCGCCAGGCACAGCGCTGCAAGCAGGCAATACGGCAAAAATGGGGAAAGCGTCGGTGGCATGGGCGTGGGACGGCGCCAGCAGGCGCCGGTCAAGCGTTCAGGGCAGGGTCAGACTCGCTTCTGCCATCATCTTGCCGCCGGCTTCCGCGCGCTCACGGTAGCTCAGGTTCAGGGTGCCGCCCGCCAGCGCAGTGCCCGGCGGCACTTGCAACACCATGCGCGCGCGGCGCAGGGCGTTGGGCACATATACCGCCAGGGCGCCGGCCTTGGCCAGGTCCACCGGCTTGCCGCCCTTGGGCGTGAAGCTGACGTTCAGGTCGCCATAGACCGAGCCGTTGCCGCTGCGGTTGATGACAAAGCCCAGCGCCGGGCCAGCGTCACCCGTTGCGGGCAGCAGCGCCAGGTCAGACAGCGTCACGCTGGCTTGCGTCTCACCCTGCCGCACGATCACCGGAATCGAGGCACCGACCAGTGCGGTGATCACCACGCCAATCTCCTTGTCGCCGGGCTTGCCGGCCTGTTCGATGCTGCTGGCCCCGGTGGCGTCGGCCACGCGGTCAAACTGCAGGTGCGAGCGGTATTCGCCCGGCGCCAGATCGGCCGGCTTGCGCAGCAAGATGCGCACCGTTTGCGAGCTGCCGGGCTGCACCGTGACCTGCTTGGGCGAGTAGCGCAGCAGCGGGTCGGCAAACTGGTCGCCCGGGCCGGGCGCCTCCAGGGCGATGAACTCGCCCGTCTCGCCCATGCGGCGGTTCACCAGGTTGATGCGGTAAGTCTCTGGCGCGGTGCCGTTGTTCATGAGTTCAACCTGCGCGGCACGCTGGTTTTTTTCCAGCACGATGCGGGTGGGGTACAGGGACAGGTCGGCCAGTGCCAACGGGGCGGCCAGTGCCAGCGCCAGGGCTGCCAGCAACGCCCGGCCGGACAACAAGAAAGAAGGGGAAAAACGCATCATGAGCTTCCTGAAATTTTTTGAGACTTGAGCCGCGCCGTCTGGAACTGACTTCAGTTGTAGTTGACGGTCACGGGAAAGGAGCCGGTGTAGCTGCCGGGCGCCTGGGCATTGCCCACCGTTAGCGTGGCGCCGACGCTCAGAATCTGCGTTCCAGCGCCTGACAGGGTGCCCGTGGCGCTGGGGTAACTCACAAAGCTGTTGACCGCCATGCTGTGGCCGTTGCCGTCGGACAAGGCCACCGTTGCGTCGGAAGGCAGTGTGATTACATACGTGGCATTGGCCGTGCCGCTGACGATGAACTGCGCCGCCGTGCTGCTGCCGCCTTGCGCGACCAGCATCACGCCGCCGGTCTTGCTGCGTCCGCCGTTGGTGGCCACGGCGATGGTGCCACCCGAGCCGGCCACGAAAGACCCGAAGGACAAGCCGCCCGTGTTGGCAATGGTTTGCGCCTGCACCGCCGAGGCGCCGAGTACGCAGGCCGCCACCGCCAGCCAGCGCCGCAGGGCGCGCAGGGGGCGCAGGGGGCGGGGCTGAAAAAACTTGGCAGGCCTAGTGAATGAAAGCTTGAGCGGCCGCATGAGAGTGCGGCTCAATTGAAGGCCACCGTGACGCTGTAGCTGCCGCCATTGGGAGCCGTGGGGGCCAGCAGCGACAGTGCGCTCACGGTATCGCCTTGCACCGTGCCGTCGCTTGCCGCGAGTTGCTTGAAGCTTTCGAGCGTCAGGGATGCGCCGTCCAGCGCCGGCGAGGCCACTGCCGCGCCGGCGTTGCCGCCGCCCGACGATGAGCTTGAAACTGGCGGCGGCTGGGCCGGCGGCATGACCACCCTGACCCAGCCGCCAGAGGTGCTGACCGTGACCGGCAAGTCCGCCACCGAGGTCGTCACGTTGACGGGATCGATGACCGTCGCGCTGGCGCCTGCCGAAACTGTGGCTGCCTGTCCTGATGCGGCCGACAGAACCCCTGCGAACAAGAGTCCCGTTGACGCAAAGACGGTTGACATCCGTGGCCTCAGCGCTGGTTTCTTACTGTTAGTTGTACGCCACGGTCACCGAATAATTCGCCGTGTAAGCGCCGGGAACCTGACTTGCAACGCCAGTCAAAGTCGCACCGACGTAGAAGCTTTGGGTGCCTGCACCACCGGCAGATCCTTCCAGCGTCAACAAGGTACCTGCACTCTTGACGGCCTTGGTGAAGCCCGAAAGCACCATCTCGGTCACTGCAGTGCCACCAGCGCCGTTCTTCAGAATCACAGCACCGTCAGCAGGCAGCGTAATGGCATAGGTTGCAGCACCCTCTCCGGTCACATTAAAGGTCGCAGCGTTGACAGTTCCTTTTTGAGTACCGGGGGTCAAGGCCGCAGCGGAGTCTGTCCGAGTACCGGCTGCTGAAGCTGCGATGATGACCGTACCGGCCCCCGCCACAATATTTCCGAATTCAAGACTAACGTCTTTCGCAATGGTGATCGGACGGATAACGTTGGCATTCGCCGTCGCAGCCGCTTCAGTGGCAGTGCTCTGCGCCATCGCCCCACCCGCCATCACCAACGCACCGATTGCCAGTGCCAGTTTGCTCATTTTCGTGTTCATATCGAATTCCAGTTTCAAAAATAACCGGGGCAAAATCGCCCAATCCAACACCGCTTACTGCTGCTGCGCCGCGGGTAGCGCTGCAGACTTGCCTGATGTCCCGCCAACGCCTGAGGCGTTACCGGGACCGAGAAACTGATCTGCGAATCGCCGGTTAGCCAACCGCTTTCGCCGAAATGTATCAATTCTCTTTAATTGCCACTTGCGGTATCAATTATGACAAAAGAATCAATTTTGTGAGGTTTTTTTCAAAAAATGTCAATTAATGCCGAAAAGCGGGTAAGTGCTTGGTTTTCTTTAAAATCAAACAAAAAATGATAAAACCTATTTCAGCCAAGCCGGCCATGGGCAAAAGGACGAACTGAGTTGTGTGCAAAAACCAATGGCTGACCGCGCAACAGGTGACTTCCTATCCCATAAGTTCGCCCGGCACGCACCGGGCAGGCCAGAGGAATTCGTGTGCGTCAAAGCTAGCGCTCCGCAGTCGCCCGTAAAATCAGCGTTTCGGGTTTTTGCGGGGCCTGTGCGGGCTGTCCGCATGCCGGCCCGATCTGCAACACCCTTTCACGACACTCACCACAGGATCATCAGCATGTCTCCAGCAGCCCCTTCCATGGAAAATCGCGACGGAAAAATCTGGATGGACGGCCAGATGGTCGAGTGGCGCGACGCCAAAATCCATGTGCTGACGCACACCCTGCATTACGGCTGCGGCGCGTTTGAAGGCGTGCGGGCGTACAAAATGCCCGACGGCGGCACGGCGATTTTCCGGCTTGAAGAGCACACCGAGCGGCTGTTCAACAGCGCCAAAATTTTGCGCATGAAAATTCCGTTCACGCCGCAGGAAGTCATGGACGCCCAGCTCGCCGTGGTGCGCGAGAACAAGCTGGAAAGCGGCTACATCCGGCCGCTGACCTGGATTGGCTCTGAAAAACTCGGCGTCAGCCCCAAGGGCAACACGATTCACCTGATGGTCGCCGCCTGGACCTGGGGCGCGTACCTGGGCGAAGAGGGATTGAAGCGTGGCATTCGCGTCAAGACCAGCAGCTTCACGCGCCACCACGTCAACATCACCATGATTCACGCCAAGGCGGTGAGCAACTACACCAACTCGATCCTGGCCAACATGGAAGCCACCGACGAAGGCTACGACGAGGCGCTGCTGCTCGACCCGCAGGGCTTTGCGTCTGAAGGCGCAGGCGAGAACCTGTTCATCGTGCGCAAGGGCGTGGTTTACACGCCGGATTCGAGCGCCGGCGCACTGAACGGCATCACGCGCAACACGATTTTCAGCATCTGCGCGGATTTGGGCATCACCATTAAAGAAAAGCCGATTACGCGCGACGAAATCTATATTTCTGACGAAGCGTTTTTCTCGGGTACGGCGGCTGAAGTGACGCCGATCCGCGAACTCGACCGCATCGAAATCGGCAGCGGCTCGCGCGGCCCGATCACCGAAAAAATCCAGGCGGCGTTCTTTGACATCGTCAATGGTCGCAACCCCCAGTACGCGTCGTGGCTGACCCAGGTCTGAACGCTGCCGTCCAAAAATAACAAGAAACGCCTGACATCATGAACAAATCATCCCCCATCGAACTGCTGGCCAGCGACCTCAATGCCCAGGGCTGCATCACCTGCCCCAGCCCCCAGGCCGACATGAAACTGTGGAACAACCACCCCCGCATCTACCTGGACGTGGCGCGCACGGGCGAGGCCAAGTGTTCCTACTGCGGCACCGTGTACCAGCTCAAGGCGGGTGAACACTTTGGCGGGGGCCATTAAAAAGCCCCCACGCTCCGCCGCTGCGCGGGTCGCTGCCCCCCGAGGGGGCTGCTGCGCCTGTGGCCCGGCGAAGCCGGTTCCACGGCCCCTGCTGCAGGAGACGTGCCCTCACGCCCTGCCGCTGCGCGGGTCGCTGCCCCCCGAAGGGGCGCTGCGCCTGTGGCCCGGCGAAGCCGGTTCCACGGCCCCTGCTGCAGGAGACGTGCCCTCACGCTCTGCCGCTGCGCGGGTCGCTGCCCCACGAAGGGGCGCTGCGCCTGTGGCCCGGCGAAGCCGGTTCCACGGCCCCTGCTGGAGGAGACGTGCCCTCACGCCCTGCCGCTGCGCGGGTCGCTGCCCCCCGAAGGGGCGCTGCCCCTGCAGCCCGGCGAAGCCGGTTCCGCGGCCCCTGCTGGGGTGGAAGGGTGCCCCACGCTTTGCTGCGGGTGTGCGGCTTGAATCCTGAATGACCCACACCCTCATCATCGCCCCGCAGTGGATCGGCGACGCGGTCATGACCGAGCCGCTGCTGCGCCGCTTGGCTGCGCGTGGCGAGCGCCTCACGGTGGGCGCTTTGCCGTGGGTGGCGCCGGTGTACCGCGCCATGCCGCAGGTGGCCGATGTCATTGAGTTTCCGTTTGCCCACGGCGGCCTGCAGTTCAAGGCGCGCCGCAGCATTGCCAAGCGACTGGCGGGCCAGTTTGACAAGGCCTATGTGCTGCCGAATTCGCTCAAAAGCGCGCTGCTGCCGTTTTTGGCCAGCATTCCGCAGCGCATCGGTTACCTGGGCGAGGCGCGTGTCGGCCTGCTCACGCACCGGCTGAAAAACCCGAAAGACAAACCGCCGATGGTGGCGTTTTATTCGGCCCTGAGCGGGGAATCTGGTCTTGAGAATGACCGGCCTGAAATGCACATGGAAGCAGCGCAGATCGAGGCCACGCTTTGTGAACTGGGCCTGCAGCGCGGCGCTTATGTGGTGTTTGCGCCGGGGGCCGAATTCGGCCCGGCCAAGCGCTGGCCGGCCCGCCATTTTTCCGAACTCGCGGCCCAGCTGGATGCGACGGTGGTGCTGCTTGGCTCCGGCAAGGAAGCGGCGCTGTGTGACGAGATTGCCGTGCCGGTCAATGCCGTGCAAGCCGGTAAATGCTTGAGTCTGGCTGGCAAAACTTCGTTGCCGCAGGCGCTGGCGCTGATTGCCGCCAGCCGCAGCACGGTGAGCAACGACTCGGGCCTGATGCACGTAGCCGCTGCGCTGGGCGTACCGCAGGTGGCGATTTTTGGTTCGTCCAGCCCGCTGCACACGCCGCCGCTGAGCGACAAGGCGCAGGTGCTCTGGCTGAAAAACGACCCGGCTTACCAGCCGCCGCTGGACTGCGCGCCGTGCTTTTCCCGCGAATGCCCGCTCGGTCATACGCGCTGCCTGAACGACATCAGCGCTGCGCAGGTGCTGCAGGTGCTTTAAAGCGCGGTGGTTCTGGTCTGAAAATGGCGTTTTGGGATCAAAAGTGCTGCTTGTGAAGGCTGGACGGGCGCTGGCAGCTATTAAAAAAATAGCAACCAGTCGGGTGTCGGGCAAGCGGCATCATGGCTGCGCTGCGCCCGCAATGCCGATAACTGAGCCGCCCCGCCAGTCGGGTATTGAAAACAAAATCAGCCGGCAAAAAAAAGGCCACCTTGCGGTGGCCTTGTAAAAGTCCTCTCAGAAAATCATTTCGGTGAAGATTCCCGATCTTAATGGGTTCATCAAAAAAACGGGAGTTATTTTTTTGAACATCTCCAATGTTGTGACAGCAACGTCTCTACTATGCTTGAGCGCCGGGGTTTTGAACATCCCCTGAACACGGGGGGACGGCTCTTTTTAGGGGCAGCGGTTTGTTTGCCCGCTGGCAGTTTGGTTCATGCTTTTTGATCCGTCATGGGCAGCTCGACGATGAACGAAGCGCCGCCGCCGGGCCGCGCTTCACAGCGCACCGTGCCGCCGTGGCGTTCGCTGATTGACTTGACCAGCGCCAAGCCCAGGCCCACGCCGCCCTCGCGCTCACTGGCGCCGGGCAGTCGGTAAAACGGCTCAAAAATGCGCTCCCGCTGCGCGCTGGGCACACCCGGCCCCCGGTCATGCACCTGAATGACGGCGCGCTGCTGTTTGCCCGTGCCGGTCTGGGTGAGTTCCAGGCTGATGTCGCCCTGGCTGTAACGCCGGGCATTTTCAAGCAGGTTGCGTATCAGCCGGCGCAGCAGCCGGGGCGAGCCTTGCACCGTCAGGCTGTGGCCGGCGTCCGGGCCGTCGGTCAGTTCGGCCTGCAATTCGGCATGGACACGTGAACATTCCTCGGCGGCCAGCCCGGTCAAGTCCAGCGATTCAAAAGGCTCGGCATCGGCTTGCTTGGTGTCCAGGCGGCTGGCCAGCAAAATCTCGTCGATGAGCTGGTCAAGTTCGTTAATGCTGCGCGAAATTTCGTCTTTCTGCTGGGTGGCCAGTGAGTGGGCCAACGGCCGCCGCGCCGGGCCGCCCCAAGCAAGGCCAGCCCCCTCGGGGGGCAGCGAGGACACATCAGTGCCGAGCGTGGGGGCCAACAATTCCAGTCCCATGCGGATGCGCGCCAGCGGCGAGCGCAGCTCGTGCGACGCATTGGCCAGCAGCGACTTGTGCGACTCCATCAGGGTTTCGATGCGTTCGGCGGCATGGTTGAAGCGTCGGGCCAGAAAAGCCACTTCGTCGCGCCCTTCGGTGTTGATGCGCGCCGACAAATCGCCCGCGCCCCAGCGCTCGACGCCGCGCTGCAACGCCTCCAGCCGCAGCGTCAGCCGCCGCATCACGGGGTAAGCGCCCAGTGCCACCGCCAGGCCGACCAGGCCCAGCATCCAGCCAAAACTGAAGCCGAACGGCAGCCGGTTCCAGGTGGTGCCAGGCGGCATTTTCGGGCGCGGCAGCAGCAGGCTCAGGGTTTGGCCGTCGGTGGTGACCAGATTGAATTCGATGTCTTCGCCGCGCTTGCGGTCGGGCCAGGTTTGCGCCCGCCCGATGACTTCGCCGGCGGCGTTGTGGACCAGCACTTCGCGGATAGGCAGTTGCGGCGGATCGGCACTTAAATGCCAGGCGGCAGCGACCAGAAAGGTCAGCACCACCACGGTGGCCACCACGGCCAGCCAGATGCGCACGTACAGGTGCGAGGTAAAGCGGGCCCAGATGTGCGTATTCAACCGGCGCTCAGTCTTGCTGTTTGGCAAATACATAGCCCACGCCCCGCACGGTCAGGATGCGCTTGGGGTCTTTGGCGTCGAGCTCAATGGCGCTGCGGATACGGCCCATGTGCACGTCAATCGAGCGGTCAAAGGCTTCGAGTTCGCGGCCGCGCACGGCTTCCATGATCTGGTCGCGGCTCAGCACGCGGCCAGCGCGCTCGGCCAGCGCCACCAGCAGGTCGAACTGGTAGGACGTCAGCTCGCAGGGCGCGCCCGAAACGGAAACCGAACGCGCGTCGCGGTCGATCTCAAGCGAGCCGAAATGCATCACTTTGTGGCTGCCGGCCGATGTGGCGCTGGCATTGTTGTCGCCGCCCCGGCGCAGCACGGCGCGAATGCGGGCCAGCAACTCGCGCGGCTCGAACGGCTTGGGCAGGTAGTCGTCAGCGCCAATTTCCAGGCCGACGATGCGGTCCATCGGGTCGCCTTTGGCCGTCAGCATCAGCACGGCAGTGTGGGCCGAGGCGCTGCCCTGGCCCTTGATGCGGCGGCACACTTCCAGGCCGTCCATGTCGGGCAGCATCAAGTCCAGGATCACCAGGTCGGGCGCGCTGGCCTGCAGTGCTTCCAGGCCGGCGGTGCCGGTGGCGGCGTGGGTAAAGCCATAGCCCGACTGGCGCAAATATTCGCCCACCATGCTGGCCAGGCGGGTGTCGTCTTCGATCATCAAAAGTTGCTGTGTCATGGGCCGTCCTCAGGTTGGAAAGGCGTTCCCCGAACGGGACTGTCGCCGCAGGATTCATGGTGCGCCAGACGCAACAATTGCGCTTGAAGCACCCGTAAAGATCATGTAAACGGCAGCGTTAGGCTACTACTATTTTAATAGCTGCTTGCGCCCGTGCTTATTGCGCAGAAGCCGTTTTTGACCGTGAAGCCAGGCCAATCAGCAGCAAAACCGGCACACCGAGCAGCGCCGTGGCGGTAAAGAAGTGGCTGTAGCCAAAAGCATCGACATAGGTGCCCGAATAACCGGCCAGCGCCTTGGGCAGCAGCAGCATCATGGAGCTGAACAGCGCGTACTGGGTGGCTGAATAATTGATGTTGGTCAGGCTCGACAAGTAGGCGATGAAGGCGGCTGAGGCAATGCCGCTGGACAGGTTGTCGGCCGAGATCACGAAAATCAGCGCGGTTACGTCGTGGCCGACGGTGGCCAGCCAGGCAAACAGCAGGTTGCTGCCGGCGCTCAGCACCGCGCCCAGCATCAAGACCTTCATCACGCCAAAGCGCATCGCCAGCCCGCCGCCGACAAACGCGCCGACCAGCGTCATCACAACGCCGTAAATCTTGGTGACGGTGGCCACTTCGTCCTTGGTGTAGCCCATGTCGACGTAAAACGGATTGGCCATGATGCCCATCACCACGTCGCTGATGCGGTACATCGCAATCAAGGCCAGGATCAACAGCGCCTGCTTGCCGTAGCGGCGCAAAAAGTCGGCAAACGGCTCGATCAAGGCGCCCTTGAGCCAGTCGGTGGCGTTTTTGCTGGGCGGCAGTTCGCGGCGCTGGGGCTCGGGTGAAAACAGCACCGTCACCACGCCCAGCAGCATTGACGCGGCCATCACCAGATAGGCGGTTTGCCAGGCGGCATGCTGGTAGGCGGCCACGCCGGCGATTTCTGCGCGCGCGGCAATCCACAGCGCCCCCGCGCCCGACCAGATCATCGCCATGCGGTAACCGGTCTGGTAGGCAGCGGCCAGCGCGGCCTGGCGCTGGAGGTCGGCCGATTCAATCCGGTAGGCGTCCAGCGCAATGTCTTGTGTGGCCGAGCCAAACGCCACGGCCAGGGCGCACCACACCATCGGCAGCAACGCCAGCTTGGGGTCGGTCAGCGCCATGAAGACCAGCGCCACCATGATGGTGACCTGGGACAGCAGCAGCCAGCTGCGCCGTCGGCCCAGCCAGCGCGTGAGCAGCGGAATCGGCAGCCGGTCAACCAGCGGTGCCCAGGCCCACTTGAAGCCGTAAGCCAGGCCGACCCAGCTCAGGTAGCCAATCGTGGTGCGGTCAATGCCGGCTTCCCGCAACCAGAAGCTCAGCGTGCCAAACACCAGCAGCAGCGGCAACCCGGCTGAAAACCCGAGCAGCAGCATGCGCAGCGTGGCCGCTTCCGAATAGACGCGCCAGACCTCGCGCCAGCCGGGCTTGGTTGCCACTGGCGGCTGGGTTTCGGCGGGGCTGGCAGCAGAGGAAAGAGGCGGCGGGCAAGCGGGCGTTGAAGAGGTTTTGTCTGACATAAGGGTTTGATTTTGTGGCTATTATTCCCGCATGTGCTTTTTATGCGATGTCAAATATTCTTCCTGGTCCAGTCGCCGTGGCTTTTTGCTGGCGGCGGCCGGGAGCGCGGCCACACTGGCCACCCCGCCTTTGCTGGCCCAGGTAGACGTGGGGCGCTCTTCGGGTTTGCGCAATCTGGTGCCGGCCGAGGAGCTTGAAGCCGCCTCAAACCAGGAATACGCCAAGCTGCTGTCCGACGCCAAAGCCCAGGGCGCGCTGGCACCGCCGGGCAATGCGCAGTTGCAGCGCCTGCACGGCATTGCCAAGCGCCTGATTCCCCAGGCCGCGCAGTGGAACGACCGGGCCAGCCAATGGCGCTGGGAGGTCAACCTGATTGGCAGCAAGCAGATCAACGCGTTTTGCATGCCGGGCGGCAAGATCGCTTTTTATACCGGCATTCTGGAGCAACTCAAGCTCACCGACGATGAAGCCGCCATGATCATGGGCCACGAAATGGCCCATGCGCTGCGCGAACATGCCCGCGCCCGTATCGCCAAAACCCAAGGCACCGGCACCTTGCTGTCGCTGGGCGCGCAATTGTTCGGGTTGGGCCAGTTGGGCGATCTGGCGGCCAATGTCGGCACCCAGTTGCTGACGCTGCGCTTTAGCCGCGAAGACGAAACCGATGCCGACCTGGTCGGTCTGGAGCTGGCCGCACGCGGCGGCTTCAACCCGCAGGCGGCGGTCAGCCTGTGGCAAAAAATGGCCCAGGCCGGCGGCGGCGCGGGTGGCCCCAACTTTTTGTCCACCCATCCTTCCGGGCCGCAGCGCATCGAGGAACTCCAGGCCAATGTGCCCAAGGTGCAGGCTTTGTACCAGCGGGCGCGAAGATGAAGCCTGCGCGGGCCTGACCGCTTGAGCGTTGCGGCCGACCTGACCTGACCGGCAACACAGCCGGTCTAAACAACGTGTTTTCATGAAATTTCATTTCGCACCTGATTTCGTGGCCGACAGCCTTCGCAGGCTGTCGGTTTTTTTCAGCCCCGTCTGGTGGCGCGCTTTCCAGCCGGCACGAACCCGCATCAGCACGCGTGAGCGGCTGCGGCTGGTGATTGGCGCGCTGGTGGGCATTTTCCTGACCGGCTTGCTGTGCCACCTGATTGGCGGCGACGGCCTGCAGCGCCTGCCCTGGCTGGTGGCACCACTGGGCGCCAGCGCGGTGCTGGTGTTTGCCTTGCCGGCCAGCCCGATGGCGCAGCCGTGGGCGGTGGTGGGCGGCAACACGCTGTCGGCGCTGGTGGGCATTGTGGGGGGGTGCATGGCGTTTATCTGCTGGGCGCGCCCGAGCTGGCTGCTGCGCTGGCCGTCGCGACGGCGATTGCGCTGATGCTGACGCTGCGCTGCCTGCATCCGCCGGGCGGCGCAACGGCGCTGATGATGGTGCTGGGCGGTATTGGCGACCCGGCGTTTGCGGTGTATCCGGTCATGCTCAATTCAGTGCTCCTGGTGCTGGCCGGCATCATCTACAACAACGCCACGCGCAGGCCGTATCCGCACATGCAGCTGTCGCCGGTACGCGGGCCGGTATCCAGCCAGGAACAGTTGCTTGACGCCGACCTGGACGCGGTGCTGGCGCATTACAACCAGGTGCTTGACGTGAGCCGCGACGACCTCAAGGCGCTGCTGGCCGAAACCCGGCTGCGCGCCTATGACCGAAAGCTGGTCGAAGTGCGCTGCGCCGACATCATGTCGCGCAAGCGTAACCGTCCGACGAACACCATTCTTGCGCCGGGTTGATGAGCCGGGCAGTATCCGGGGAGTTGCCCACCACGATGGTGTGCACTTAACCCG
>NZ_JAXCHR010000041.1:0-13289 GCF_035984465.1 Polaromonas sp. CG_9.5
AGGCAAAGCGCAGGCGCAGGCCGGGCAGGGCACCGAGGCCTTGGTTGCCTTCCGCGAAAGCCTGGATATCCGCCGCCAGCTGCGTCAGGCGCTGGATGACAGTCCGCAGGTGTTGCGCGACCTGTCCGTCTCGCTGAACAAGGTGGGTGATGCGCAGGCGCAGGCCGGGCAGGGTGCCGAGGCCTTGGTTGCCTTCCGCGAAAGCCTGGATATCCGTCGCCAGTTGCGTCAGGCGCTGGGCGACAGCCCGCAGGTGCTGCGTGACCTGTCGGTTTCGCTAGACAACGTAGGCAAAGCACAGGCGCAGGCCGGGCAGGATGCCGAGGCCTTGGTTGCCTACCGCGAAAGCCTGGAGATTTGCCGCCAGCTGCGCCAGGCGCTGGGCGATAGCCCGCAAGTGCTGGATGACTTGGCAGTTTCGCTGGAGCGAGTGGCTATCCAGTCAGCCTTGAGCCTGTCGGAGCGCCAGCGCTGCTTTCAAGAAGCTTTGTCATTGCGTGAGCGCCTGGTCTATGCTTTGCCGCAGAATATTTTTCATGCGCAGCGTCTGGATACGTTACGCCGTTTAGACCCATCTGATCCGGCACCTGATGCCAGCGCCTCATAAGATAATCAACCTTCGTTTTTGGAAACCCCTCAGTGAAATACATCTCCACACGCGCCTCGTCCGGCAAGCCGCCCGAGTTCAAGCGCTTTTGCGAAATCCTGCTTGAAGGCCTCGCGCCCGATGGCGGCCTGTATCTGCCCGAGCACTATCCCCAGGTCGATGACGCCACGCTGACAAAATGGCGCGGCCTGAGCTATGCCGACCTGGCCTTCGAGGTGCTGTCGCTCTATATCGACGATATTCCCGCCGCCGACCTGAAGGCCATTTGCGCCAAAACCTACACCGAAGAAGTGTTTGGCAGCAAAGAGATCGTGCCGCTGCGTCCGCTGGAGGCTGGGTTGTATCTCGAAGCGCTGTCCAACGGCCCGACGCTGGCGTTCAAGGACATGGCCATGCAGTTGCTGGGCAACCTGTTCGAGTACGAACTGGCCCGGCGCGGCGAAGAACTGAACATTCTGGGCGCCACCAGCGGCGACACCGGCAGCGCCGCTGAATACGCGATGCGCGGCAAAAAAGGCGTGCGCGTTTTCATGACTTCGCCGAACGGTCGCATGAGCCCGTTCCAGCAGGCGCAAATGTTCAGCCTGCAGGACGAAAACATCCACAACATCGCCATTGACGGCGTGTTTGACGACTGCCAGGACATCGTCAAGGCCGTCTCAAACGACTTGGCTTTCAAGCGTGACTACAAAATCGGCACCGTGAACTCGATCAACTGGGCTCGGTTGATGGCGCAAGTCGTTTATTACTTCGCGGGTTATTTTCAAGCGACCAGCTCGAACGCAGAAAAAGTCAGCTTCACCGTACCGTCAGGCAATTTCGGCAATGTCTGCGCCGGCCACGTGGCGCGCAGCATGGGGCTGCCGGTTGACAAGCTGGTGGTCGCCACCAATGAAAACGATGTGCTGGACGAGTTTTTCCATACTGGCGTGTACCGGGTTCGTGGCAGTGCCGACACGCATGAAACCTCCAGCCCGTCGATGGATATTTCCAAAGCCTCAAATTTCGAGCGTTTTGTGTTTGACCTGCTGGGCCGTGACGGCGACAAGACGCGTGCGTTGTTTCATGACCAGTTGTCCAGTCAGGGCAGTTTTGACCTGAGCGCAGACCCCGCCTTCAAGACCGCCGCTGAGCGTTACGGATTTGTCAGCGGCAAGAGCCTTCACACTGACCGTCTGGCGACGATTCGCGATGTCTATCGCCGCTTTGCCAGCATGATTGACACCCACACCGCCGACGGCGTGAAGGTGGCGCGCGAACAGGTTGAATCCGGTGTGCCGATGATCGTTCTGGAAACTGCTTTGCCCATCAAGTTTGCCGAAACGATTGTCGAGGCGCTCGGTCAGCTACCAGCCCGTCCGGCGCGGTTTGAGGGCATTGAAGCCTTGCCCAAGCGCGTCAAGCTCCTGCCAGCCGATGCCGCCGCCATCAAGCGCTATATTGTCGAAAATGTGCATTAAATACGGCTCTTGCGCATACTGCATGGGCGCAAGCAGCTATTTATTTAATAGCAAATCATGTATCCTGAAAGCCGGCAAATGAACGTCGTTGGCTTTGCTGGCTACTCGGGTTCGGGCAAGACAACGCTGGTTGAAAAGCTGATCCCGTCCCTCAAGTTGCGCGGCCTGCGGGTGTCGGTCGTCAAGCATGCGCATCACCGCTTTGACATTGATCACCCCGGCAAGGACACGTTTCGCCACCGCGAAGCCGGCGCTTTTGAAGTTGTCGTGGCGTCACAAAATCGGTTGGCGCTGATGCGCGAGTTTGAGCAGCCTTCTGAATTGACGGTGCATCAATTGATTGCCGAGCTGTACGAAGGCGTCGACTGGGTGCTGGTGGAGGGTTTCAAGCGCAGCGACTTGCTCAAGATAGAAGTCTGGCGCGCCGCCTCTGGCAAACCAACCCGCTATCTTGACGATGATTTCGTGGTGGCCATTGCCACCGATTCGCCCGATCAATTGCCGGCAGCGACCTTGCGTCCGGTGCTGGATTTGAACGATGCGGACGGAGTGGCCGATTTTTTGGTCAACAATCAGGATCGATTTCATTATTCATTCGAAGACCGGCTGGGTTAAGCCGCTTTTCACCGCTCCGGATGCCTTTCCATGAATTCAACAGTTCCCTCTTCAGTACCAGCACGACCTGAACGCCCGCCCATGAAGCCGCTGGATCAGGCGCTGGTTGAATTGATGGCGTTTGCCGTACCGTTGGGCCCCGCTGAAAGCGTTTCCACCTTTGAGGCTGATGGCCGGGTGCTGGCGCAAGACCTGTTGTCCGCGTTGGATGTTCCGGCGCACGACAACAGTTCGATGGACGGCTACGCTGTGCGCTGCGCCGACTGGGTTGATGCCGGTACGATTTTGCAGGTCAGTCAGCGTATTCCGGCCGGCAGCAGCGGCCATTTGCTCGCACCCGCCTCGGCGGCCCGGATTTTTACCGGCGCTCCGATTCCGCCCGGTGCAGATGCCGTGGTGATGCAGGAAGACTGCGAAACCGTCGAGGGCGGCGTTCGCATTCGGTTGCAACCGCAGCCGGGCCAGTGGATTCGGCGGCGGGGTGAAGATGTTTCAGCAGGTGCGGTCGTGCTGCACAGCGGCGCGCGCTTGAATCCGGCCTCTTTGGGGCTGGCCGCCAGCATTGGCTTTGACCAAGTGCAAGTAGCGCCGCGCGCGCGGGTGGCGCTGTTTTCTACCGGCGACGAACTCGTCATGCCGGGCGACGTGGCGCCTCTAGAGATGACACCCGGCGCGATTTACAACTCCAACCGGTTTTTCTTGAAAGCCTTGCTGGAGCGGCTCGGTTGCACCGTAACCGACCTGGGCATCGTGCCAGACCGGCTGGACGCAACGATTGAAGCGCTCAAAGGGGCCAGCCAGCAGCATGATTTGATTTTGACCAGCGGCGGCGTGTCTGTCGGCGAAGAAGACCACATCAAGCCTGCCGTGCAGGCGTTGGGCGAGTTGAATCTGTGGCAGATCGCCATCAAACCGGGCAAGCCGTTTGCCTACGGAAAAATCAATACCGCCCATTTCATTGGCTTGCCGGGCAATCCGGTTTCCAGCTTCGTGACCTTTTTGCTGCTGGTGCGTCCTTTCATTTTGAAGCTGCAGGGGGCGACTGAACTTGCACCTCAATCCATAGCCATGCCTGCCAATTTTGACTGGCTCAAAGCCGATAAACGCCGTGAATTCCTGCGGGTCAAACTTAATCCGGCGGGCGGGCTTGACCTGTTCGACAACCAGAGTTCCGGCGTGCTGACATCCGCCGTCTGGGGCGACGGGCTACTGGACAACCCGGCGGGCCAGACGATTGCCCACGGTGACAAAGTGCAGTTCATTGCGTTCTCGGCGCTGCTTTCATGAAAGGTTTTTTCGCATGAAAGTTAATGTCAAATACTTCGCCTCAATTCGTGAAGCCATCGGGCAGGGCAGCGAATTGCGCGAAACCTACGCCCTGACCCTGGCGAATTTGCGCGATGAATTGCTGGCTGCCAGCCCGGCGCATGCGGCCAGTCTGGCGCGTGGCAGGTCGGTTCGCATGGCGGTTGACCAGGTCATGAGTGACGAAACCGCCGTGTTGAATGACGGCTGCGAAGTGGCTTTTTTCCCGCCGGTGACCGGAGGCTGATTCGAGTCGGGAGTTTCCCCGACTCGCCAATCCTTGATCTTTTTAGCTTGCAGCGTTCCTGGAAAATTTGCTTTGACAAACCTTTCTGGAAGCATTTTTCAGCCTGCATGGGTTTATCAAAATACCGGGTTTGGCATGGCCGAGTCTGGCGTGCTGAGGTCTTGAAATATGTGACGGCGGGGTGCTTGAAACGCGCCTCAAGCGCGGTACTTCTCGTTTAAAAAGATAGCAGGGTATTCCTGTAGCAGCGTTAAGGTGGCACAATTCAAGTTGTTTCTGAAGGTCCTTCCCTGCCACAGTCGCATCCGCTAATCGGTTCAGCCGTGTTGCGGAAGGTTAATCAACCAGCTTTAACCAGCTTATGTTTCCCCAAGGGAAACGGAGGTCAGCGGATATGAGTTCAAACTCGCAGTCACCTGCATCTGTCTACACAGCCTATCAAGGCAATACCTATCTTTTCGGCGGCAATGCGCCCTATGTCGAAGAGATGTATGAGAATTACCTCGCCAATCCAGGCAGCGTCACCGACAGCTGGCGCGAATATTTCGACGCACTTCAGCACGTTCCCGCAACAGATGGCACCAATGCCAAAGACGTTCCGCATCTGCCTGTCGTCAATGCTTTTGCAGAACGTGCCAAACAAGGCCAGACCAAAGTCGTGGTGGCCAGCGGTGCAGACTCCGAAATGGGCAGAAAGCGCACTTCCGTTCAGCAACTGATCGCTGCTTATCGCAACGTGGGTGCCCGCTGGGCCGACCTTGATCCGCTCAAGCGCGCTGAACGCGACGATATTCCTGAGTTGGATCCGGCTTTTTACGGGTTCACGGATGCCGACCAGGAGATCGTGTTCAACACCAGCAACACGTTCTTTGGCAAAGAAACGATGAGCCTGCGCGAGTTGCTCAATGCGCTGCGCGAAACCTATTGCGGCACGATTGGCGCCGAATACATGTACGCCACTGACCAGAACCAGAAGCGCTGGTGGCAGCAAAAGCTCGAAAGCATTCGCAGCAAACCCAATTTATCCAAGGAAAAGAAGCTCCATCTGCTGGATCGCCTGACGGCTGCAGAAGGTCTTGAGCGCTTTTTGCACACCAAGTACGTGGGTCAAAAGCGTTTCTCGCTTGAAGGCGGCGAAAGCTTCATTGCCAGCATGGACGAGTTGATCCAGCGCGGCGGTGAAGTCGGTGTACAGGAAATCGTGATTGGCATGGCCCACCGGGGTCGGCTGAATGTCCTGGTCAATTCGCTGGGCAAAGTGCCCGCCAACCTGTTTGCAGAGTTTGACCATACAGCGCCAGAAGACTTGCCAAGCGGTGACGTTAAATACCACCAGGGCTTCAGCTCTGATGTGACCACCCCGGGCGGGCCTGTGCACTTGTCTTTGGCGTTCAATCCATCCCATCTGGAGATTGTGAACCCGGTCGTTGAAGGTTCGGTGCGTGCCCGTATGGATCGCCGTGGCGACCCTAAAGGGCTGCAGGTATTGCCGGTGCTGGTGCATGGCGACGCGGCATTCGCCGGTCAAGGCGTAGTGATGGAAACGCTGGCATTGGCCGAAACGCGGGGCTATTTCACGGGCGGCACTGTCCACCTCGTCATCAACAATCAGATCGGCTTTACCACCAGCGATCCGCGCGACAGTCGCTCCACCTTGTATTGCACCGATGTAGTCAAGATGATTGAAGCGCCGGTTTTGCACGTCAACGGCGATGACCCTGAAGCCGTGGTGCTGGCTACGCAGTTGGCGCTTGAGTTCCGCATGGAATTCCAGAAAGATGTTGTTGTCGACATCATCTGTTTCCGCAAACTGGGCCACAACGAGCAAGACACACCGGCGCTGACCCAGCCGCTGATGTACAAAAAGATTGCCCAACACCCCGGTACGCGCCGGCTCTACGCCGACAAGCTGACTGCTCAAGGCATGGGTGAGACGCTGGGTGATGACATGGTCAAGGCCACGCGCGCCGCACTGGACGCCGGCAAGAGCACGTTTGACCCTGTCCTGACCAACTTCAAGAGCAAGTACGCCGTTGACTGGCGCCCTTACGTCGGCAAGAAGTGGACCGACGCTGGCGACACCGCTATTCCGATGGCAGAGTGGAAACGCCTGGCCGAAAAAATCACGACTATTCCTGAAACCGTCACGCCTCACAACCTGGTCAAGAAAGTCTATGACGACCGCGCTGCCATGGGCCGTGGCGATATTCCGGTGGACTGGGGAATGGGCGAGCACATGGCGTTTGCTTCCCTCGTGGCCAGCGGCTATCCAGTGCGCCTGTCCGGAGAAGACTGTGGGCGCGGAACGTTCACGCACCGCCATTCTGTGATTCATGACCAGAGCCGCGAAAAGTGGGATACGGGCACCTATGTGCCGCTGCAAAACGTGGCTGAAAACCAGGCACCGTTTGTCGTCATCGACTCGATCCTGTCCGAAGAAGCCGTGCTGGCTTTTGAATATGGCTACGCATCCAACGATCCGGGCACGATGGTGATCTGGGAAGCCCAGTTTGGCGACTTTGCCAACGGCGCGCAGGTTGTGATTGACCAGTTCATCGCCTCTGGCGAAGTCAAGTGGGGCCGCGTCAACGGCATCACCCTGATGCTGCCGCACGGCTATGAAGGTCAAGGCCCTGAGCACAGCTCGGCCCGTCTTGAGCGTTTCATGCAGTTGTCGGCCGATGCCAACATGCAGGTGGTCCAGCCCACCACTGCCAGCCAGATTTTCCATGTGCTGCGTCGCCAGATGGTGCGCAACCTGCGCAAGCCGCTGATCATCATGACGCCGAAGTCGCTGCTGCGTAACAAGGATGCGACCTCGCCGCTGTCAGAGTTCACCAAGGGGGCTTTTCAAACGGTCATTCCAGAGAACAAGGAAGAGATCATCAAGCGGGCAGACAAGGTCAAGCGTATCGTTGCCTGCTCGGGCAAGGTGTATTACGACCTGGTCAAGAAGCGCGAGGAAAAAGGCATTGACGATGTGGTGATTCTGCGTGTTGAGCAACTCTATCCTTTTCCGCACAAGGCCTTTTCGGCTGAACTGAAAAAGTATCCCCATGTCACTGACATCGTGTGGTGCCAGGACGAGCCGCAAAACCAGGGCGCCTGGTTCTTTGTGCAGCATTACATCCATGAAAACATGTTCGACGGTCAAAAGCTGGGCTATTCGGGACGCGCTGCATCGGCTTCTCCGGCTGTCGGTTATTCGCACCTGCATCAGGAACAGCAAAAGGCGCTGGTGGATGGCGCGTTTTCCAAGTTAAAAGGTTTTGTACTGACCAAATAAGGTTCCAGTCACTTCCTGAAATACAAGAACACACACGAAAGAATCAAAATGGCCATCGTAGAAGTTAAAGTTCCCCAGTTGTCCGAGTCCGTGGCCGAAGCCACCATGTTGCAATGGAAAAAGAAGGTTGGCGACGCCATTGCAATTGACGAAATCCTGATTGAAATCGAAACCGACAAGGTCGTTCTCGAAGTGCCCGCGCCTTCGGCGGGTGTACTGGTCGAGCTGGTCGTAGCCGATGGCGGCACGGTGGTGTCGGATCAGGTGATCGCAAAAATCGACACTGAAGGCAAGGCAGGCGCAGCTGCACCTGCCGCCGCAGCGCCTGCTACAGCGGCGACAGCCTCGGTGGCAGCGTCCGCACCGGTTGCCGCCACGGGCGGTTCGATGGCTGGCGTGCCGATGCCTTCGGCTGCCAAGCTGATGGCGGACAACAGCCTGGCTGCAGGCACTGTTCCGGGCACCGGCAAGGATGGCCGCGTGACCAAGGGCGACGTTCTGGCTGTCACCGCTGCAGGTGCGGCAACTGCTATTAAATCAGTAGCTGCAAGCGCAATACCAACCGGCGCCCCGACCACTTCTTTGCCTAAAGTAGCATCGCCAGTGAAAGCGGTTGACCTCGGTGACCGTCCAGAGCAGCGGGTTCCCATGAGCCGTCTGCGCGCCCGCATTGCCGAGCGCCTTTTGCAGTCGCAATCCACCAACGCCATTTTGACGACCTTCAACGAAGTCAACATGGCGCCGGTGATGGAGATGCGCAAGAAGTTCCAGGATGCCTTCAGCAAAGAGCATGGCGTCAAGATCGGCTTCATGAGCTTTTTCGTAAAAGCTGCGGTGCATGCACTGAAGAAGTTCCCGATGATCAACGCCTCGGTGGACGGCAACGACATCGTTTATCACGGCTACTTTGACATCGGCATTGCCGTGGGTTCACCGCGCGGTCTGGTGGTGCCTATTTTGCGCAATGCCGATCAGATGAGCTTTGCCGACATCGAGAAAAAAATCGCTGAGTATGGCCAAAAAGCCAAGGACGGCAAGCTGGGCATCGAAGAGATGACCGGCGGCACTTTCTCGATTTCCAATGGCGGCACGTTCGGCTCGATGCTGTCAACGCCGATCATCAACCCGCCACAGTCCGCCATTTTGGGCGTGCATGCCACCAAAGACCGTGCTGTCGTCGAAAACGGCCAGATCGTTATCCGCCCGATGAACTACCTGGCGATGAGCTACGACCACCGCATCATTGATGGCCGTGAAGCTGTGCTGGGTCTGGTGGCGATGAAAGAGGCGCTGGAAGATCCAGCCCGCCTGCTGTTCGATATCTAAACCCTTTTGGGGCAGAGGACTGCAGCCGTCTGGCTGCCAGTCCCTGCCTCCCATTTACTGGAAAAGCATATGTCCAAACAATTTGACGTGATCGTCATCGGTGGCGGTCCTGGCGGCTATGTTGCTGCCATTCGCGCCTCCCAGCTAGGTTTTAACGTTGCCTGTATCGACGAATGGAAGAATGCCAAGGGTGGCCCGGCCCTGGGCGGAACCTGTACCAACACGGGTTGCATTCCCTCGAAAGCCTTGCTGCAATCTTCAGAGTATTACGAGCATGCGGGCAAGCACTTTGCAGACCACGGCATTGAAGTCAAGGGTTTAGGCCTGGATGTTGCCAAGATGCTGGGCCGCAAGGACACGGTCGTCAAGCAAAACAACGATGGAATCGTCTACCTGTTCAAAAAGAACAAGGTCACTTTCTTTCATGGCCGGGGTTCATTTGTGGCGGCAAAAGACGGCGCTTACGACATCAAGGTTGCAGGCGCTGCAGAAGAAACCATCTCTGGCAAGCACATCATCGTGGCGACCGGCTCGAATGCGAGAGCGTTGCCGGGTGCGCCTTTCGATGAAGTCAATATCCTCTCCAACGACGGTGCCTTGCGCATTGGGGCTGTGCCCCGGAAGCTGGGCGTCATTGGCTCGGGTGTGATTGGTCTTGAAATGGGTTCTGTCTGGCGCCGTCTGGGTGCCGATGTGACGATTCTGGAAGGTCTGCCCACCTTTTTGGGTGCGGTTGATCAGCAAATCGCCAAAGAAGCGCACAAAGCGTTTACCAAACAGGGTTTGAAAATCGAGCTGGGCGTGAAAGTCGGCGAGATCAAGAACGGCAAAGAGGGCGTGTCCATCGCTTATTCCAATGCCAAGGGTGAAGCGCAGACGCTGGCCGTGGACAAGCTGATTATTTCCATTGGCCGCACTGCCAACACCATGGGTCTGAGCCCGGAAACCGTTGGTCTGAGTCTTGACGAGCGCGGAGCGATCGTGGTCGACGGCGAATGCAAGACCAATTTGCCCAGCGTCTGGGCGGTAGGTGATGTGGTGCGCGGCCCGATGCTGGCGCACAAGGCTGAGGAAGAGGGCGTGGCTGTGGCTGAACGCATCGCCGGCCAGCATGGCCATGTCAACTTCAACACCATTCCCTGGGTGATCTACACCAGCCCCGAGATTGCGTGGGTCGGTCAGACAGAAGAGCAGCTGAAAGCCGAAGGACGTGCTTACAAGTCCGGCACTTTCCCTTTCATGGCCAACGGCCGGGCACGGGCGCTGGGCGACACCACGGGCATGGTCAAGATGTTGGCCGATGCGGCCACCGATGAAATCCTGGGTGTGCACATTGTGGGCCCCATGGCCAGCGAGCTGATTGCTGAATGCGTGGTGGCTATGGAGTTCCGCGCCAGCAGCGAAGACATCGCCCGCATTTGCCATGCTCATCCGTCATTGAGCGAGGCGACCAAAGAAGCCGCTTTGGCGGTTGACAAGCGTACGTTGAACTTTTAAGAACGCGCAGCGCAGTGACACAACTGGTTCACTTGGCCTATGAGGCCGAACTCGCTGCAAGGGGCTATGCAAGTGACCCGGCGCAGCTGCATGCCGTTGATGTGCTGGAGCGCTGCGCCACGGAATGGGCCGCGTACAAAGACCAGCGCTCAAATGCCTTCAAAAAGCTGATTAACCGGCCAGCCATTCCGCGTGGCGTGTATATGCACGGCGGGGTAGGGCGGGGCAAAAGCTTTTTGATGGACTGCTTTTTTGGCGCGGTGCCGCTCAAACGAAAAGTCCGGCTGCACTTTCATGAATTCATGCGTGAAGTGCACCGTGAACTGCTTGACCTGCAAGGCACTGCCAATCCGCTTGACGAATTGGGCAAGCGCATTTCAAAGCGTTACAGGCTGATCTGTTTTGATGAGTTTCATGTGGCGGATATTACCGATGCGATGATTCTTCATCGCTTGCTGGTTGCCCTGTTTGACAACGGCGTAGGGTTTGTTACTACCTCCAACTTTCATCCTGATGGTCTTTACCCTAATGGCCTGCATCGTGACCGGATTCTTCCTGCCATTGAACTGCTGAAAGCGCATCTGGAGGTCATCAACGTCGATAACGGAACGGACTACCGCAGACGAACCCTGGAGCAAGCCAGGCTCTACCATTCTCCGCTGGGCTCTCAGGCCGATGCTGAAATGACGGAAACCTTTAATCGGCTGGCGGCATCGCAAGATGAAAACCCCGTGCTGCAAATTGAATCGAGGCAGATCCATGCGCGGCGAAAAGCGGGCGGCGTGGTGTGGTTTGACTTCAAGGCACTGTGTGGCGGCCCACGTTCGCAAAATGATTATCTGGAAATAGCCACTCAGTTTCACACTGTACTGTTGAGCGATGTTCCCCACATGCCCCTGCGGATGGCCTCTGAAGCCCGGCGTTTTACCTGGCTGGTGGATGTACTTTATGACCGGCGTGTCAAATTAATCATGTCCGCCGCAGTGTCGCCTGAAGAGCTGTATACAGAAGGGCCTTTGGTGCATGAGTTTGCCCGTACCGTTTCACGAATCAACGAAATGCAGTCTATGGAGTTTTTGGCGCTTGAACATAGAACGGTAGATACCGCCCTGACATGAAAATTTTTTCAGTCTTACTTTGGCTGGTTTCGTTGAGTCAACTCGCCTTTGCGCAAAATTCAGAACTGAGCGGGGAGGCGGGCAATATTGGCATTCAGCGCACGGCTGTAAATGCCGAGCGCAGCCGACTGGAAGCCGGTTTTTTGTCTGAAGATGCTGCTTGCTACAAAAAGTTTGCAGTCAACAGCTGTCTGGGCAAGGTCAACAGCCGCAGGCGTGAGGCCATGGCAGACTTCAGGCGGCAAGAGATTTTTTTGAATGATGCGGAGCGAAGAATCAAAGGAGAAAACCAGATACGCAAAACGCAAGAAAAGGCATCTCCTGAAAACCAGCAGCAAGCGGCTGACAGCCGTGCCAAAGCAGTAGAAGTATCTCAGGGGCGTCTGGATAGCTTGAAGGACAAGCAGCAAAAGCTGACGATCCGCGAGTCAAATGAAAAGGCCGCCCGCGCAGCAAATGCACAGAGGCTTCTAGCGCATCAGCAAAAAAATCAGGCGCGCGCCGAGAAGCAGGCTGCAAATGAGGAAAAGGCGAAAAAATTCAGCGAGCGTCAGAAAGAAGCTCAAGAGCGACGCAGTCAGCACGACGCCGATCAACTAAAACATACAAAGCCTTCTGCCAAGCCGCTGCCTTTACCTGAGTAGCCGGGCATCTAGTCCAGCGCCTCAAGCTTGACAATCACCAGTGAAAGATTGTCTCCAACTCCGCGCGCACGCGAGTGGGCTTTCTGGATCAGGAACTCTGTCGCTTCTCGCGGTGAAAGCATCGACAGCGCAGAACCCATTTCACTGGCGCTGAAGTAGTGCCAGACACCGTCGCTGCAAGCCATCAATACATCATTGGGCTGTAATTTGGGGATGTAATGCTGCGCAATGGGTGGCGCTTCTTCTGCCCCAAGGCAGCCCATGAGGATATTTGCTTTGGGATGGTTATTGGCTTCATCTTCATCAATCTCGCCTTTGTCCACCAGTGTTTGCACATAAGAGTGATCTATTGTTCTGTAGACCAGCTTGCTGCCTCGGTAATGGTAAATCCGGGAGTCGCCCGTGTGTACCCAGTAACATTCACCACTTGGGGTGATTAAAAATGCTGCCAGCGTACTGTGAGGCTCTTCCTCAGCAGAAATAGCCGTGAGCTTGATGACAATGTGGGCTTCTTCAACGATCTGCTTGAGCATTGAAGGTGCATCGTCTGTTTCAGGCGCGTAGCGGTCGAAAAGCTGTTTGGCCGTCAGCATGACCTGGTCAGATGCCTTGCGCCCGCCGCTGCGGCCACCCATACCATCTGCCACGATGCCCAGCATGCAGCCAGGAATTCTGTGGTGACTCAAGAGGTTGACCTGGTCTTGCTGATAATCCCGGTCTCCCTTGTGGATACCCGTGGAAGCTGTGATTCGATAACCTTTGGTCATTGTGTAATCTAACGAGCCTTGTGGGCTCGATTTGTGGCGGCAATCTACCTATTATCAAGCCGCTAATTTGGAAAAAATAGATTGATCTTAAATCATCACTTGCTCAAGTATTTGCAAAAAAAAACTCGAAATTAAGTATGCAGATATCAAAACGTTTACTGATGAAGTAGTGCCTGTCAGATCCATTTGCGATGCTTGCAAGCAGGAAACTGAAAAAAAGCCCATTTCAACTTTGCGACCGCACTTCATATCTCGATTCACCCTCCATCTCTTTTGAGTCAGCCTGATGAATCTTGCTTTTGCAGTTGTGTATAGACCGGAGACTGACCTTGCCCCCAGAAAACGTATCCCTTGCTGAGTGGTTCAATTCAGACAAGGAAAACGAAAATGACAAAGACATCAAGGGCCAAGTACACG
>NZ_JAXCHR010000042.1:0-10670 GCF_035984465.1 Polaromonas sp. CG_9.5
CCGATGCAGTTTGAGGAAAACTGGCTTGCGGCTCAGGCCCATCAAGCCCGTTCATGATCTCGGTTATGGGATACGGAATCCAGGGGCAAGGTCAATCCTTGGCTTGCCTGGCGCGTTGCAAGCCAACGGCAACGCAAATGCTGCCAAGCTACTGCCTGTCACGACCTTGCCTGGCATGACCGGCTCGGTAGTTCCGTCGGCCGGTGCGCTGGGCGCGGTCGGTGATCCGGGCGGCGCTTACGCGCCTAACGCACAAGGTGTGCCGCAGCCGCTTTTCACGCCAGGCAAGGTGCTGCCTGATGCCGTGTCTTCGGTGCCTGTTCCGGCGTCCCCGACAGTGCCTGACGAGCAAAGCCAGCCGCTGGAAGACCTTTTGCCAAGTCTTGGTCCTGAAGTGGGTTTTATCAACCTGCGCAATGAGCAGGTACTCACCAGCGACCAGACCCGGGTTCGTGTCAAAGGCCCCATAGGCGCGAACTTTGAACTGTTGGTGAATGACCAGCTCGTGCCCGTTACCCAGGTCGGCAAGAAAAGCAGCCTGGAAAAGACCAGCACGGTTGCCTGGGAATACATCGGTATCAACCTCAAGGCAGGGCGCAATACCTTGACCTTGCGGGCGACCGACCCTTTTGGCAATGCGCGCGGGCAGAAGCAAATTATCTTGATTGCGCCGGGGGTGCTTGCACAAATCCGGATCGATATTGCACCGCAGCCTGTTGCCGACGGCGCGACGCCATTGCCTGTCACGCTTCGCCTGCGCGATGCGCAAGACCTGCCTGTTTCCGTCCGCACCCAGGTCACGCTGCTGTCCACGCTGGGTCAGTGGCAGACGCCCGACCTGGACCCGCAGCAACCGGGTATCCAGGTGTTCGTTGAGGGCGGCGAAGCCCGCTTTTTGCTGCTGCCGCCGGCCCAGCCCGGCAAGGCCGAACTGAGCGCCACCAGTGGCAAGGTCAATGCTGTGGCCAAGGTCGAATTTTTGCCCAACTTGCGGCCCATGATGGCGGTTGGCCTGGTGGAGGGAGCCATCAACCTGCGCAATCTCTCGCCTTCGGGGCTGCAGCCCACCCAAAGCGGTGATGTGTTCGAGCGTCAGATCCAGAGTGCCTCCCGCAGCTTTGACAATGGTAAAGGCGAAGTGGCGGCCCGTGCCGCGCTGTTCCTGAAGGGCAAGGTGCTCGGCTCCACTTTGCTGACCCTGGCTTACGACTCGGACAAACCCTCCGACACCGCACTGTTCCGCGACGTTCAGCCCAACCAGTTTTACCCGGTCTACGGTGACTCGTCAGCCCGTGGCTTTGATGCCCAGTCCACCGGAAAACTGTATGTCATGGTGCAAAACGGTACCAACTATGCGCTGCTGGGCGACTACTCCACCCAAAGCGACAGCCCGGCGCGGCAGTTGACGCAATATTCGCGTGCCCTCAATGGCGTCAAGGCTCGCGTGCAAGAAGGCATCTACACGGCCGAAGCTTTTGCCAGCCGCACCTCCACCAGCCAACAGGTGGAAGAGTTTCGCGCCAATGGCACTTCCGGGCCCTTCCGGTTGAACGTCAATGGCGTGGTCAACAGCCAGCAGGTGAACGTTCTTACGCGTGACCGCAACCAGCCTTCAGTCATCGTCAAGGATGTTCCGCTGGCCGCCTTCACTGACTATGAGCTGGAGCCTTATTCTGGCCAGCTGCTGCTCAAAAGCCCGGTGCCCAGCGTCGATGCCGACCTCAATCCGGTGTTCATCCGGGTCAGCTATGCCGTGGACTCGGGTGGCCCCAGGCATTTGGTGGCTGGCGTCGACGGCAAGGTTCAACTGACACCCAACCTTGCCGTGGGCGCAACGCTCATCCATGACGCCGACCCGGTCAACCCGCAAACTTTGGCAGGTATCAACATGGTCGCCCGGTTGGGCGACAAGACGCAGGCTACCGCAGAAATCGCCCGCAGCTCGACCGACCTGCAGGGTAGCGGTGCCGGCCAGC
Source organism: Polaromonas sp. CG_9.5 (assembly GCF_035984465.1). Lineage (NCBI taxonomy): Bacteria > Pseudomonadati > Pseudomonadota > Betaproteobacteria > Burkholderiales > Comamonadaceae > Polaromonas > Polaromonas sp. CG_9.5. Next base: position 1,977 of record NZ_JAXCHR010000042.1, read on the forward strand.
GCGTTGAAATCCGGCATGACGACCCGGCGTTGCAAGCGCGTGTCTGGGCGGTGCGCACGGATGCAGGCTTTTTCAATCCCAACAGCCCGCAATCAGCGGGCCGGTCTGAGTACGGTGCCAAGGCAGGCATTCCGCTGGACGAGAAAAACCGGCTCGTGGCAGAAGCCCTTAAAACTTCAGACGCCATCACGGGCGCTGAGCAGACCGGTGCCGAGCTCAAGCTGGAGCACAGCCTGCCCGGCAATGCCCGGATTGAAGCCGGGTTGCGTTACAGCCGCGCCAATGCAAGTTCGGTCTTGACGGCCTTGCCGCTGCCTGGCACTTCGTTGCCGGTCATTCCAAATGCAGCTGCGCTTGCCGCCGCTTCTGCGCAGACCGGCTTTACCAGCGCACGCGTCAAGTTGACGGTGCCCGTGCCCAATTTGCCGCAGGCGGATGTTTTCGGGATTGCCGAATACGCCATTGACGGCAGCGGAGGGCGCCAGCTTGGCCTGGGCGGCAACTATGCGGTCAATCCAACAACCAAGCTGTATTTGCGCCATGATTTTGCCAACACCCTGAATGGCCCCTACAACCTCAATCCGGCCGTATCGCAATACACGACTGTCGCAGGCATCAACACCGAGTTGCCAGACAGCACGCAAGTTTTCAACGAATACCGCATGGGCGACAGCCTCAATGGACGCAGCAGTGAAGCTGCCATTGGCCTGCGCCGGCTCTGGCGTCTGGACAATGGTCTGGGTCTTACCGGCAGCGTCCAGCGCATCAAGCCTTTGACTGGCGTGGTGGCTGACGATTCCAGCGCTGTAACCTTGGGCGTCGACTACGTGGCCGCCGCCGACTGGAAGGGCTCCGCCCAGTTGCAGTGGCAAACCTCTTCCACTTCGCGCAGCTGGCTGGCCAGCGCCGCTCTGGCGAACAAGCTGGACGCCGACTGGACGCTGCTCAACCGGGCCTTGTACAACCTGCAGACCAGCCTTTCAGACGTTGGCGGGGAGCGCAAGCTGGTGACCGCGCAGACCGGTTTTGCCTACCGTCCCGTTGAAACCAGTCAGCTGAACGCGCTGGGCCGCCTCCAGTTCAAGCGGGATGTGGACAGCACCTTGGGTGCCGGGCTGAACCGTGACGAGTCGTCCTGGCTGGCCTCCACCCATGTGAATTTCCAGCCCAGCCATCACTGGCTGATGACTGGCCGGTATGCGGCACGATCGGCAATCGACCGTGCGGGTGCGCTGGAAAGCCGCTCCTTCACCCAGCTTTTGGGCGGGCGTTCTACCTGGGACGTCACGGATCGAGTCGATGTCGGCCTGCAGGCTTACCGCATGTGGGGCAACGGCGCTGCCGAAACCGCCATGGGGATCGAGGCCGGCTACCTAGCCTGGAAAAATCTCTGGCTTTCGCTGGGGTATAACGCCAAGGGCTTCAAGGCCGCAGAACTGGCCGGCGACGCTTACACCCAGCGCGGCGTTTACCTGCGGCTACGCTTTAAATTTGATGAAAACCTGTTTCAGTCTGCCAGTGAGCGGCCCCCTTCAGCTTTGGCCGGAGCCGCCTCCAATTGATCTTGCGTGACGACCGCACGGCATGAAACACGCATGAAAAAATTCTTCCTTCTCTTTGTTTTCGGTCTGTTTTCAGCATTGGCGATACCCGATCTGGCGTGGGCTGCCAACCCCAGCTGCGCGCCCGCCGCCGCCCAAGGCACGGCGCCTGCCGATTACAAAGACTACTGCTGGCTTGACTTTACAAGTTACGTTGACGCCACGGCCCAATCGGCAGCAGGACAGACGTTCACTTTTGACCTGCCCGACAAGTCCAGGCTAACCATGACGCTGAAGACGGCCAAGACCCTCGGTGCCGCCGGCGCTGCTGTCGTTGCAGTACAGGCGCCGTCATGGCCCGGGGCAGCGTTTGGTAACACGGCATTCAATGGCATTCCCAACAAGCCGGTTTTGTACAGCGGCGTGAACAATTCCACGGTGACGGTGGAGATGAGCAATATTTCAGTCGCGGCCCCGGCAGGGGGTATCGGTATTGCCAAATACGCCATCATCGTGGCAGACGGCGAATCGTCCAATAATGGCGAGACGCTTTCCTTCACGACCAACAAGGATCCGTGGACGCTGCTGTCAACCATTCAAAATGGCGCCAGCACGGTCTATCCCACCTTGTCGGGCGTTGGCACCACCACAGTCAGCGAAACGGGCGTTGCAGGGACTGTGGGAAGTTATGTTTTTGGCTCGTTTAACAACCCGACCCAGATCACGTCCACCTTCAAGGCCGGCGGTCTGCAGGGCTTCCTCGTGGGTGTGCGCTATGCGTCGATTTCGGTTGTTTCGAACATCAGCAAACAACGTTACAACACCCCTGATCAATTTACCTATTCGGTAAAAACGTCTGCCGGTGTCACCATGACTTCGGGTGCAACGACAGGCACAGCCTTGACTTCCACGCCTGCCGGCTTGCCTACCGTGGCCGCCAGCTACCCTTTTGTGGTCGATCAGGTTATGGCGGCAGGCAGCACTGGTACCCTGTCCAACTACACCACGTCGTTCTCTTGCGTCAACGCCAACACCGGCTCATCAACCGTCTTTCCCCCCAGTACAGGGCTGTCAAGCTACACGATTGCGAGCCTGCAGTATGGCGATGCGGTGGCCTGTACGTTTATCAATACACCGATCTTTTCACCCGTCACCGGCACGGTCTACAACGATGCCAACCACAACTTCAGCCAGGACGGCACGGAAACCGGAACCGGTGTGGCGGGTCTTTACGTCAAACTCGCCACCTCGACGGGGGGTGTATGCCAGAACCCGGCCAGCGCAGCCGCAGCGGTCACCCCCGGCACCGGCGCCTACAGCCTGCCGATGGTCGCTCCGGGTTCCTACTGCCTGATCCTGGATGACAACAATGCCCTGAGCGACACCACGTCCACACCACCTGCCGGCTGGCTTGGAACGCAAAACGGAACTGGTGTGAGCCAGATCGTCGTGGAAAGCGCGCCGCCCGAAGTCCCGAGTAATTTCGGCCTGTTCAATGGCTCCAAACTCAGTGGTACTGTGTTTGCTGATACCGGCGTGGGGTCGGGTACTGCCAACAATGGCAGCAAGGACGGTACCGAAGCAGGTATTGCCAGCGTCACGGTAAATGCCCTCAGCGGCGCCACCGCTGCCGCCAGCGCCAGCACGGCAGGCGACGGAAGCTATACGCTGTGGGTGGCGGCTACGGTCACCGGCACCGTCATCATCCAGCCCAGCGCGCCCAGCGGCTATGCGGCCACAGGTGGGGCTGTTGGTTCGCCCACCGCCGGTGCCAGCTACAGCCGCCCCAGTGTGATCAATTTCACGCCAGTGGCAGGGAAAACCTACACCGGGGTAAATTTTGGCCTCGTGCCCCCCAATACGCTGGCGCCCAACGGCGCGGAGACAGGGCAACCCGGCACGGTGGTGTTTTATGCCCATACCTTCACTGCAGCCAGCGGTGGCGACGTGACGTTTTCGCTCGCCAACGCGGCCACGCCCAGCGGGCTGCCCTGGAGCCAGGTGCTTTACCGCGACAGCGACTGCAGCAGCTTGCTGGATGGCTCGGAGCCGCAAATCATCGCCCCGATCACCGTAACGGCAGGGCAAACGCTGTGCCTCATCGTCAAGCAGTTCATCCCCCTGGCTGCGGCGATGGGCGCGAAAAACATGATTACGCTCAGTGCAGCGTTCAGCTACACCAATTCCGCCCCCTTGTTGACCCGCACGCTGACTGCCAACGATGTCACCACCGTAGGCCTGCGCAGCGCGCTGGCTTTAAACAAACTGGTGAAAAACATCACGTTGAGCAGCGCTGCTGCAACTACCGTCGTCGCCAACCCGGGGAACGTCCTGGAATACAGCCTCAAGGCACAGAACAATGGCAGCGAACCCTTGAACGCCCTGGTCATCAACGATGCCACCCCAGCCTTCACGACGTATGTGTCTGCCGCCTGTCCGGGCACATTGCCAACCGGGCTCAGTGCCTGCAGCGTGAGCACCCAGCCCGGCATAGGCGCACCGGGCGATCTGCAGTGGACATTTACCGGCTCGCTGATGCCCAGCGCACAGGTGTCGGTCACCTACCAGGTGAGAGTAAATCAGTAGGGCTGCGCACAGAGGGCGAACTGAAAGCGTTTTCAGTCCAGTCGACCTGACGGGTGTCAAGGGTAGAGACGGACTGGTTTTGCATTGCCAGTCATTGATGTGCTATTAATTAGATAGCAAATAAGTGCCGTGGATATTGCGCAAGAGACTAAAAACGCATAAAAATCTCTGTGAGGCCGGCTTAAATGCCCGTGATTTCCCCCAGATGCAACAAGCGCATCCGGCTCATCGATCCCAAGCCCGACAGACACCCGGAACATACCGCCGTACACACTGGTTTTGGCGATGCGGCATTCTTGAAGCGGGTTGATCCGTAGCCACAAGTCAGGTTTTAGGATGTAGGCACTTCATTCGCAAAAAGTCCAAAATCCGGGTTGCAATAAGTTAGCCCGTCACAGCATCTCGTCCGGCGCCAACGGCCCTATCAGCTTGAGCAGCAGCTTCAAAGGCAGGCTGGCATCCGGCTCGGTCGTCGAATCCTTCAATTGCGAGCCTTGCGGTGCGCGCCAGACCAGCTGACCATCCGTCAGTTCTACGTGGTAGGCGCCGTTCGTCAGCGCCGGCTCGATCATGCGGGTCGCCTCCAGCGACAGGGCGCGGTTGCGGATAACGACAGCCACTTCGCTGTTTTGCAGCTTCGAACGCAGGTCAAGGTTCATGGAGCCGACCACCAGCAGACGGCCATCCACCACCACCACTTTGGCGTGCAGGCTGGCGCGGGAGCCGTATTTAGAGCCCCCTGTCGCGCCCGAGCCTGAGCCGAAACTGATGACCGTTCCTTCCTGCTCGGCGCGCATTTCATAGATTTCAATGCCCATTTCCAGCAGCGCTTTACGGTAGCGGGCATACCCCACATGCGCAGCCGGTGCATCGTTGGAAGCCAGCGAATTGGTCAGTACCCGCACCTTGACGCCGCGCCGCCGTATCTCGGCAAACTGGCGCATCATGAGTTCGCCCGGCACAAAATAGGGCGAGACGATCAGCAAATCGGTCTTGGCCTGCGACATGAGTTGCAGCAGCCCATCGACCGCTGTTTCCTGCGCTTCTTCTACATCGTCGGCATCGGCGGCAATCTTGGAGGGTTTGTCCACCAGCAAAACAGACGGCGCCCAGGTCCAGGTCAGCAGGCTCAGGTCGGTCGAGTCGGGCAGCGCTGGAAGGCCTTCAGAGATGCTGTCACTAGAAGCGGTCACAGGCTCGCGGCCCGACAGATTGGCCGTGTCAGGCAGGGTGTGCAAGGCGCTGGCTGATGTATCGGGCAGGGCGGCGGCCGGTTTCGGCTTGATCGCCTCGATTTCCTCCTGGCTCATCAGCGACTGCACCGGATACGCCAACGGGTTGTTCCAGTACTGGTCAAAACTGCGCGACAGGTCGCGCGCGATCCGGCCGGCCGCCAGCACATCGATGTCGATAAAGTTGGTGCCTTTGCTCTGACCAAAATAGGTTTCGCCCAGATTGCGCCCGCCGGTGATGGCGATCGCGTTGTCAGCGACAAAAATCTTGTTGTGCATGCGCCGCTGCATGCGCGCCACGTCTTTGAGGTTGCTCAGAATCCGCAGCATCAGGGATGAGCGTCCGCCAGGCAGCGGGTTGAACAGCCGCAGCTCAAAATTCTTTTCAAAAGCGAGTTTCAAGACTTGTGCATTTTTGCCGGAGGTGTTGAAGTCATCCAGCAGTATGCGGATGCGCACACCGCGCCCGGCGGCTTCGCGCAGGGCATCGAACATGCGCTCCGTGGTGTCATCGGCAAAGATGGCGTAGTACTGGATGTCCAGGGTTTTCTGCGCCGCCTTGATCAGTGTCATGCGGCTGGTAAACGCCAGTTCTGAATTGCCGACCAGCGCAAAGCCTGAATCGTTATGGGTTCCCGCCTTAAGGGCGCGCGCCTGAACCATCTTGCCCAGCCGGGTTTGCATCGGCTGGCTCAAGGCTCGTGAAACCGGACGGTCTACTTCGCTCGGCAACGATGCACATCCAGCAAGCCAGAAGCTTAAAAAAACAAGCATCAGCCAAGGCCGCAGGTCACGATGACGGCTTGCGGGTGAAGTCAGTACAGGGCCGGGGTGCAGCGCGTCAGTGGTTTGCATGATGCTGGCACTTTAGCGCAAGCGTTGCTTGCTTGAGCGCATCAGGGCGATGTTCTGGCGCTTCTTGCTGTAGGCGCCTGGCGTGACAAATTGCCAGCGCCAGGGCTTTGCCGCAGCGCGAGCTTTTAACGGCTGCGCGGTAGCGGCGTCTCGCTCAGGCAGACAGTGTTTCCCAGCGCTGCAGCGCTTCCATGAGTTCTTCCTCTATCTTGGCGTTGCGCGCTGTGAGTTCGGCCGCCCTTTTGGGATTGTTGGCGTACAGCGTGCCGTCGTAGAGTTCCTGCCCGATCGCCTTTTGCTGCGATTCAAGTTGCTGGATCATGGCCGGCAATCCTTCCAGTTCACGCTGCTCTTTGTAGCTAAGCTTCTTTTTTGATAGCTGCTCGCGCCCGTCCTTATTGGACTCCGCACTGTTTTTGCTTGTATTTTTCGCGCTGGAAGCAGCTGGGGGGCTTTTGCCGCCGCCGGTGATTTGCGCGGCGCGCTTGGACTGTACGAGCCAGTCTGTCACGCCGCCTTCGTATTCGCGCCAGAAGCCGGGGTTTTCCGGTGTGCCTTCGTAGGCGATGGTGCTGGTCACCACGTTGTCCAGGAAGCGCCGGTCATGACTGACCAGAAACACCGTGCCCTCGTAGTTTTGCAGCAGGTCTTCGAGCAACTCCAGCGTGTCGATGTCCAGGTCGTTGGTCGGCTCGTCGAGCACCAGCACGTTCGCCGGCCGCGCAAACAGACGCGCCAGCAGCAATCGGTTGCGCTCGCCGCCGCTCAAACTGCGCACCGGGGAGCGGGCGCGCTCGGGGCTGAATAAAAAGTCGGTCAAATAGCTTTTGACGTGTTTTTTCTGGCCGTTGATTTCGACCCATTCGCTGCCGGGGCTGATGAAGTCTTCGAGCGTCGCGTCCAGATCCAGCGCGTCGCGCATCTGGTCGAAGTAAGCCACTTGCAGATTCGCGCCCTGACGAATTTTGCCGGGCGGCGTGGTGACGTCGGGCTGCAATTCTCCCAAAATGAGCTTGAGCAGGGTGCTTTTTCCTGCGCCATTGGGGCCGAGCAGGCCGATCTTGTCGCCACGCACCAAGGTCGCGCTGAAACGGCTGACGATGATTTTTTCAAAACCTGGGTGGCCAAAGCTTTTCGAAACGTCCGTGAGTTCGGCCACAATCTTGCCGCTTTTGTCGCCGCTTGAAACGTCCAGGTTGACGCGGCCTACCGCGTCGCGTCGGGCCGCACGGTTGTCACGCAGGGCTTCCAGGCGGCCAATGCGGGCCGTGCTGCGGGTGCGGCGCGCCTCGACGCCTTTGCGAATCCAGACTTCTTCTTGCGCCAGCAGTTTGTCCGCCTTGGCGAAGATAACGGCTTCCTGCGCCATCTGGTCTTCTTTCTGGATCAGGTACTGGGCAAAGTTGCCGGGGTAGCTGCGCAACTTGCCGCGATCCAGCTCGACAATCACGTTCGCGACCTGGTCCAAAAAAGCCCGGTCATGGGTAATAGTGATGATGCTGCCATTGAAATTGACCAGCAGTTCTTCCAGCCAGGCAATGGAGTCCAGATCCAGATGGTTGGTGGGCTCGTCAAGTAGCAGCACGTCGGGCTTGGCGACCAGCGCTTGCGCCAGTGCCACGCGCTTTTTGGTTCCGCCCGAGAGTGAGCCGACGAGGGCGTCCTTGTCCAGATGCAAGCGGTGCAGGGTTTCCTCAACGCGTTGCTCCCAAGTCCAGCCATCCAGTGCTTCAATTTCAGATTGCAGCGCATCCAGGTCGGTGTGCTCGTCGGCGGCAAGATAAAGCTCAACGACATGCTTGGTGCGAGCTAGGCCAGCGCTGGCAGCTACGAAAACAGTAGCGTGCGGATCCAGGCTGGGTTCCTGCGGGACATAGGCAATGCGCAGATTCTGCTGCAACTGCAAAGTGCCATCGTCGGGTTTTTCAAGTCCCGCGAGAATTTTCAGTAAGGAAGACTTGCCGGTGCCATTGCGGCCAATCAAGCCGATGCGCTGGTTGGTTTCAAGGGAAAAATCTGCATGATCCAGCAGAGCGACGTGCCCAAAAGCGAGTTGAGCGTCAAGAAGGGTAATGAGTGCCATATAGAGAGCGATTATCCCGTTGTGAGCGGGCGCAGGAGACTCCCTGGGAAATTTGCTTATGCGGGAAATCCAAGTCGAAGCTTGGTCATCCACCCACTTTGTCTCGGGAATGCGCCTGCAAGAGAAGATCCGCCGCGCTATGACTTGAAGGCCTTTTTACGGGCGGTTATGCATAGCCCGAGAACCCTGAACTTTTTGCAAGCATGTCTGCGCAAAATGGCGAGGAAATGGTGCTATGATTTGTGGCTCTGCTGATGACAAGGCGGCTCTTCTGAAAAGCGGAGTGCAGGTCAGGAAGCAGAAAAAACTTCGAATTAAATTTCAACTGGACTTAAAAATCCGGTATATAATTTGAGGCTCAGCTGATTACAGCGAACGACGCCAAGCAAGACAGTCA
>NZ_JAXCHR010000043.1:0-9949 GCF_035984465.1 Polaromonas sp. CG_9.5
GCGCCACTCTCTTCGTTTCCATAGTGCCCACTTGTTTGTTTCGTGGACACTATGTTTGACCGCTTTCTTCTCAGTCTCAAGATGGCATGGCCAGCCGCTTACCAGCAGTCAACTGTAACGCCGGACTACGCACTTGGTGTTGGAGCGGGAACGGTTTGTGCAATCCGGAACCGAAATGCGCGTATGCGCTGCCACAGGCAAAAGCGTGCCAAGCAAAACAGGTAACGCTACAAAAAAAATAGCTAAAAGTACAGGATGAGATTGCGCTACGGGCACTTTTGACTCTGAAACTAGCATAAATGGCAGTGCGTAGCCTAACGGCCAAGTTCAGCGGGTGACGTAGCCCATCCACTGAAATGAAGAGTTAAAACACAGACGTTTACGGGGCCAGTTCCCAAACTCCAGAGGGCGAAATATAGGCTGCTTTTAGTTTCTTCAGTGTGCGCAGTTGATTGGCTGCCCACCGCATGTCGTATTGCCACGTAAAAAATAAATCTCCAGAGGCTTTAAGGTCATGCTCGTGATGCTTCCAAAGGTGTTTAGCCACCTCTACAAGTCTGGCACTGCCTCCAAGGTCTTTCAATGCATCTATAACCCAGTCTTGAAGGTCTAATTTCGTTGCCATAACATTTTCTCTTTTGAAATTCAACATATATTGGACGACATCATGGTTCTCATGTTGCCAATCCAAAGCGATAGAACTTCTGAGTTTTTCCTTTTGTCTCAATGACTTATCAATTTTCCTAGCAATGAGGAAAATCTAAATTGCTGCAGATGATTTCACATCTGCAGCCAGCCGAAAACATGCCCGACAAGCCTTCTGTCCCACGCCTTCTTACAGTGGCTCAAATGAATGCGCTAATGGCGGCGATCAGTTTGTCGGGCTGGTCGCGGTGTGGGGAATGGCCGCAGTCGGGCAGTTCGAGCAATCGGGTTTGTGGAGTCCGGCGCGCAATGCCGCGAATTTGTTCCAGCGTGCCGTACTCATCGTCCAGCCCCTGCACGGCCAGCAACGGGCAGGTGATGGTGCTGATTTCTTCTTCGATGGACCAGTGCCTGAAATCCGGGCGCAGCCAGATGTCGTTCCAGCCCCAAAAAGCTGAATCCGGGTCGTCATGGTGGCGGGACAGGCGCTGGCGCAGGTCGGTTTCCAGATAGGTGGTGCGCGCTTTGGCAATGCTGTTGACGGACACGTCTTCGACCAAAATGTGCGGCGCCAGCACGATGGCCCCAGCAATGCGCTGCGGGGAATGGGCCGCGTAGAGCAGGGCGATGGAGCCGCCGTCGCTGTGACCCAGCAGCCAGGGTTTGTCTGCCTTGGTGTCAATGCCCAGTGCGTCCAGCAAAGCGGGCAGCACTTCTTGGGCCTGCCGGTGCATGAAGTCCATGTTCAAGGCTTCTTCAGCAGGGCGCGGCGTCGAGCGGCCATAGCCGGGGCGCGAATACACCAGTCCCCGGCAACCTGCCGCCTTACACACGCACTGCGGAAAATCACGCCACATTGAGACCGATCCCAGGCCTTCGTGCAAAAAGACGATCAATGGCTTGTCAGACTTTTCGCGGGAAATCCACTGGTGTTCAATGCGGGTTGGGCGGCCCGCCCAGTCAATATCAATGAACTCCGCGCCTTGCGTCATGAGGCCGGGCCTTCCAGGTCGCGCAGCTTGAAGCGCTGGATTTTGCCGGTGGCGGTCTTGGGCAGCTCGGCCAGGAATTCGATGGAGCGCGGGTATTTGTAGGGCGCGAGCCGCTCTTTGACGAAGGTCTTGAGTTCGTCTTCGCTGACGTGTTGGCCGGACTTGAGCACGACATAGGCTTTGGTCTTGGTCAGGCCTTCGCCATCCAGCACGCCGATGACGGCGGCTTCCAGAATCGCCGGATGCTGCGACAGCGTGGCTTCGACCTCGAAGGGCGAGACGTAGATGCCGCTGACCTTGAGCATGTCGTCGCTACGGCCCGAATAGGTGTAGGTGCCGTCGGCATTGCGCACGTACTTGTCGCCGCTTTTGGTCCAGCCGCCCTGAAAGGTTTCGCGGGATTTTTCGCGGTTGCCCCAGTATATCAATGCAGCGCTTGGCCCTTTGACATACAGGTCGCCGGTGTCGCCGTCAGGCACCGGGCGGCCATCATCGCCGCGCAGTTCGACCTCGTAGCCGGGAACCGGCCAGCCGGTGGTGCCGTAGCGCACCTTGCCGGGCAGGTTGGACAGGTAGATATGCAGCATCTCGGTCGAACCGATGCCGTCGATGATCTCGATGCCAAAGTGGGCGGTAAAGCGCTCGCCCAAATCAGCAGGCAAAGCTTCGCCGGCTGAAGACGCCATTCGCAGTGACACCTGGTTTTTGTTCGGTAGGCCGGGCGCGGCCAGCATGCCGGCAAAGCCGGTCGGCGCGCCAAAGAAAACGGTGGGTTGGTGGTCAATCCAGCGCTTGAAGGTGGCCGCTGGCGTGGGGCGTTCAGCCATCAGCACCACCGTGGCCCCGACGCTAAGGGGAAAGCTCAGGGCGTTGCCCAGCCCGTAGGCAAAGAACAACTTGGCGGCAGAAAAGCACACATCGTGCTCGGTCAGGCCCAGCACCGGCTTGCCGTACAGCTCAATCGTCCAGTAAGGATTGGCTTGTGTGTGCAACGTGCCTTTGGGCTTGCCGGTGGAGCCGGACGAATAGAGCCAGAAGCCCGGATCGTCGGGGCTGGTGGCGGCGGCCTGGGCCAGCGGCGCGTGTTGGGCGAGCAGTGCATCGAGCGCCACGGAACCCTCAGGCAAAGCGGCGTCGGGGTGCGAGACGATGATGGTTTTGACTTCGTGCGCGGTTTTGCGCAGGGTTTCATGCAGCAGGGGCAGCAGCGTGGCGGACACCAAAACGGACTGGGCGCGACTATGTTCGAGCATGAAGGCGTAGTCGTCAGCCGTCAACAGCGTGTTGACGGCGACCGGCACGATGCCCGCGTACATCGCGCCCAGAAAGCTCACCGGCCAGTCGCTGCAGTCGTGCATCAAGAGCAGTGCGCGCTCTTCGCGGCGCATGCCGCTGGCCAGCAGTCCGGCGGCCAGGCGACGGATACGCTCGGCCAGTTCGCCGTAAGTCAGGCTGCCTGTGTCGTCGATGAAGGCGGTCTTTTCCGGGCGGGCAGCGTTGCAGGTGATCAGGTGCTGGGCAAAGTTAAAGGACGTGCCCAGCGCTGCGGGCCGGGTCATTTCTGTTGATTCGGTTTGCATGGTTTGTCTCCTTGTTTTTTTGTCTGCCGTTCAAACCGCCGGGGGTGTTTGCAGCGCGGCCATATCGGGCGAAATTACATGCACGGGGCCATGGTTGCCTGCCAGTTCCAGCGCGAAATTCGCCAGCCCGATGGCATCGACTCGCACGAGTTCTAGGCCCAGCACCGGGTCCATCAGCGCTGTGCCCGCGCCGGTGCCAGGCTGTCATCGGCCGCCGAGGTAATTCAAAATCAGTTCAATCATGAAGAATATTTTTCTGATCAGGTCAATCTCGCCGTTCGGATGCGTGTGGTGCGGGCCAGCAATGTCCGTCATTTCAACCACATCGACTGAAAATCTGTGCAGGTGTCGGCGGGCTTGAATATGCGGCCATAGCGCACGCCGCCGCCTTCGCGTTCGCACAGCCACCCCTCGGCCACGCCCGCCATGCAGGTTTGTTTGAGCTGGCGGTACGTGGCGCTTTCGATGCCGTGCTCGGCATTCAGCCAGGCGTCCAGACCGGCATCCAGCGGTCGGCCTGCCAGTTGCATGGTCAGTTGTGCAATTTGTTCGCGGAATTGTGCAAGTGACATCCGTGCTTTCCTTATAGTGTGCTGAACTTGTCAATTAACTTAATATGAATTATTGTGCTTGTATAAACCATAATTCCTGAAAAACATCATGTCAAGCAATATATTGCACGTATCAGGGTTAACGCCTGTTTTATCTGAACCGCCGCCTGGCTTCACTGAAGTCCCGCTTTCCGTTCTTCATGTTGCCCAAACCGACGAGAAAAATCCCTTTCTGGTCGCGCTCGGTGAGCGGGTCAAGGCGTTACGGGCGCGGCGCGGCATGACCCGAAAAGCCGTGTCAATCGCAGCCGATGTGTCGGAGCGCCACTTGGCAAACCTGGAATATGGCGAAGGCAATGCCTCCATCCTGGTCTTGCTGCAGGTCTCGCGCGCGCTGCATTGCTCATTGGCGGAGTTGATTGGCGATGTCACGACTTTGTCGCCCGAGTGGCTCTTGATCCGCGAGTTGCTTGAAGGCCGCGACGACACGGCGCTGCGGCGGGTGCGCATTGCAGTGGGCGAATTGCTGGGTACCGGAAGAAGCAATACCGCCATCAGTTCGCAGGTGGCGCTGATTGGCCTGCGGGGCGCTGGCAAGTCAACGCTAGGCGCGATGCTGGCAGAAGACCTGGGGTTTCCGTTTGTCGAACTAAGCCGGGAGATTGAAAAATTTGCCGGTTGCAGCGTCTCGGAAATCCAGGCGCTTTACGGCATGAACGCTTACCGGCGCTATGAGCGGCGGGCGCTGGAGGAAACCATCCAGATCTACCCGGAAGCGGTCATTGCCACGCCCGGCGGCCTGGTGTCGGACCCGGCCACCTTCAACCAGCTGCTGTCGCACTGCACCACCGTCTGGCTGCAGGCCGAGCCCGAAGACCACATGCGGCGCGTAGTCGCACAGGGCGACTTGCGGCCTATGGCGGCCAGCAAGCAGGCGATGGAAGACCTCAAGGGCATTCTTTCAGGCCGTGCGGCTTTCTATTCAAAAGCACAACACAAGCTGGACACCAGCGCCCAAAATCTGGAGTCGTCTTTTCAGCTCTTGCGCAAGACCGTTCGGGAGGCGTTGCAGTTGCCGGTTTAAAGGTCTGCATAAAAATGCTTGTTTGTTTTTAGTATGTTGCATTATCATGCGTATATTAAATTTCAATTAATGCAATTTTGTGCATCAAGCTGGAGACCTGAACCCATGACCATCGCCTCTCACGTCGAATACCAGACCGACCCTTCACAGTACAAGCACTGGAAGCTCAGCTTCAATGGCCCTGTCGCCACGCTGGCGGTCGATATTGATGAAAACGCGGGTCTACGTCCGGGTTACAAGCTCAAACTGAACAGTTACGACCTTGGCGTTGATATTGAGCTGAACGATGCCGTCAGCCGCATCCGCTTCGAGCATCCCGAAGTGCGCACCGTGGTCGTGACCAGTGCCAAGGAAAAAGTTTTTTGCTCGGGTGCCAACATCTTCATGCTCGGTGTTTCCAGCCACTCCTGGAAAGTGAACTTCTGCAAGTTCACCAACGAAACCCGCAACGGTCTGGAAGATTCTTCCCGCTACAGCGGGCTGAAATTCCTGGCGGCCGTCAATGGTGCCTGCGCCGGTGGCGGCTACGAGCTGGCGCTGGCCTGCGATGAAATCATTTTGATTGACGACCGTTCCAGCGCCGTCAGTCTGCCCGAAGTGCCTTTGCTCGGCGTGCTGCCCGGTACCGGCGGCCTGACCCGGGTGACCGACAAGCGCCATGTGCGGCACGACCTGGCCGACCTGTTCTGCACCAGCGTCGAAGGCGTTCGCGGCCAGAAAGCCAAGGACTGGCGTCTGGTCGATGACATTGCCAAGGCCGTCGATTTTGCCCAGAAAGTGCAAACCCGTGCGCTGGCACTGGCCGAGCAAAGCGACCGTCCTGCCGACGGCAAGGCCGTGGTCTTCAAGCCGTTGAATCGCACCGTCGAAGCCGATACGCTGCGTTATTCCAGCGTGACCATCGAGATCGACCGCGCCAAACGCACCGCCACCTGGACGGTCAAGGCCCCCACGGGCGAGCAGCCCTTAGACATCGCCGGCATTGAAGCCCTGGGTGCTGACTGGTTCCCGCTGGTGTTGGCACGCGAACTCGAAGACGCGATTTTGATGATGCGCACCAACGAACTCGATATTGGCGTCTGGCTGATCAAGACCGAAGGCGATGCGGCCGCCGTGCTGGCGATGGACGACGTGTTGCTGGCAAACCAGCACCACTGGCTGGTGCGCGAAACCATCGGCCTGCTGCGTCGCACACTGAGCCGCCTTGACTTGTCGTCGCGCAGCCTGTTTGCGCTGATTGAACCCGGTTCATGCTTTGTCGGTACGTATCTCGAATTGGCGCTGGCGTGTGACCGCAGTTACCACCTGGCGTTGCCTGACGACGAAGACAAAGCACCCAAGATCACTGTGGCCGACACTAACTTTGGCCTGTACCCGATGGTCACCGACCAGAGCCGTCTGGGCCGCCGTTTCTATGACGAGCAACCGGCGCTGGACGCCGTACGCGCCAAGGCCGGCCAGCCGCTGGACGCCGATGCTGCATTCGCGATTGGTTTGGTCACAGCCAACCCTGACGACATCGACTGGACCGACGAAGTGCGCATTGCCATCGAAGAGCGCGTGTCGATGTCGCCCGATGCGCTGACTGGCATGGAAGCCAATCTGCGGTTCAATGGCCCGGAAAACATGTTCACCCGTATTTTTGGCCGCTTGACCGCCTGGCAGAACTGGATTTTCCAGCGGCCCAACGCCGTCGGCGAAAAAGGTGCGCTGAAAGTTTATGGCAAAGGTGAAAAATCACAGTTTGACTGGAACCGCGTCTAAAAACGCCTCTGTTTTCTCGTTGTGCGGCGTGGTCCGGGTGGCGCGCCGCAACCGAAATTCATCCCCCGAATCCGTCAGTTATTTTTGGAGCCCGTCATGTCCAGCATTAATTACAGCGAAAAGATTCCGAACAACGTCAACCTCGGCGAAGACCGCACGCTTCAGCGCGCGCTGGAGCAGTGGCAGCCGAACTTTCTTAACTGGTGGGATGAAATCGGCCCTGAAGGCTCGACAAATTCAGACGTGTACCTGCGCACCGCCGTCAGCGTTGACCCGCAGGGCTGGGCGCAATTTGGCCACGTCAAGATGCGCGACTACCGCTGGGGCATTTTCCTGAACCCCGGCAGTGCCGACCGCGACATTCATTTTGGCGACTACAAGGGCGAAAAAGCCTGGACCGATGTGCCCGGCGAACACCGCGCCAACTTGCGCCGCATCATCGTTACCCAGGGCGACACCGAGCCAGCATCGGTCGAGCAGCAGCGCCACCTGGGCCTGACCGCGCCCAGCATGTACGACCTGCGCAACCTGTACCAGATCAATGTGGAAGAAGGCCGCCATCTGTGGGCGATGGTGTATTTGCTCCACAAACATTTTGGCCGCGATGGCCGCGATGAAGCCGAAGGCCTGCTGGAGCGCCGCAGCGGCGACGAGAACAACCCGCGCATTTTGGGTGCCTTCAATGAAAAGACGCCGGACTGGCTGAGCTTTTTCATGTTCACTTATTTCACCGACCGCGACGGCAAATTCCAGCTGGCGGCGCTGGCTGAAAGCGCGTTTGATCCGCTGGCCCGCACGACCAAGTTCATGCTGACCGAGGAAGCCCACCACATGTTTGTCGGCGAAAGCGGCATTTCCCGCGTCATCCAGCGCACCGCGCAAAAGATGAACGAGCTGAAAACCGACGATGTCGGCAAGCTGCGCGCCGCTGGCGTGATCGACCTGCCCACGATCCAGCGCTACATCAATTTCCACTACAGCGTCACCATCGACCTGTTCGGCGCTGACGAGTCAAGCAATGCGGCCACCTTCTACAGCTCCGGCCTCAAGGGCCGCTACGAAGAAGGCAAGCGCGTCGACGACCATGTGCTCAAGGGCCAGACCTACAAGGTCATCGAGGTCAAGGACGGCCAGTTGGCTGAAAAAGAAGTGCCGATGCTCAACGCGCTCAATGAAGTGCTGCGCGACGACTACATCCGCGACTCGGTGGCCGGTGTCGAGCGCTGGAACAAGGTGCTGACCAAGGCTGGCGTTGCGGTCCAGCTCAAGGTGCCGCACAAGGCGTTTCACCGCAATATCGGCTCGCTTTCCAAGGTGAAGGTGTCGCCTGATGGCCGCGTGGTGTCGGACGCTGAATGGAATGCCTGCGTCAACCAGTGGCTGCCCAGCAGCGAAGACCGCGCCTATGTGGCCAGCCTGATGGGCCGCTGTATCGAGCCCGGCAAGTTCGCCAACTGGATTGCGCCGCCGGTCATGGGCATCAACCGCCAGCCGGTTGACTATGACTACGTTCGATTTAATTGAGCCCCCACGCTCCCCACTGCGTGTGGTTCGCTGCCCCCCGAGGGGGCTGCTGCGCCTGCGGCCTGGCAAAGCCAGTTCCGCGGCCCCTGCTGGTGGCAGAGGAAACACGCCCTCCCTGAGAGTGCTGGCTTTGATCACCACATTCCGCTTCACTATCATCGTTAACGCGCAGTTGCCATCAAGCCTTTATCGGAAACCGCCATGGACATGACCGAAATTCACGTGATCAAGCAGCACCTGATTGACCCTGAAATCTGCATTCGCTGCAACACCTGCGAAGCGACCTGCCCGGTGCAGGCCATTACGCATGATTCGATGAACTATGTGGTGGATGCCGACAAATGCAACTTCTGCATGGACTGCATTTCGCCGTGCCCGACCGGCTCGATCGACAACTGGCGCACGCTGCCGCGCGTCATGGCGTACAGCCTGGAGGCTCAACTGGGCTGGGACGAGTTGCCGGTTGAACTGACCCCGGAAGAGCTGGCGGCCGAAGGCGTTGCCGCCGGTGCCATGCCCGATATTGAACCGGTGGCGCCTTCGCTGCCGGCGGCGGCCACCGGCGAGGCGGTTTTCAACAGTGCCCAGTACGGTGCAACATTGCCGCCCTGGTCGGCCGCGCATGCCTACACCAACCTGTACGGCCCCAAAGCCGCTGAAAAATCCATCACCGCCACGGTGACCGGCAATGTGCGGGTGACGGAAATTGGCAGCGACGATTACGACACGCACCACATCGTGCTGGACTTTGGCAAGATGCCGTTTCCGGTGCGCGAAGGCCAGTCCATCGGCATTGTGGCGCCGGGGGTTGACGCCAACGGCCGGGCTCACCATGCGCGCCAGTATTCAATTGCCAGCCCGCGCAATGGCGAGCGGCCCGGCTACAACAACCTGTCCCTGACCATCAAGCGGGTGCTGGAAGACCACCAAGGCAAGCCGGTGCGCGGCGTCAGCTCGAACTACATGTGCGATTTGCAGGTCGGTGACACCGTCCAGGTGATTGGCCCGTTTGGCGCGAGCTTTTTGATGCCCAACCATCCGCGCTCGAACATCGTGATGATCTGCACCGGCACCGGCAGCGCGCCGATGCGGGCCATGACCGAATGGCGGCGGCGGCTGCGCAAGTCGGGCAAGTTCGAAGGAGGCAAGCTGATGCTGTTTTTCGGTGCCCGCACCCAGCAGGAGCTGCCTTATTTTGGCCCGCTGCAAAGCCTGCCCAAGGATTTCATCGACATCAACTTTGCGTTTTCGCGCACACCGGGCGCGCCCAAGCGCTATGTGCAGGATGTGATGCGTGAGCGGGCTGCTGATCTGGTGCTGCTGCTGCAGGATGCTTCGACGTATTTTTATGTGTGCGGGCTGAAAAGCATGGAGGAGGGTGTGGTGCTGGCACTGCGGGATGTGGCGCAGGAGGCGGGGCTGAACTGGGACGCCGTGGGCGCTGCGTTGAAGGCGGAGGGGCGGCTGCATCTGGAGACTTACTGATGGCTCTTAATGCAGTGTTTCTTGATGGAATTTGGCCTATTGCGCAATAGTTGCCTGCATTGATAGCTATTTAATTGATAGCTTTGTGGCGCGGCCTGGTTTGGCTGGCCGGGGGTTGCCCGGCGGCAACTCACTTTTCTTTGCTTCGCTGTATAGACCGGAGACATGGGTAACAGGTGTACAGGGACATAGGTAACACTTCTTGCGCGCTGTGCCGCACAAAGGAGAACCCCATGCCCTGGCAACTGAAAGACCTGATGGACATCCGACAAGAGTTTGTGACGCTTGCCTTGCAAGAGGGTGCCAACCGGCGCGAGCTGTGCA
>NZ_JAXCHR010000044.1:0-9719 GCF_035984465.1 Polaromonas sp. CG_9.5
TGACTGTCTTGCTTGGCGTCGTTCGCTGTAATCAGCTGAGCCTCAAATTATATACCGGATTTTTAAGTCCAGTTGAAATTTAATTCGAAGTTTTTCTGCTTCCTGACCTGCACTCCGCTTTTCAGAAGAGCCGCCTTGTCATCAGCAGAGCCACAAATCATAGCACCATTTCCTCGCCCCTTTGCGCACGGATGCTTGCAAAAAGTTCGCAGTTCTCGGGCTACCCACAATTTCTTCAATTTTCTGTCATTCAAGAGGTCAACCTCAGAGAGAATGGGCATCAGATGCCCGCCCGACTCTCCGCGAACTTAAATTAGCCTCGCAGTAGAGCCCCGCAAGCGGAAAGAGTCTACGCGCCATGATTCAACTCTGGGCAACCTCCCCGCTTGCTCTCAAGCATCAAACGACAACAATAAAACCTGTTGAACTGCCTGGAATAACTTGGCCACTACACAGCGAAACAAGTTACCGCATTGAAACCTCCCCCCTTCAGGGCGCCAGATCAAACATCAGCACTTCAGCGCCCTGGCCATGCGACAGCTGCAGCTCGCTTTCCGACTGCAGCCCCAGCGCATCGCCCGTGTGCAGCGTTTGGCCGTTGACTTGCAGTTCACCACGCACCAAGTGCACATACGTTTTGCGTGCCGGATCCAGCGCCAGCGTGATCGATTCGTCGCCATCCAGCAGGCCGGCATACAGACGGGCATCCGCATGCATCAGTACCGACCCCTGGGCGCCATCGGGCGAAGCGACCAAGCGCAGTGCGCCACGCTTTTCGGCATCGGCAAAAGATTTTTGCTCATAGCTCGGTGCAATACCCGTGACGTTGGGCTCGATCCAGATTTGCAGGAAATGCGTCGTCTGGCCGTCGGCATGGTTGAACTCGCTGTGTTGCACGCCCGTGCCCGCGCTCATGCGCTGCACATCGCCGGGCGGAATGCCCTTGATGTTGCCGATGCTGTCCTTGTGCGCCAACTCGCCACTCAGCACGTAGCTGATGATTTCCATGTTCCGGTGGCTGTGCGTGCCAAAACCCCGGCCCGCCGCAATGCGATCTTCGTTGATGACGCGCAGGTTGCCAAAGCCCATGTGCGCCGGGTCGTGGTAGCCCGCGAATGAAAAAGAATGAAAAGACTTAAGCCAGCCGTGATCGGCATAGCCACGTTCGCCTGAGAGCCGTAATGTCATCATGAAGTGCCCCTTTCAAGGTGCGTTGCAATGCATTGACTGTAAGAGTCCGCAGCGCCTGGATCGTTGCGCCGGTTTGCTGGCATCATTCGAATTATTTGAACCTTTCGCATGGCACCACTCCACAACTCAGTTCGCAACGCCCTGACGCCCGAAGTCATTGGGCTGATTGACACCATCCACCGCACAGGCAGCATGGCGGCGGCGGCACGTGCGCTCGGCGTGGTGCCCAGCGCCCTGACTTACCGCATCCGGCAGGTCGAAGACGCGCTCGATGTGCTGCTGTTCGACCGCTCATCACGTCAAGCAAAGTTGACGGTGGCGGGCCAGGAACTGCGGCGTGAAGGCAACCGCCTGCTGCTCGAACTCGACGCCATTGCCAACCGCGTCAAACGCGTCGCTACGGGCTGGGAGCCGCAACTCACGCTTGCGGTGGACAGCGTCATTTCCCGCACCACCGTGCTGGAGCTGTGCGAGGCATTTTTCGCGCTGAATCCGCCCACCCGCCTCAAGATCCGCGAGGAAGCGCTGTCGGGCACGCTCGAAGCGCTGACCTCAGGACAGGCTGACCTGGCCATCGGCGTGGCCCTGGAACCGGCGGCCAACCTGTCGGTGCAAAGCCGGCCGCTGGGCACCATTCACTTCGTCTACGCGGTGGCGCCACACCATCCGCTGGCGCAGGCCGCCGAGCCGGTGCCCGATGCGCTGCTGATGCTGCACCGCGCCGTGGCAGTGGCCGACTCGGTGCAGCGCGGAAGTGGCGTGACCAGCGGGCTGCTGGGCGGGCAAGATATTTTTACCGTTCCCGGCATGCAGGCCAAGCTGGATGCGCAGTTGCGCGGACTGGGCGGCGGCTTCTTGCCGGAATACCTCGCACGGCCGCACATTGCCGCCGGCAGGCTGGTCGAAAAGCAGATGCAGCGCGCCACGCGGATAGCTCCGATGCGCTATGCCTGGCGCCATCAAGCGGACGGCAACGAAGGACGCGCGCTGCAGTGGTGGCTGCAGCACCTGGCAAATCCGGCCACCCGCAAGGCGCTGCTGGAGCGGCCCCATTCGCTATAAATCTGCGCTTGCAGCCGTACGGCGGCGGCTGCGGTGTAGAGTGTGCGCATGGCGTTCGTTGATGGATTATTTTTAGTCGCGAAGCCATTTTCCCCCTCCCTTTTGCCTCACTTCAGAAAAAGTAAAAAGTCATGACAAAAAAAACCCCTTCTTCTGCTTCTGAACCCGCGCCCCAGCGCCACATCGCCATCGTGGGCGCTGGCATCGCCGGCATCACTTGCGCCCGCACCCTGGTACAGGCCGGGCACCACGTCACCCTATTTGAAAAAAGCAAAGGCGCTGGTGGCCGCATGGCGACACGTGAAACCGAATTTGGCGGTTTCGACCACGGCGCGCAGTATTTCACCGTACGCGACGAGCGCTTTGAAAAAGCATTGGCTACCGCGTCCGGACTGGTGCGGCCCTGGAGCGCCAACAAGGTGCGGATTCTGGACGATCTCGGCCAAGTCGTCGCGGCGTCACTGCCTGCCAACGAAGCGCACTGGGTCGCCACGCCCGGCATGAATGCCCTGGTTCGCCAGTGGGCGCAGCCATTGCTTGACGCCGGCCAGCTGGTATTGGAAACCCGTGTCGTTTACATCGAAGAAGACAAGCTCGACCCGAAACGCTGGCAGCTCCAGACCGACGGGCCAGGCGCTGGCGTGCATTCCGGGTTTGATGCGGTGGTACTCGCGCTGCCGTCCACCCAGGCGCATGCCTTGCTGTCCGACTCCGAACTGGCTGACGCCCTGACAGCCGACATCGCCGGCGTGACGGTAGCGCCCTGCTGGACGCTGATGGTGGCATTTCCGCAAGCGCTGCAGCCGACGCTGTCGAGCCTCGGCCCGCAGTGGAATGTGGCCCGCAGCACCCATCACCGCATTGCCTGGCTAGCCCGCGAGTCGTCCAAACCCGGACGCGGCCCGGTGGAGCGCTGGACGGTTCAGGCCAACCCGGCCTGGTCGCAACGTCACCTTGAAGACAGCGCCGAACGCGTCAAGGGCAAGCTGCTCAAGGCATTCACCGAAGTGACCGGCATCCACGCCGAGCCGCCGTATGCCGCAGTGCATCGCTGGCGCTATGCGCAAACCACCAAACCGCTCGGCAAGACGCACGGGTGGGATGCCGAAGCGCGCATCGGCGTCTGCGGCGACTGGTGCCTCGGTCACCGGGTCGAAGACGGCTTTGTGTCGGGTCTGGAAATGGCGCTGACCATTCTTTGACGGAGTGAGGCGATGCCGGCTGGCGCCATGAACAAAGCAACTAGCGTAGAAGCGCGCCCTCACACCCAGCAAGAACTGTTGAACCGGCTTGGCCAAGCCACAGGCGCAGCAGCCCCCTCGGAGGGCAGCGAACCCCACGAACTGAAGAGCGTGGGGACGACCTACACAGGCCGGTTTGCACCCTCGCCGACCGGCCCGCTGCATGCCGGCTCACTGGTCGCGGCACTTGCCAGCTGGCTCGATGCCCGCGCACACCAAGGCCGGTGGCTGGTGCGCATTGAAGACGTGGACGGGCCCCGGTGCGTTCCCGGAGCCAGCGAAACCCTCCTGCGTCAACTGGCCGACTGCGGTCTTTTGCCCGATGCGCCGCCGGTCTGGCAATCGCAACGCAGCGCGCTGTATCAGCAAGCACTGGATCAACTTATCGCCGCCGGACTGGCGTATCCCTGCGGCTGCACCCGGCAAGACATTGCCCGCGCACTGGCCGACTCCGGGTACGAACGGCAACGCCATGGCGAACTGGTCTATCCAGGCACCTGCCGCGACGGGCTCGAAGGGCGCACGGCACGGGCATGGCGCTTCCTGATCGAGAAAAACGAATCAAAACCCTCTCTTGCGCAGGCTGCACGGGCGCAAGCAGCTATGAATACCGTAGCATCTCTGCAAACCGATGCAGCGCCCGTGACATGGCATGACCGGCTTCTCGGCCCGCAAAGCCAGCGCGTCAGCCATGAAGTCGGCGACTTTGTGCTTAAACGGGCAGACGGGCTTTGGGCGTACCAACTGGCCGTGGTGGTCGATGACGCTGCGCAAGGCATCACCCACGTAGTGCGCGGCGAAGACCTGGCCGACAACACGGCGCGGCAGATTTTGTTGCAGCGCGCACTCGACTTGCCCACGCCAAGTTATTTGCACACCCCGCTGGTGTACGGCGAGAATGGCGAAAAGCTGTCCAAGCAACACGGCGCACAGGCGCTCGATACCCGCGACCCTGTGGCTGTCCTGAACGAGGCTGCCCACCTGCTGGGACTGCCCGCGCAAACAGGCCAAAGCCGGGCAGATGCGCTGGCGATGTGGGTAGCGGCATGGAAAGAAAAATACGTTGCCCCTTTGTCCTCCAGCCGCTATTCATAACGGACTGAATCGCACCCATCCCATGTCTCCGGCCCGCATCCTTGCGCTGACATCCGTGTCCATGCTGGCCTTTGCCGGCAATTCCCTGCTCTGCCGGCTGGCGCTCCAGCAGAGCCAGCTGGATGCCGGCAGCTTTACAAGTATTCGCCTGGTTTCTGGCGCGGTGGTGTTGTGGCTGGTGGCGCGCAAATTTCGCGGTGACCAAACGGGAAGCGGCAACTGGCCGTCTGCTTTGGCGCTCTTTATATATGCTGCCGCGTTTTCGTTTGCGTATGTGCGTCTGCCCACGGCGACCGGCGCGTTGCTGCTTTTCGGCGCCGTCCAGGCCACGATGATCAGCTACGGGCTCTGGAAAGGCGAACGCCTGAAGCCTCTTCAACGCGTCGGCCTGGCACTGGCCCTGAGCGGGCTGCTGGGCTTGTTGTTGCCCGGCATCTCAGCCCCGCCACTGGGCGGATCGGTGTTGATGCTGGGCGCAGGCGTGGCATGGGGCATTTATTCGCTGCGCGGAAAAGGTGCGGGGGATCCGACACGGGTCACGGCGGGCAACTTCCTGCGGGCAGCGCCCATCGCCATCGCTTTGAGCCTGCTGATGTTAGGGCTGCAACGCGTCACGCTGGATGCAGCCGGCATCGGTTATGCGCTGGCATCGGGCGCGCTGACTTCCGGTCTGGGCTACGCGATTTGGTACACGGTTTTGCCCGCGCTGAAAGCCACCACCGCAGCCACGGTGCAACTGAGCGTGCCGGTGCTGGCCGCGCTGGGCGGGATTGTTTTTTTGGGCGAAGCCGTCACGCTGCGCCTGGGTCTGGCGTCGCTGGCCATTCTGGGCGGCATCGCGCTGGTGGTGCTGCAAAAGCAGGCGGCACCCCGCCATTGATGACCCCGGCAAGCCATTCAAAAGCCGTGCAACGCTGCGCACTAAAATCACCAGGTGATTGAAAACCCCGCCCCCACCCTGCCCGCCTCGCCTGAAGGCACGCCCGTTGACGTCAGTCATCACCGCACCATCCGCAGCTTTGTGCGCCGCACCGGCCGCACCACCGTCGGCCAGGCCAAGGCCTTTGCCGATGTCGGCCCCCGGTTTTTGCTGAACTACACCGGCGAGCCGATGGACTTTGCGGCGGTGTATGACCGCAGCGCCGACACGATTCTGGAAATCGGTTTTGGAATGGGCGAAGCCACCGCGCACATCGCGGCCCTGATGCCGGAAAAGAATTTCCTCTGCTGCGAAGTCCACACGCCCGGCGTTGGTGCGCTGCTCAAGCGGATTGACGAACAAGCGCTCACCAATATCCGCATCCTGCAGCACGACGCCGTCGAAGTGATTGACCACATGCTTGCGCCCGGCAGTCTGGACGGCGCGCACATCTTTTTCCCCGACCCGTGGCACAAGACCAAACACAACAAGCGCCGGCTGATCCAAAGTCCGCTGATTGCCAAGCTGGCCGCGCGCCTCAAGCCCGGCGGCTACCTGCACTGCGCCACCGACTGGCAACCCTACGCCGAACAAATCCTTGAAGTGCTGAGCGCCGAGCCGCTGCTGAAAAACACGGCCGACGCTGTGGGCGACGGCTATGCGCCCAAGCCCGTCTACCGTCCGCTGACCAAGTTTGAAAACCGGGGCATCAAGCTCGGGCACGGCGTGTGGGACGTGGTGTTCACCCGCGTGTGAAAAAAAAGCCGTTGCCCCACGGCGGCCTGCTCCCGCGCGATGGCGTAGGCCCGAGCTGCGTCAGCGTGCCGGCAGGCCACTGGCCAACTTTCATCGATTTTCTGGTCGAACGGTTTCCTGCCATCACGCGGGAAATCTGGCTGCAGCGCATGGACGCCGGGCTGGTCGCTGACGAATTTGGCGAGCGGCTGACCGCGCAGCGCCCTTACCGCGGCCACCTGCGGCTGTACTACTACCGCGCGCTGCCAGCCGAGGCGCGCATTCCGTTTGAAGCCACCGTGCTGTACCAGGACGCCCATCTGGTCGTGGCCGACAAGCCGCATTTTTTGCCCGTCACGCCTTCGGGCCACTATTTGCAGGAAACGCTGTTGGTGCGGCTGAAAAATCTGCTGCAAATTGACGGTTTGACGCCGATTCACCGTATCGACCGCGAAACGGCGGGCTTGGTGCTGTTTTCGGTAGCGCCGTCTGAACGCGATGCCTACCAGGGTTTGTTTCGCCAGCACGCCATCACCAAACACTACGAAGCCATCGCACCGTGGCACGCAGATCTGCAATTTCCGCTGGTGCGCAAAACCCGCCTGGTCGAAGACGCCCTTTTTTTCCGCCAGTGCGAAGTGGCGGGCGAAGCCAACAGCGAAACGCACATTGACGTGCTGCAAACCAGCGGCGCGCACGCCCGTTATGCGCTCAGCCCCGTGACCGGCAAAAAGCACCAGTTGCGCGTCCATATGCAGGCGCTGGGCCTGCCGATCCTGAATGACCGGATTTACCCTCACCTCGAAGTAACGCCGCCAGACGACTATGCCGCGCCGCTGCAGTTGCTGGCCAAATCGATTGCATTCACTGATCCGGTGACCGGCCAGGCGCGGCGGTTTGAAAGCCAGCTCGGTTTGAAGCTGGACTGAAAGCGTCTGACCGCAACGCAGCACCTTCAGGAATTACTCTTATTTTGATAGCTGCCAGCGCATGCGCAGCATGCACAAGCGACTTATTTGATGCCTAAAAATGCTAAATCCAGGTTTTTACGCCGCACAGAGGCACGGCGACAGTGCATCACGCCTGAATTTCGCGGGCGGTGATCTGGTACTTGAAATCATCCGGTGCGTACGAGTCAAAGCGCCCGGATGCGTTTTCGGCAGTCGGGTACATAAAAAACCCCAGCTTTTCCTGCCTGGAATATGGCAACACCACATCATGCGCGGTGTTGTAGGCCATCCAGTTGCCTTCCCAGCCGCCAAACAGTGCCTTGTTAACCGGCGCGACCACCGGGTTGGTGGTGTTTTTGATCCAGTCCGCTGTCTCCAGACGCATGACCTTGGCCACGTCAGCCGGGTCCATCGCCACCCAGCCATAGTCCTTCAGATACACCTCTGAGCGGCAATGCTGCGCGCTCTTGAGGCTGGCCGGATTGCCGGACAGTTCTTTATAGCCAAAGCTTGAAGGCACCAGCCGGATGCCATAAACATCGCGCGCCGGCACGCCGACCGAGCGGCACAAGCCGACATACAGCGCATTCAAGTCAGCGCATTTGCCGCCCAGGTTGCCGGTTTCCAGCATGGTCTTGATGTCGCCTTCGCCGCAGCCGCGCACCTTGGGTTCGCGGTAGGTGTTGGACACGACCCAGTCGTAAAGCATCTGGGCTTTTTCAACATCGGTTTTGGCGCCCTTCGTGGCCGCCAGTGCGGTTTCGCGCACCACGCCGTCGGTCGGAATCAGGTCGGTGCTGCGGGTGAAGTAACGCAGCATATCGGCGGACTCGGCGGGAGCGGTCGCTTGCGACCAGTCCACGGCACGGTTTTGCGTCTTCACGCGGCTGGTCAGCTCAATGAAAGGAGCGGCTTCACTGGCGGCAAATTCCACGTACAGCATCTTGGCGCCCTCTTGCCCGTCTTGCAAAAATTTGCCCGTGCCGTTGCTGGTAAAGCTGTTTTCGAGCGAAGTCTGGTAGTCACTGTTGACGGACGGAACCGGCAGCCAGACGCGCGTCACGCCTTCGGGTTTGGGAATGTCCACGCGGGTGACGACCTCAAACGTGCGCCAGCTGCCGCTTTGGGGCGCGAAAGTGCTGCGTGCCACAGGCGTCTGGGCAAAATTGAGCGTGGGCAGCGCAGCGGCCAAAGCGGCGGCAGCGGTGTTTTTAAGGAAAGTGCGGCGTACGGCGGTCATCGGAAAACTCCGGGTTGGAAAGAGACGAGAGGGTAACGTGCACCGGCACAGGAAAAGATGCGCCGGGAAGTCAAGCCAGACGGGCCTGCGGCTGCTCTGCAGCGCGCCAGTCGATGGCAGCCTGCGATTATCGCTACAGCCGCAAAGGCGCGTCGGCTTTTGACGCGCAACGGCTACAGCAGCCCGGCAATGATTTTTTGCGCCCCTTTGCCGCGCCAATCCACCTCGCCCTGAATGCGAAGGCGCGGCTGACCCGTTTTGCCAATCGCCAGAGTAGACGGAAAAACCTTGACGCCCCATCGATGCGCAGCCTGCCCATCGACATCAAGCAGCACCGGCAAGCGAAGACCCGTGCTTTTGGCAAATTGCAGCGCGCGCGCCGGTTTTTCCTTGAAGTTGATGGCCAACACCAACAGCTGATCAGGCCCATGCAAGTCCGCCAACTGCTGCAACGAAGGCATTTCGGCACGGCACGGTTCGCACCAGCTGGCCCAAAAATTAAGCAACACCGCCCGCCCCTTGAAGTCAGCCGGAACCCAGTGTTTACCATCGGTATCCACCAACGAAAAGCCAGCCAGCGGCCCCGCCCAGGCACTAACGTCATACGCCTCACCCGTCACGTCTTGCGCATGCGCCAGCGGCAACGCCAGCGAAGAAGTTGCAGCCAGCGTAGCTTTTAGGAAATGGCGGCGAGATGAAAGCGGGGGAAAAACAGACATGGCGGCAAGCTTAACGGCGAATCAATGCGGGTTTTGATGCAAGGGCCAAGCCATTCGCTATCAATAAAATAGCTATCAGCGCCCGTACTACATGCGCAACAGCCACTATTCATCAAAAAAACAGCCAGTAGACAACGTTTGACCGCCGCCAGCCCCGTTGCAACCTTCCCCTACGAGAAAAGTAGCCATCAAAAACTTTAAATGGCGAAGTTCAGCATTCCCGCATTCCCGCATTCCCGCATTCCCGCATTCCCGCATTCCCGCATTTTTCTTCCTCTCAGCCCGTTCTGGCTGGGCCTGTGATGACCGGGAAAAGCGGGATCAGGGCGAGCGATTGTCTGAGCGAAGCGAGTTCGAGCTCGACCCCCGCTTTGCCGGGTCAGCACAGGTTGCCCGCAGCGAAGCGCAGGGACCCAGACAGCCGGGTCGCCTTTCTTTTGCTTACTTTTCTTTGGCGAAGTGTATAGACCGGAGACATAGGAAACACATGTGCGGGGACATGGGTAACACCTGGCTGGATTCAGAGATCGGTTTTCAGCGCATTCAAATCGATTCGCATGAACCGGT
>NZ_JAXCHR010000045.1:0-8710 GCF_035984465.1 Polaromonas sp. CG_9.5
GCAGCTGAAGTTGCTGATACTGCTGGAGTTTTTTCATCTTCACACCTTAGTTGAATAAAGGTGTTGCACTTCAGATTTGAGTCCGCCTTGCGCAAGCGGGCTATTTTATTCATAAACGATGCGCACCAGCCCTTTGTCGGCCTGCGCCATCCAGCTGGCAAGGGCCGCATCGGTCGGAAAGAACCGGGCCGCTTCCCCCAGATGCAGTTCAGCCACCACGCGCTCCCGGCGCACACTCAGGCGAACGGGCAGCCCGTGGCTTGCCGCCCCCTGATCGGCAGCATCGGCACGTGGCGGAAAGTCCCTGACCAGCCTTGAAATATCGGGCGCGGTGCCATTGACGGCCACGCGCAGGTATTTGCCAAACCGGCATCGCGCTGTTTCCAGGTCCCACACTTGCGCAATCTTGAAGCGCCGGCCAAAGCGTTCAGACGCGCCCTGCAGTGTGCCCTGCACCACCACCAGCTCGTCTTCCTTTAGCAAATTGCGATGCGTGTTGAAGGTGGCTTCATCGACCGACACTTCCAGCGCGTCGGTCTTGTCGTCCAGCTTGAAAATGATCAGTTTGCCGCGATTGCCGTTGATGATGCGCAAGTCGGTCACGATGCCGCTCAGCACTTGCGGATCGCGCGAATCGCTCAGGTCTTCAATCTTGCGTTTGGCAAACTGCCGCACTTCTTGCTCGACCTCATCGAAAAGATGACCCGACAGGTAAAAACCAATCGCGGTTTTTTCCAGCACCAGGCGCGCCTTGACGCCAAACATCGCGGCCTCGACCAGTTCGGGCTCCTGCGTGCTGGCTGCATGCGAATCCGACATGTCGAACAAGCCGCCCTGGTTGGCATTGGCTTGCGTGGCAGTGGCAAAGTCAAAGGCGCGCTCCACCGATGCCAGCAATTCGGCGCGGTTCAGATGCAGCTTGTCAAAAGCGCCGCCCTTGATCAGTGCTTCGACGGTGCGCTTGTTCATCTTGCTGCGGTCTACGCGCACGCAAAAATCGTAAAGCGAAGTGAACGGCCCGCCTTCTTTTCGGGCGGCCACGATAGCGTCAATCGCCTGCTGACCAGTGCCCTTGAGGGCGCCCAGACCGTAGCGCACAGACTTCGCGCTGATCGGCTCGAAGCGGTATTGGCCCTCGTTGATATCGGGCACTTCAAAGGTCAACCCCATTTTCAGCGCGTCGCCAAACAAAATCTTGAGCTTGTCGGTATCGCCCATTTCAACGGTCATGTTGGCGGCAAAAAACTCGGCCGGGTAATGCACCTTGAGCCAGGCGGTGTGATAAGCCAGCAGCGCGTAAGCGGCAGAGTGCGACTTGTTGAAGCCGTAACCCGCAAACTTCTCCATCAGGTCAAACACCTCGTCGGCTTTTTCTTCGTCCAGGCCGTTGATGCCTGCGCCCTTGCGGAAAATTTCCCGGTGCTGGGCCATTTCCTTCTCGTCTTTTTTACCCATTGCGCGGCGCAGCATGTCGGCGCCGCCGAGCGAATAGCCGCCCAGAACCTGCGCGGTCTGCATCACCTGCTCCTGGTACACCATGATGCCGTAGGTTTCCTCCAGCATCGGCTTGACGCGCGGGTCCGGATATTCGGGCACTTCCTTGCCCTGCTTGCGCGCAATGTAGGTCGGAATCAGGTCCATCGGGCCGGGACGGTAGAGCGCGTTCATCGCGATCAGGTCTTCGAGCCGGTCGGGCCGCGCGTCCTTCAGCATGCGCTGCATGCCGATACTTTCAAACTGGAACACAGCTTCGGTCTTGCCATCGGCAAACAGCCGGTACACCCGCGCATCGTCAAGCGGCAGGTCTTCAAACTTGAAGTTTTTCTGGTCCGGATAGCGGGCCATGATGAATTCGCGCGCAATTTCCAGAATGGTCAGCGTGGCCAGTCCCAAAAAGTCGAACTTGACGAGGCCAATCGATTCCACATCGTTCTTGTCGAACTGGCTGACCGCTGACGTGCTGCCGGGCTGCAAATACAGCGGACAAAAATCGGTCAGCTTGCCCGGCGCAATCAGCACACCACCGGCGTGCATGCCGACGTTGCGCGTCAGGCCTTCGAGCTTGCGCGCCAGCTCCAGCAGCGTGCGCACGTCTTCTTCCTTGCTTTCGCGCTCGGCCAGCAGCGGTTCGGCCTCTACCGCATAGACCAGCTTGTCGTTTTTCTTGCGATTGGCCGGTACCAGTTGCAATGTGACGGCCTGGCCGGGCTTGTTCGGAATCAGCTTGGAAATGCTGTCGCAAAAACCATACGGAAAATCCAGCACCCGGCCCACATCACGAATGGCCGCGCGTGCCGCCATCGTGCCGAAGGTGACGATCTGGCTCACCGCCCCGTGGCCGTATTTGTCCTTGACATAGTCAATCACACGGTCGCGGTTGCTCTGGCAAAAATCGATGTCAAAGTCGGGCATCGACACCCGCTCAGGGTTCAAAAACCGCTCGAACAGCAAGTTGTACTGCAGCGGGTCGAGATCGGTGATTTTCAGCGCATACGCTACCAGCGAACCCGCCCCCGAACCCCGTCCCGGCCCGACCGGGCAGCCGTTGGCTTTGGCCCACTGGATGAAGTCACCCACGATCAGGAAGTAGCCCGGAAAACCCATTTTCAGGATGGTGTTGATCTCGAACTCCAGCCGCGCCACGTATTCGGGCCGCTTGGCGTCGCGCAGCGTCGGGTTCGGGTACAGGTGCAGCAGCCGCTCTTCCAGCCCTTCAAACGAAGTGTGCCGAAAGTAGTCTTCAGCCGGCATATGCACGCCATTGACTTCGGGCGTCGGATAGTCGGGCAGCATGGGTTTGCCCAGCTCCAGCGTCAGGTTGCAGCGCTTGGCAATTTCCACAGTGTTGGCCAGCGCCGAAGGCACATCGGCAAACAGCGCTTCCATCTGGGCAGATGACTTGAAATACTGCTCGCGCGTGAACTTGCGCACGCGCCTGGCATTGCCCAAAATTTCACCTTCGGCAATGCACACACGCGCTTCATGCGCCTCGTAGTCGTCGTAGGTCAGGAACTGGACCGGGTGCGTGGCCACCACCGGCAGTTGGAGCTGGGCCGCGAGTTGCACGGCGGCGGCAACGTGCTGCTCATCATCCAGACGCTCGGCGCGCTGCAATTCCAGATAAAACCGCGCTGGAAACATATTGGAAAGATGCAGCGCACATTCCGTGGCGCGCGCGTTGTCGCCCTGCACCAGCGCCTGACCGACCGCGCCGCCCTGCGCGCCCGACAGCGCAATCAGCCCGGCGTTCAGCTCCTGCAGCCATTCGAGCTTGACGACAGCCTGGTCGCGCACCACGTTTTTGGTCCAGGCGCGGGTGATCAATTCGCACAGGTTGAGATAGCCCTGGCCGTCCTGCACCAGCAGCAGCAGGCGCGATGCGGGCGCACCAGCTTCCTTGCCCGGCGCTTCGAGCCAAATATCAGCGCCAATCAGCGGCTTGACGCCGACTTTTCGCCCTTCCTTGTAAAACTTGACCGTGCCAAACAGGTTGCTCAAATCGGTAATGGCCAGCGCGGGTTGCTGGTCGGCGGCGGCGGCTTCAACAATCTCATCGATGCGGTTGGTGCCGTCAACGACTGAAAATTCGGTGTGGATTCTTAAATGGACAAACATGCGCTGCATTTTAGGTCTGGGCTTTGCGCCTTCAGCGGCATGCCGGACAAGACCTGCTTTTGGCGTCAGCGCCCTTGCCTACAATTGCAGCCATCATGCAAATCCTGAATATTGCAGCGTATAAATTTGTAGCGCTGGACGACCTGCCCACCCTGAAAAATGCAATTTCGGACGCCTTGGCAGCGCGCGAAATCAAAGGCACCGTGCTGCTGGCTGAAGAAGGCATCAACCTGTTTCTGGCGGCCCCCCGCCTGGAGATTCATGATTTCTTGGCATGGCTGCGCACTGACATCCGGTTTGCAGACCTTCAGATCAAGGAAAGCGGGTCGGCAGTCCAGCCCTTTCACAAGCTGCTGGTCAAAATCAAGCCCGAAATCATCCGCATGAACCACCCCGCCATCCGGCCCTCGGCAGGCCGCGCACCAGCGGTGGATGCGAGAACGCTCAAGCGCTGGCTCGACAGCGGCCAGGACGACGCTGGCCGGCCCGTGGTCATGCTGGAGACGCGAAACCGCTATGAAATCGAAGCCGGCACCTTTAAAAATGCCATCGACTGGCAACTGGGCAAGTTCACCGAATTTCCGCAAGCCGTACAAACCCATCGCGAAGAACTCGCGGGCAAGACCGTCGTGAGCTTTTGCACCGGCGGCATTCGCTGCGAAAAAGCGGCGATTTACCTGGAAGAAGCCGGAATCTCAAACGTTTACCAGCTCGACGGCGGCATTTTGAGCTATTTTGAGGAATGCGGCGAAGCGCATTTTGAGGGCGAATGTTTTGTCTTTGATGACCGCCGGGCGGTCAATGCAGCACTCAAGCCCCGAGTCAATCCATGCGCTTTGTCTGACAGCTAGGCCCCGCATTTCATGGGAAGCTTGGCAGTCAAAATTTTATTGGCCTGCCATGCTGCCCTCTCAAAACACCTTCCCAACTGACGCCTGCGCATCAACACTGGCACAACGCTTCCAGCAGGTTCGGGCGCAAACCGAGCGACTGATCGAGCCCTTGAGCGCCGAAGATTGCCAGCTGCAATCCATGCCCGATGCCAGTCCGGCCAAATGGCATCTGGCGCATCTCACCTGGTTTTTTGAAACCTTTGTGCTCGAACGCTTCGAGGCGAAGTTTCAACCTTTCAATGCCAGCTTTCGCCAGCTGTTCAACAGCTATTACAACGGCGTGGGCCACAAATATCCCCGGCCACAACGTGGGCTGATCAGCCGCCCGTCGCTGCAGGACGTGCTGGCCTACCGTGCGCAGGTCAATCAGCGGGTGGCAGAGGTTATCGGCACGACCAGCGATGCACAAGCGCCTGAACTGACGCAGCTCATCACCTTGGGGCTGCACCACGAACAGCAGCACCAGGAATTGCTGCTGACCGACATCCAGCATGCGCTGTCATTCAACCCGCAGTCACCGGCGTATGCCAAACGAGGGCCGCTGACTCCCACCGTACCCCAGCCGGTACGTTGGCACACTTACGGCGGTGGTTTGGTACAGCATGGCTTCGATGCGTTGAGGGATGGCGATTTCGCCTTTGACAATGAAACCCCGCGCCATCCGGTTTATGTCGCGCCTTTCGAGTTGGCCAGCCGGCTGGTGACGAATGGCGAGATGATGGATTTCATGGCAGACCAAGGCTATGCACGGCCCGAATTGTGGCTGTCGATGGGTTGGGATTGGGTGCAGGCCGGCGCGCATCGCATGCCGCTGTACTGGCAGGGCGATGCGGGCGATTACCGGCATTTCACGCTGCAGGGACTGCAAGACGTTGACGCCAACACGCCGGTTTGCCACCTCAGTTATTTTGAAGCCGATGCGTTTGCGCGCTGGTCAGGTGCGCGTCTGCCGACCGAGTTTGAATGGGAATTGGCGGCCCGACAGCTGCCCGCCAACAGCGCCAAGTCAGGCAATTTTGTCGAAAGGGCAGCCTATCACCCGATGCCCCAGCAACAGGCCAGCCCCACGACCCCGTCGCAGATGATGGGCGATGTGTGGGAATGGACGCAGTCGAACTACACCCCCTACCCCGGCTACCAGCCGTGGGAAGGCTTGGTCGGCGAATACAACGGCAAGTTCATGTGCAACCAGTTTGTGCTGCGCGGCGGCTCGTGCGCGACGCCGCAAAGCCATATCCGCGCCAGCTACCGCAACTTTTTTCCGCCTGACGCGCAATGGCAATTCAGTGGCGTGCGGCTGGCGCGCGACGTTCAAGGCTAGGAAGCTTGCGGGGGTATTCCCGGCATTTCGGGCGTTTCCGGTATTTCCGGCATTGATGGCGTTGACGGCATTTCCGGGTTGTCGGGCCTGACCGGCATTTCGGGCTCTGCGGGCGCAGGGGCGATTTCAGGGCTTGTGGGCGTCACTGGCGGTATTTCGGGCTGCGCCGGCGTTGGGGATATTTCAGGAAGGGTTGACATGGCTGTGTTTGGAATGGTTGGGGGCTGTCCTGCCCTACGGCCTGCGCTCGGGCAGGGGAATGAATTCGGCGTCGCCGGCGACCTGGCCCATGCGCTGGACCAGCCAGTCATCGCCAGCTTGCACGATGCGTTCCTTGCGGCTGGAAACAAAATTCCACCAGATAAAGCGGTGCCCATCCAGTTTGTCGCCGCCAATCACCGCAACCCGCACTGCCGCGTCAGCACTGAGCCGCGTTACCACGCCGGGCGTCAACACGGCCAGTGTGCGCGCTGCGACGACTTCGCCGTTGACCTGAAGATCGCCGTCCACCGGGTAAATCGCCAGTTCATCGGCCAAGGCCGGTAAATCAAACACCTCGCTGGCAGCCAGCCGAATGTCGAGGTAAACGGTTTTCGAGAATGTCTTAACCGGAGAAATTTTTCCAAAAGCCTCGCCAATCAGCACCCGCACGTCCGATGCACCCACAGACACAGCCGGAATATCGGCAGCGGGCGTGTGGACAAAATCGGGTTCGGCTTCCTCGTGCTCCTGAGGCAAGGCCGCCCAAAGCTGCAGGCCATGCTGCAAATACGTCTGGTCTTTCAGGTCGTCAGGTGCGCGCTCCGAATGCACGATGCCGCGCCCAGCCGTCATCCAGTTGATCGCGCCGGGCGCGATACGCTGCACCGAACCCACACTGTCGCGGTGCATCATCGCGCCATCAAACAGGTAAGTCACTGTGGCCAGGCCAATGTGCGGATGCGGTCGAACGTCATGGTTGGCGCCCGCTTCTACCGTCAACGGGCCGAAATGGTCGAAAAATACAAACGGCCCCACCGATTGCCGTTCAGCTGCCGGCAACAAACGGCGCACCATGAAACCGCCGCCCAGGTCTTTGTCGTGCCCGCTCAGTTTGAGTTCAATGCTCACGGCAGTCGGCCCAGTGTGGTGGTGATTTCAGTGGTCACCGTGCTCATCAGTTTATGCACCGGGCACTTCTGGGCAACGGCCTGCAGTTCCTGCAATTGCGCATCAGTCAAGCGCCCCTGCACGCTGAGCGTAGCGCGCAGGCGGTAAATGCCCTTGCGTTCCTCCGTGGCGTCACGCTCGATGCGTGTGTGAATATCATCGACCGGAATCCCTTTTTTGCGCGCGTACCACATCACCGTCAGCGCTTTGCAGGCACCCAGCGCCGCATCGTACAAGTCATGCGGGCTGGGGCCGGTGTCGTCGCCCCCTTCGGCTTTGCTGATATCACTCACCAGCGTATGGCTTTGAATATGAACGGTTTGCGCCAGCGTAGCGGTGCGGTCCAGGCTCAGTTCAATGGTCATGAGGGATTCCTTTAAATAAATGGAGTCCGGCCATGATGCCATTGCCGCGCGCCAGATAACCGGCGGCTGGTGCGAAACCCGTTTGACGAACCATCATATCAAGCAAAAATCTATTACTGCTTGCTACACTATTAATAGCTGTCAGCGCTTATGTAGCCTGCACAATAAGCCTTTTTGGTACTTAAACTGGTTTTCTGGCCGCCACGAATGCGCTCTAGCGCCGGAACCGGCCCGCCACGTCCGCCACGCGCTCGCCAAAAATGCGCGCTGTTTCCAGATCGCCCGGTGCCATTTCACCCGCGCCGGCATCGGCAGGCGACTGGGCTATCGCGCCGCTGTAGGAGCCTAGGTAATTGGCATCGTTTCGCTGCGCAGATTTGCTGTTGCTGGGCATCACGCCCTGACTGATCCAGAGGCCGCCATGCTGCATGGCCAGCGTAAACAGGTAATTCAGCGTGGACGACTTGTCGCCATTCAGCGCCGCGCTATTTGTGAAGCCCGCAAACAGTTTGTCTTTCCAGGCGGCGGTGAACCAGGGCTTGGAAGACGCATCGGCAAACTTCTTGAACTGCCAGCTCACGCTGCCCATATAGGTGGGCGAGCCCATGATGATGGCGTCAGCAGCGGCCAGCGTTTCCCAGCCACCTGCAGGCAAGTTGCCTTCTGCATCAATGGCGACCAGTTCGGCGTCGGCACCCGCAGCAATGGACTGCGCCATGCGCTGGGTGTGGCCATACCCGGAGTGGTAGACGACAGCAATCAGCAGCGATTTTTCAGGCGCTGCGACAGTGACGACGTTCATTGCGCAGCCCGCTGGTTGCCGTCAACGCTCCACGCGCCGGCACCCCAGGCCGCCACTGTCAACAACCCGCCCACTGCGGCCATATTCTTGAAGAAGTTTTGCTGCTGCGCCATGACCTGCTCAGCAGGCACAGCCCAGAAATTGTGAAAAATAAAGGTAATGACCACAGTGAACAGCGCAATGCCCAGCGCAGCCCAGCGCGTTTGCCAGCCGATCAGCAGCAGCAAACCCAGCCCCAGCTCGACCCCGATGGCAGCGGCAGCAGACAGTTCGGGAAGCGGAACGCCTTTGGAAGCGATGTACCCCACAGTTCCGGCAAAGCCGCCGATTTTGCTGAAACCGGCAGGCACAAACAGCAGCGCCAGCAAGATGCGTCCTATCAGCGACAGAGGATTTTGGAGCGATGCGAACATGGTAAATCCTTAAAAAAATGATAAAACCCGGTGGGAGAAATTCAAATAGTCACGGAGAACTGACCTTGCCCCTGGATTCCGTATCCCATAACCGAGATCATGAACGGGCTTGATGGGCCTGAGCCGCAAGCCAGTTTTCCTCAAACTGCATC
>NZ_JAXCHR010000046.1:0-8685 GCF_035984465.1 Polaromonas sp. CG_9.5
TTGCAGCTGAAGTTGCTGATACTGCTGGAGTTTTTTCATCTTCACACCTTAGTTGAATAAAGGTGTTGCACTTCAGATTTGAGTCCGCCATGCGCTACAGGCCTGTTTCATTCCTAAAACCATAAAAAGACGGGCCTCAGTGTGCGCCCGCTGCCGCATCGCTGCTGCCTTCGCCCGTGCTGGGACGGCGGGTCAGGTAAATCAGCGGAATCAAGAGCAGGAACATCAAGGATGACGCATAAAAAATGTCGTTGGCCGCCAGCATGTAAGCCTGCTGATCGACCAACCGGTTCAGGCTGGCCAGTGCCTGCTGGGGGCTCAAGCCTGCGCTGGCCAAGCCAGACAGCGCGCTGGTGGCGGCTTGATTCCCCTGGCCGACGTACTCGCTGATTTGCGCGTGATGCATCGCGGCGCGGTCTTGCCACAAGGTCGTGGCAATCGAAGTGCCGAACGAGCCCGCCGTGATACGCACAAAATTCGACAGCCCCGAAGCCGCCGCAATCTTGTCGTACGGCAAGTTCGACAGTGTGATGGTCATCAGCGGAATGAAGAAAAACGCCATCGCGATGCCCTGAATGATCGTCGGAATCATGATGGTGCCGAAGTCAGCTTGCGTATTGAACCGCGAGCGCAGCCACAGCACCAGCGTGAACACCACGAAGGAAAAAGCAGCGTAGTGGCGCGGATCGACCTTGTGCAGCGTCTTGCCCACCACCGGCGACAAGATCATGGCAAACAGCCCGACCGGTGCCAAAATCATGCCCGCTTGCGTCGCGGTGTAGCCCATGTATTGCTGCAGCCACAGCGGCAACAACACCACATTGCCAAAAAACAGACCATAGCCGACCGACACGGCAATCACACCGGCCCAGAAGTTGCGCCGCTTGAACAGCGACAAGTCCACCACCGGATGCTCTTCGGTCAGCTCCCAGATCAGAAAAGCGATAAAGCCGACCACCGCCACCACACCCAGCCCGATCACCTCGCCGGAATGAAACCAGTCAAGTTCCTGGCCCTTGTCCAGCATGATCTGCAGCGAACCGACCCAGATCACCAGCAGCGCCAGGCCGATAGAGTCAATCGGCAGCTTGCGAATCTGACTTTCACGATGGCGAAAAATAGTCCAGGTGATGAAAGCTGCGCCAAAGCCGACCGGAATGTTGATGTAGAAAATCCACGGCCACGACATGTTGTCGGTGATCCAGCCGCCCAGCAGCGGCCCCATGACCGGCGCAATCAAGGTGGTCATGGACCAGAACGCCATCGCCGTGCCGGCCAGCGCTTTCGGGTAGCTCGACAGCAGCAATGCCTGCGACAGCGGAATCATCGGCCCGGCCACCAGCCCCTGCATGACACGCAAAAGAATCAGCGTTGGCATGTTGGGTGCCAGCCCGCACAACCACGAAAACAGCACGAACAGCAAGATGCTGCCCGTAAATAGCCGCACCTGGCCAAAGCGCTGCGATAGCCAGCCGGTCAGCGGCACGGCAATCGCCGTGGCCACGCCAAAGCTGGTGATGACCCAAACGCCCTGGTTGGGGCTGACGCCCAGGTCGCCCGCAATGGCGGGCAGCGACACGTTGGCAATTGACGAGTCGAGCACGTTCATGAAGGTGGCCGCCGACAGCGCCACCGTGCCCCAGGCGCGGGCTGCGCCGGTCAAGGGCGGTGGCGGGACGTATTCAGGAATAGCGGCAGGTGCGGAAATGGAGGCAGTAGCCATGAAAGCCTTGACGAAAGCGGAAGATCAAACAACGGGTCTGCGGGCATCCGGGCCCGCAGCTCAAAACAACCGGGCAGCGGTCAGCGCGTCGCCGTGGCGGCAGCCCTTTTTCCAAGGTTGGCGGCAATGATGCGTTGCACCTCTTCGTCGGCGGCATCGCTTTTCTGGGCGAACACCTGGCTATGCGCCTGCTGCGCATCGCGCGGCGCGTCGGCCAGCGTTGCGCCGTCCTGGCGGGTGATGTCGACTTCAACATCCATCGACAGGCCAATGCGCAGCGGATGTTCGGCAAGCTGCTTTTCGTCGAGCATGATGCGCACCGGCACGCGCTGCACGACCTTGATCCAGTTGCCGGTGGCGTTTTGCGCCGGCAGCAGCGAGAACGCCGCGCCGGTTCCCACGCCCAGGCCGGTCACGGTGCCGGTGTAGGGGACTTTCTTGCCATACACGTCGGCCACCAGCGTGGCGGGCTGGCCGATGCGGATATTGCGCAGCTGCACTTCCTTGAAGTTGGCGTCCACCCAGACCTGCTTGAGCGGAATGACCGACATCGTCGGTGTGCCAGCCGCCACCCGCTGGCCCAGCTGCACCGTGCGTTTGGCCACGTAGCCATCGACCGGCGCCACCAGGGCCGTGCGCTGCGACGCCAGGAAAGCTTCGCGCACCTTGGCGGCGGCGACCAGCACGCTGGGGTGCTGGTCGATGGCCGTGCCATCAGTCAAGGCTTGGTTGCTGCTGAGCTGCTCGCGGGCAGCGAGAACGCCGGCCTTTGCGGCAGACAGCGCGCTTTGGGCGTTGGCGAGTTGCGTCTGCGCGTGGCTCAGTTCTTCTTTCGATACCGCGCCGTTGCCGGTCAGTGACTGACGCCGCTTGAGGTCGTCGGCGGCCCGTGCAATGTCGCTGTTGGCCTTGGTAACGTCGGCGTCGCGCAGCGCGATTTGTGCGTTCAGTGAGCCGTTGTTAGCGTACAGCGTGCGCACCTGGCGCACCGCCTGGGCGAGTGCGGCTTCGGCCTGGTCCAGCGCGACTTTGGCATCGGCCGGGTCAAGCTGCACCAGCGGCTGGCCGGCTTTCACAAAGTCGGTGTCGTCCGCCATGATGGCCATGACGGTGCCGCCAATTTGCGGCGTGATCTGGATCACATTGCCCTGCACATAGGCGTTGTCGGTCGATTCGTAATGGCTGGCCACGAGGTATTCGTAGGTCGCCCAGCCCAAGCCGGCCACCACGACGACGCTGGCCAGCACGGTCAGTGCTCTCTTGCGTTTCGGATTGCCGGGGGCTTTGGCGGCTGCGGAGGCTTCGATGGCGGGAGCTTGCGGTGCGTTCATGGTGTGGGCGGTCGGTTTTTGTGAGGGATGACTTGCCTGCGCAAGCACTGGGCGCGTCGTGGGGGTGACGGACGCGCCTGTTGGGCTGATTTATGGCTTGAATGTGCCGCTTATGCTTACTGGACGGGCGCTGGCAGCTATTATTTTTGTAGTGTCTTGCACGGCTGGATTCTGCTCTGGCGTGTAGCCGCCACCCAGCGCGCGCATCAGCGCCACCTGCGTCTCCAGTGCGCGGCCCCTCAAATCGACAGCCAGCCGGCGCTGGGCCAGCACGTTGGTTTCAGCCGTCAACACGTTCAGGTAATTGCCCAGCCCGGCCTTGTAGCGCTGCACGGCAATGTTGTACGCGCCTTCTGCGGCGTCTTGCGCTGTACGCTGCTCGGCCTGCTGGCGAACAATGGCTTGGGACGACGCGACCTGATCGGCCACATCACGCACAGCGTCAATCACGGCGGCGTTGTAGCTTTCAACGGCGGCATCCAGATCGGCGGTTTTTCCGCGCAGGTTGGCGCGCAGCCGGCCTGCATCAAAAATCGGCAGACGCAGCGCCGGGCCAACGCCCCATTGCTGACTGCCCGAGTCCAGCAACCTGCCCAACCCAATGCTGGAAAAACCGGCAAAAGCGACCAGGTTGATGTTCGGATAAAACTGGGTTTTGGCGTTGGCCACGTCGCTGCTTGAAGCTTGCACACGCCAGCGCGCCGCCGCAATATCAGCCCGGCGACCCAGCAAATCGGCAGGAATCACCGGCGTGACCGCTACTGATTTAATAGCTGATTGCGCTGATGGAACAAGCGCATTGGCACTGTTTGAGCCCCCAATCAGCGCATTGAGCGCGTTGCGTGTCAGCGCTATCTGTTCTTGCAGCACTTCCAGCTGCAGGCGCGCCTCGGGCAGGCCGCCTTCGCTCTGGCGCAATTCCAGCCGCGTGTCCAGACCGGCATTGACGCGGTCTTGCACCAGCTTCAGGGTTTCTTGCCGCTGCGCCAGCGTGCGGCGCGCCACGCCGGCGTCCTCGTTCAGGCGCACCAGCTGAAAATAAGTGCGCGCGACCTGGCTGGCCAGCAACACGCGGGCCGCCTGCGCATCGGCTTGGGCGGCATTGACGCTGCCCAAGGCCGCATCCAGCGCCGCGCGGTTTTTGCCAAAAAAGTCCAGTTCCCAGCTGGCGCTGAGCTGGGCCGTTCCGCTTTCCCGGATGGAGCCTGCCAAGGGCGGCGGCACCGCGCCGTTGGCGGTGTAGCGCTGGCGCGTCAGGTCGAGCTGGCCATTGAGTTGCGGCAAGGTGGCGGCGTTTGCTACTTCGGTCACGGCCTGCGCGCGTGCCAGCCGGGCTTGCGCGAGTTTCAGGTTCGGGCTGGTTTCAAGCGCCTTGGCGACCAGGCCGTTGAGGGTTTCGTCGCCAAAATCACGCCACCATTCGGTCGCCACCGTCACGGGGGCCGATTCTGTCGCCAGGCCCAGCGACGGCGCATCGCGCAGGCTGGCTTGCGGCGCAATGCCCGACATGTCAGCGCAACCACTGATGCCGGTGGCAATCAAGCCGGCGGCGACCACGCCCGCGACGGAAACCAGCGCCATGCGAACCGAAGCGCACCAAACTGGCAGGAGCGGCTGCCCATGCAACATTTGGGAGGAAGCCAGCGCACTGCTTTGAGGCGAAGGCGCACTATTTTTATGTTTCATTTTTTTCTGTCGAGACTTGAAGTTGCAGTGTTTGTGCGGTGTCCAGCATGCGGCGCAGATAGCTTTTCAGAGTTTCCCATTCCTCTTCCGAGAAACCGGCCAGCAGCGCGTTTTGCACGTTGCATAGCACGCCGGGAATGTCTTTGGCGGCCGAGTGCCCAGCGTCTGTCAACTCCAGATTGACCACGCGCCGGTCATCGGCAGAACGCGTACGCCGGCACAGTTC
Source organism: Polaromonas sp. CG_9.5 (assembly GCF_035984465.1). Taxonomy (NCBI): domain Bacteria; kingdom Pseudomonadati; phylum Pseudomonadota; class Betaproteobacteria; order Burkholderiales; family Comamonadaceae; genus Polaromonas; species Polaromonas sp. CG_9.5. Next base: position 4,967 of record NZ_JAXCHR010000046.1, read on the forward strand.
TTTGGCCTCCAGTCGGTCGAGCAAACGCGTCATGGAGCCTGCATCGAGCTCGCACTGCCGCGCCAATTCGGCGGCTGTCGAAGCGCAGCCTATGTAGAGCTTGAGCATGGGCACCCATTGGGCATTGGTCAGTCCGGTCGGTTCGAGTTCTCGGGTCACGCCCTGCGCCAGCAATGAAATGATGCGGCGCATCATGTGGCCCACGCTGTCTTCAGAGCTGTAGCCTTCCACTTGGTAAAAATTTACCGGCGGCTTGTCGTTGTTCTTGGCATTCATGGCCCGAATAATACTTGCTTAAGCAATCATTGTCAAGGCTACTTTTGCATAAGCAATCTTTACCGTTAAACTCACGGCATGGCCACTTCAACTGCGCTCTCCCCGTCCTCTCCCGCCTCCGGTTCAGTGCCCGCCAAAGGGGCGCCGCGCTCTTTGTCCGGTCTGGTGCCTTTTTTGCGCCCGTACTGGGGCCGCATTGCGCTGGCGGTGTTTTTCCTGGTGATGGCCGCCGTTGCCACGCTGATTTTTCCGCTCGCGTTGCGCGGCCTGATTGACGGCGGCATGGGCGCGGCCGACAAGGGCGAAAAACTGTTGGCGCTGCGCAACCACTTTCTGGAGCTGTTTGGCGTTGCCGCCGCACTCGGGTTGTTTTCAGCCGGCCGGTTTTACACCGTCAGCTGGCTCGGCGAGCGGGTCACAGCGGACTTGCGCAATGCGGTTTATTCGCATGTCGTGCGGCAAAGCCCCGAGTTTTTTGAAACCACACAAACCGGCGAAGTGCTGTCACGCCTGACCGGCGACACGACACTGGTGCAAACGGTGGTGGGTTCGTCGCTGAGCATGGGGCTGCGCAATGCAGTCATGGGTATTGGCGCGCTGATCATGCTGGTCTATGCCAACCCGTATTTGATGGTGCAGGTGCTGGGCGTGCTGGTGCTGATCGTCGCGCCGTCGGTATGGTTCGGGCGGCGTGTGCGTAAGCTGTCACGCGCCAGCCAGGACCGGGTGGCCGACTCCAGCGCGATTGCAGCCGAAGTGCTCAATGCCATTCCGGTGGTGCAAAGCTATACCGCAGAAGACCGCGAAGCGGCGCGCTTTGACCGGTCCACCACCGACGCCTTCATCACCGCCATTCGCCGCACCAAAGCGCGTTCGGTGCTGGTGGCGTTCATCATCATTGCCACGTCGGCAGCGCTGCTGTGGGGCCTGTACCAGGGCACGCAGGCGGTGATGCGCGGCGATATTTCGGCAGGCCACCTGGGCGAGACGGTGGTGTATGTGATTATTCTGGCCAGCGCGGCAGCGGTGCTGGGCGAAGTCTATGGCGACCTGCTGCGCGCCGCCGGTGCCACCGAGCGGCTGATGGAGCTGCTGGAAAGCAATTCCCCCGTGTCTTCACCGTCAAATCCGGTTCCTGCGCAGGTAGTACGGTCGGGAAGCGCTATTAAATTAGAAGCAGTCACGTTTCACTATCCGTCCCGCCCAACGCAGCCCGCCTTGATTGATTTCAGCCTGAATGTGGCGCCCGGCGAAACCGTGGCCCTTGTGGGCCCGAGCGGCGCGGGCAAGAGCACAGTATTCCAGTTGCTGCTGCGGTTTTACGATCCGGTGACCGGCCGCATTGCGCTGGACGGCGTCCAGACATCTGCCATGGCGCTGCAGGACTTGCGCGGGCGTATAGGCCTGGTGCCGCAAGACGCGGTGATTTTCTCGACCAGCGCACTCGAAAATATCCGCTACGGCAAACCACAAGCCAGCGACGACGAAGTCCGGGCAGCGGCGCAAGCGGCCTTTGCGCACGAATTCATCACCGCGCTGCCCGAAGGCTATGACACCTTTCTGGGCGAACGCGGCGTTCGGCTTTCCGGCGGCCAGCGCCAGCGCATTGCCATTGCCCGCGCCATGCTGAAAAATTCGACCCTGCTGCTGCTGGACGAAGCCACCAGCGCGCTGGACGCCGAAAGTGAACGCATGGTGCAAGCTGCGCTGGAATCAGCCATGAAAGGCCGCACCACGCTGGTGATTGCGCACCGCCTGGCGACGATTCAAAAGGCCGACCGCATCGTGGTGATTGACCACGGACGCATCGTGGAGCAAGGCAGCCACGAGCAATTGATGGCCGCCAATCAGGTCTATGCCCGACTGGCTGCGCTTCAGCTCTTGTCCTGAACACCACAGGGCGCAAGCCCGCCAAAGCTGGGTTAGGAGCGCAGCGCGGCAATCCAGCACTGCGCCTGATCAAGCATGCCGTTGCATTAAACGGCCTGGATGCGAAAAATTAAAACTATACATTTTTTGCATAGTTAAAAATAAACAATGTCTTGGACAGTGGGCCGCGCTGGTACTAAGCTGCGCTACCTACATTTTTTAAACCAAGGACATTCCATGTCGAACCCCGTTGCCGCAGGCGAAAGCGTGATTGCACCCGCCTCTTCCTTACCCTCTTATCTCCAGGCCGACAATCTCGGCCCTTGGGGAAACTACCTGCAGCAGGTTGACCGGGTCATCCCGCACCTGGGCAATCTGGCGCGCTGGGCAGAAACCCTCAAGCGTCCCAAGCGCATTTTGATTGTTGATGTTCCCATTCACATGGACGACGGCACCATAGCGCATTTTGAAGGCTACCGCGTCCAGCACAACGTTTCGCGCGGCCCCGGCAAAGGTGGTGTGCGCTTTCACCAGGACGTCACACTGTCGGAAGTCATGGCGCTGTCGGCCTGGATGTCGGTGAAAAACGCAGCGGTCAACGTGCCTTACGGCGGTGCCAAAGGCGGCATTCGCGTCGACCCGAAAAAGCTCTCGCAGGGCGAACTCGAACGCATGACGCGCCGCTACACCAGCGAAATCGGCATCATCATCGGCCCCAACAAGGACATTCCTGCGCCCGATGTGAACACCAACGAGCAGATCATGGCCTGGATGATGGACACCTATTCCATGAACACCGGCTCCACCGCCACCGGCGTGGTCACCGGAAAACCTGTTGACCTGGGCGGCTCGTTGGGCCGGCGCGAAGCCACCGGACGCGGCGTGTTCACGGTGGGCACGGAAGCGGCACGGCATATCGGTATGGACATTGCCACGGCCCGCGTTGCGGTGCAGGGTTTTGGCAATGTAGGCGGCGTGGCCGGCAAGCTGTTTGCCGAAACAGGCGCACGCATCGTGGCGGTGCAAGACCACGGCGGCACGATTTTCAGTGACGCTGGGCTGGACGTTCCCGCACTGCTGCAGCACGTGGCCAACACGGGAAGCGTCGCCGGATTTGCCAATGCCGATGTCATCGCCGATGAAGAGTTCTGGGGCGTGGACTGCGACATCATGATTCCAGCTGCGCTGGAGCAACAGATCACCGCAAAAAACGCGGGCCGCATCAAGGCCCGCATGATCATCGAAGGCGCCAACGGGCCAACCACGCCGGCTGCCGACGACATCTTGCAGGAACGCAATGTGCTGGTGTTGCCCGACGTGATTGCCAACGCCGGCGGCGTGACGGTCAGCTACTTTGAATGGGTGCAGGATTTTTCCAGCTTTTTCTGGGACGAAGACGAAATCAATGCCCGTCTGGTGAAAATCATGAAAACCGCGTTTGCGGGTGTCTGGCAAGTCGCACAGGAAAAGAAGGTCAGCCGTAACCGTCCGACGAACACCATTCTTGCGCCGGGTTGATGAGCCGGGCAGTATCCGGGGAGTTGCCCACCACGATGGTGTGCACTTAACCCGGA
>NZ_JAXCHR010000047.1:0-7162 GCF_035984465.1 Polaromonas sp. CG_9.5
AAAGTGGGATTACTGGGTGGCGTAGTGACAGCTTCAACGCTATGCGGGCCAGACGCTTTGGCAAGTAATTTGCCCGGTCTTCTACGATGTATATTATGTTAAATAAGAAGATCGATTGCTCAACAGCAATCGATCTTCTTATTGGTTACGGATCGGCCGTTTAACCTTCCGTATCATCAGTTTTGGCTCAGCACCCGTTTCTTTCACATGAAATGACAAAGCATCAGTCAAACGCGTGATGGTCGTTTCGCTTGCTATCTGATGTTTCTCAAGCAAACTGGAAAGTTCATGTGAACGGGAATTAGCGATTACTAGTGCATGCCTCTGGCTGTTAAGTTCGGCCGCTTGTAAAGCTGACAATTCATTTGAGGTTGAAATTTCTTTCTCTTGAGATTGAATCTTCAACTGTAATAAATTTCGATCAGATTCCATTCGCTTTTCTGAAATGGCTGCCTCAGAACGCATTTTTTTCACTTCTTGCCGAGCGTTGTCAATTTCTTCCAGGAACTTGCGTTGCGTTGCGTCACTTCTCTCTTCATACTTTTGTCGTTCTATGTGATGTTGTTTCGCAGCTTCGCTTGAGCGTTGTCTCTCCAACTCTTTTTCCGCATCAATAGTATTAAGTTTTTTGCGAAGCACTTCAATTTCCATACTCTGCTTGCTCGCAGCAACTTCCATTTGAGTGAGCCGCGCCATCAAGTCATCAGATTTTTCCACGGCAGCTTGTCGAGCTGCCTCAAGGGCTGAATATTGCGCAGCAAGCACTTCTTCCTTCTGCACCAACTCTTTTTCACGAACTCGAAGAGATTGCTGCGCTTCAGACAATTCCTGCTGTGATTGGGATATGTCGTCAAACGCTTCTTGGCGGCTGATTTTCAGTGCGGCAGACCATAAGTTCTCAGCAATTTTTTGAAGTTCGACGGGCGTGTTGGAAGTCTGCGGCTTGGCACCGTCGCTTACTCCGAGTCTTGAACTCAAGGTAGCGAACCAGGATTCCAGCATCGGACTGACCGTATTTGGAGATCCCCTGCCGATTTTTTGACGTACCCGTTCAATCGTCGGTCTTAAACCGTCAGCTATCAACGCATCTGCAGCAGACCACACATCTTCTTGTTGCACACCTCTCGTACTTTTAGATTGCACTACTTTGCTCCTTTGGGTATATTTACCCACGATAAGTGATTGTTATCACTGGTAAAAATAGAAATGTTATATATCATATGTTATATTTTTTATAAAGATAAATGGAGTATCAAAGTATGTTGATTCCCGTGCTCCAGAACTCCTCAGTTCGGCTGCCTGTGCAACTTAGTGATGAAGCTCACCGCGCAGTTGACGAATTTTTACGCGAAGGTGAGTCTCCAAACACCATGACCAGTTATCGCAGCGCTCTGCGTTATTGGTCTGCTTGGCATACAGAACGCTACGGCTCCGAGATTCAATTGCCCGTCTTGGTGCCCTGCGTGTTGCAGTTCATAGTCGATCATGCTGATCGCTCTACTGTGGCTGGCCTGGTATCAGAATTGCCTGCAAAAATTGATGTGGCGCTTGTTGATGCAGGGATCAAGGGAAAACTGGGTTCACTGGCGCACAACACCTTGGTGCATCGAATTGCCGTGCTTTCCAAAGCGCATCAGCTGCGCGAATTAAAAAACCCCTGTCATGACCCGAAAGTCCGGGATTTGTTGTCGCGCATTCGCAAGGCATACGCTCGCCGTGGCGTTCTTCCTAATAAGAAAGATGCTTTGACGAAGGATCTGCTAAAAGAAATTCTTGCTGTCTGCGATGACACGCTTCGTGGCAAGCGAGATCGAGCGCTCCTGCTTTTTGCCTGGTCTAGCGGAGGGCGAAGGCGCTCTGAAGTAGCCAGTGCTGAGATGCGATTTCTAAAACGTGTTCCCGAGGGGTTTACCTACACCCTCACCTACTCAAAAACCAACCAGGCAGGGATGCATCGACCTGAAAATGACAAACCTTTGTTAGGTGCGGCGGCAGATGCACTGAGTGAATGGCTTATGGCGGCTGGTATTGTCGATGGCCGGATTTTCAGACAAGTGCGCAAAGGAGAAAAGCTGGGACCAGCGCTGTCGCCCGCCAGTGTGCGTGACATTGTTAAATATCGATGCGCATTAGCCAATATTGAGGGAGATTTTTCGGCTCATTCCATTCGTTCAGGTTTTGTCACAGAGGCTGGTAGACAAAATATGCCGCTGGCAGAAACTATGGCCATGACGGGCCACCAAAGCGTGGTGACTGTGCTGGGTTACAGCCGCGCAGGTGCATCTCTAACGAGTAATGTCGCGCATCTTTTTGATCGTTGATAGTCGTATTGAAGAATGACTCGATCAGCTTGCGTCGATTTTAGAAGGATATTTCAATGCACAATAAATGGAACTTTTTGTATGAAGAATTTCTTTCTAACCATCTGACTGTTACTGGTGAAGATAGCGCATGATGGGGAAATAGTAAATTCCACATCTGGCGTTTGCAAAACCTTTTGATAACACCCTATCCAATGCTTTTAATAAAAATCTATTTAATTATTTTTTAAACTAAAAAATATAATCAAGATTGCACGTAGCACATGGAAAAATTTACCGTCGTTTTCGCCGACCTGACAGGAAGCACGGGTGTCTTTGAGTCGCTGGGAAATGCCAAAGCAACCCAGGCAATCACGCGTTTGACGCAATGGATTGGAGAAGTCTGCAAATCCCACCGAGGACATGTCGTCAAATACCTGGGCGATGGGGTTCTTATTTTGTTTAAAGAGAGCAAGAACGCCGTTGAGGCAGCAACCGAGCTACAGCAAGTGCATCACAATCGCATTCAGAAGTGGCCGGAACCATTGAAAATGAGGATTCAGATAGGAATGGCTCGCGGTGAAGTTGTTGAGCATGATGCCGACTGCTATGGTGATGCCGTCAACGTGGCATCGCGTCTGAGCGATTTGTCGGGGCCTGATCAAATACTTGCGAGTGATACGGTGATCCAGCAGCTGCCAGACAACAGCCTGGTACGGTCTCGCTGCATAGGAGAAATTCCGATAAGAGGACGCACGGAGTCATGCCTGGTGCATCGAATTGAGTGGCAGAGCGAAGTGCTGTCTGAGGTTTTTACAATGCCTGCCAGTTTAATGCCTTCACTCAGACGGCCAAGTGAGGTTAAGCCTGCATTTATTGTATTGTCATGGCTGGATATCAATATCAGTTTCAGCTCCACTCAGCTTCCAGTATTTTTGGGTCGCGATACCAGTGCGCAATTTGTTGTGCAAGATCCCCGTGTATCGCGTAAACATGCACAGATCACATGGCGCGACGGAAAATTTTACCTGGAAGATATCAGCAGCTATGGAACATGGGTACGATTTACAGACAGCTCTGTCACTATGGCTTTGCGCCGACAGGAGTGTGTGCTGTCACATGATGGAGAAATAGCTTTGGGTGCATCTTTTGAAGACTTTACGGTGCCTACGGTTTTATTCAATCTTTCTATTGCATTAGTTTCAAGCTTGTAGCTAATTATTAAATTAATTTTTGCATAAAAAACTCAAATTCAGTGACATCTTTGTCATTTAATTACCTATTAATTTTTTAATTGAATCCAAGATTCGGACTCGAATATAAACCGCGTGTTTAATTGCACTCAGAAACCCTCAGGCTTGGGTTTCTTGTGCCAGGCGCAAGCGGGCCAGCAGTGTACGCACGGCGGCTGAGCGTTCAAAACGCCGATGCACGACGATCAGCTCGGACACGGCCTGCACATCTTCCAGGGTGCAAAAAGCCACACCCGGCAACCGCATGACACGGGCCGATGCGGGCAGCAGTGCCACCCCCAGACCGGCGGCCACCAGGCCGATGGTCGAGCTCATCTCGTTGACGACCATCGTGCGCTGCGGCCTGAAGCCGGCCTCGGCCAGCAGTTGCTGCAAGGTATGGCCCAGACTGAGACCGGGCGGGTCATCCGGCTGGAGCAGCGTGTCCTGCGCCAGATCTGACAGTCGGATACTGGTCGCCGCACTCAGTGGGTGGCTTTCGGGCAAAACGGCAATCAGTGGCTGACGGGCCAGTACGAACGATTCGCAGCCTTCCGGAACGGATGGCAACGGCCCACGCGTCACCGAGATGTCAACCACTTCACTTTGCACCGCCTCAATCAAGGTACTGGCCAGTCGCAACAGCATCTCGATCTGCACATCCGGGTGGCTGGCACGGAAAGCCGCCAGGCTTTGCACGAAAGGTTGCTCGGCCAGCGCACTGCTGACGTAGCCGATTACCACGTTGCCAGTTTCGCCGCGCGCTGCCCGCAAGGCGGCATTGCCGGCTTTCTCGGCGTGATGCAGCGCAGCCTTTGCCTCGGCCAGAAAGGCCTCACCGGCTTCGGTCAGCGAAATGCTGCGGTGGGCGCGCAGAAACAGTTGCACGCCGAGCTGGTCTTCCAGCGCGCGAATGTGCTGGCTCAATGCCGGTTGGGCAATGCCCAGACGCTGCGCTGCACGCCCGACATGAAGTTCTTCGGCGGTGGTCACAAAATAGCGAAATTGGCGGAAGTTCATGGCTATCCAATTGATATATTTTTACTTATCAATAATTTAATTTCTATCCAATTGATCTTATGCGCTTGCAGGCACAAAATAGCAGCTGATTCGGCCCGGACACGCTGTTCGCACAGGAATAGAAAACGCTTGCCCCCGCGCACAGGGCAGCGTCATCACTGAGTCAACGCCTGCTTTTTTCAATTTACCGCCTGATCTGGACACCGCGCCCATGCCGAACTCGAATTCTTCTTTACTGTCTCGCCCTGCTGCCGTGCTTTTGCTGGCGACTTTTTGTTGCCTGCTGTGGGGCAGTGCCTATCCGGCGATCAAACATGGCTATGCGATGTTCGGCATTGCTCGCCATGACGTGGCCAGCCAGATGGTGTTTGCAGGTGTTCGCTTTGTCGCAGCCGGTTTGCTGTTGTTGCTGGCCGCCTGTGTGATGGGCTGGGGCGTGCGCATCAAACGCCAGGACTGGACCAGCGTGGCGGGTCTGGGCCTGAGCCAGACGGCGCTGCAATACATCTTCTTTTATATCGGCGTGGCCAACGCGACCGGCACCAAGAGCTCGATCATGAACACCACGGGCACCTTCTTTTCGGTGCTGCTGGCGCATTTCATTTACCACAACGACCGCCTCTCAGGCCGCCGTATGCTCGGTTGCCTGGTGGGTTTCGTCGGTGTCGCTGCAGCAAATTACGGACCGACGCTGCTGCAGCCCGACTTCACCTGGGCCGGTGAAGGCTCCGTGGTGCTGGCGGCCTTCATTTTGTCGGCAGCGTCCATTTACGGAAAAAAACTGTCGCAGCGCCTGAATGCCGCCGTCATGACCGGCTGGCAAATGGCCATCGGCGGCGCGGTGCTGCTGATGGGCGGCTGGCTGGCGGGCGGACACATGGCAGATTTCACCCTGCCGTCGGCCGCACTGATGGCGTACATGGCTTTGCTCTCGGCGCTGGCCTTCAGCATCTGGAGCGCGCTGCTCAAACACAACCCGGTCGGGCGGGTGACGATTTTCAACTTCTTGATTCCAGTGTTCGGCGTGACCTTGTCGGCCATCTTTTTGGGTGAAGACGTATTTGCCTTGAAGAACGGCGTGGCGCTGGTGTTGGTCTGCGTGGGCATCTGGCTGGTAACGGCGGAAAAACGCGTGACTCGCCCTGCCCCCGCAGTGCTGGAGCCGGCTCGCCTGTGATGGGCAGTCAGTCGCATCAACCCATCGCTTAGGCACATCGCCCTGAACAGACAGCCCTTGAATTTAGGTGAGAAAAAACCTTTTCAAGGCTTGCTCTGCCACTGCGCGAGTCAGCAGCATGAGCGGGTTGACCTGCAAAAAAGCGTCAACGACGCCAGTCCCACTGCCTGCTTTTCTTGCGCCCTGTCCCCTCCGTTTGGGGGATGCCACGCGTCCATCGCCGGGGAACACTGCCTTCTGGTCATGCATTTACCAGGAAGCAATATGTTCAGACTTGACGGAAAAGTGGCGCTCGTGAGTGGCGCCGGGCGCGGTATGGGGTTGGGCGTGGCGCAAACGCTGGCGCGCCAGGGTGCGACCGTTTTCATTAACGATTTCTACCCCGAGCGTGCCGAGGCTGCCGCACAAACACTGCAAGGCGAAGGTTTGAAGGCCTACGCAGCCGCCGCCGACATGACTGACCGCAGCGCAATTTTTGCCATGGTCGAACGGCTGACGGCCACGCAGGGCGCGATTGACGTGTTTGTCCACAACGCCGGCATTCCCGCGCAGGGCTGGGGCTACAGCCAGTTTCTGGATTCGCCGCCATCCGAATGGGATGCCTGGCTGCAGCTCAATTTGCACGGCCTGATGCATGCCTGCCAGGCGCTTCTGCCCGGCATGATCGAGCGTCGCTGGGGTCGCATCATTGCCATCAACTCCGACGCCGCCCGCACCGCCACCGGCATGGGTCTGTGCGCCTATGGCGCGGCCAAGGCAGCGGCTGTCGGCTTCATTCGCAACCTGTCGGGCGAGGTGGGCCGCCACGGCATTACTGCCAATGCGTTGTCGCTGGGCACCATGAACAACTGGGAAGGCGCTGAGCAAATTGCCCGCAAGACCAACTCGGTCGGCCGCGCCGGCTCGCCGCAGGACGTGGGTGCCGCCGTGGCCTACCTGGCTTCACCTGAGGCCGAATGGGTCAATGGCCAAGTGCTGCCAGTGAACGGCGGCAGTCTGGTCTGCTGACACCCTGCCCTATCCTTTTTATTCAAGAAGCCTTTCTATGAGCAACATCTCTACGGCGACTGACGCCACCACTGCCCCTTTGTTCAATCTCAGCGGCCGCGTGGCGCTGGTCACCGGCTCCGGTCAAGGCATGGGCCTGGGCGCGGTGCGCGCGCTGTGTCGTCAGGGTGCCAGCATCGTCATCAACGACTACTACCCAGAGCGTGCCGAAAGCGCCGCCGCCGCGCTGAAAGCCGAGGGCTTCAGCGTCTGCGCCGCGCCGGGCGACATCACCCTGCCCGCCGTTCGCGAGCAAATCGTCGCCACCGCGCGGAGCACTTTTGGCGAGATTGTGGTGGTCTAATTTAAAAAGACACAACGATAGGTTGTCAAAACGAAACGGCAACTTACGTGAACAATTCCAAATCCAGAAGAGTCTTTGACCC
>NZ_JAXCHR010000048.1:0-7042 GCF_035984465.1 Polaromonas sp. CG_9.5
CCGGGTTAAGTGCACACCATCGTGGTGGGCAACTCCCCGGATACTGCCCGGCTCATCAACCCGGCGCAAGAATGGTGTTCGTCGGACGGTTACCCATGATGCCGACCAAGCGCAAGCGCAGGAGCGGGCCGAGGAGCGAGCCCGGCAACATGCCCACAAGCAAGGCCAGGAGGCCGCAAGGTGGGTCAGTGAAGAAGATGCACAGGTTTACCGCCTTCATGCGGCTGACTCCAGCAGCGAAAGCCAGGATCAGGTCGATGTTGACGTGGCGAAAAAGATGCTCAAAGCCAAGCATTCGCTGGCAGAAGTGAGGGCCGTGCTGCACGCTTCGCCTGATCTAGCAAAGCGTCACTTTGACGTTAAAACTTATGTGAAAGAAGCCGTGAAAAATGCGCAACAAGCATTGAAAGCGGCGGTGCCCTAAATCGGGGGGGCAGGACAGAACAAAATAGAAGAAGCTACCGCTCACCAGCCGAAGGTCGAGGGCAAGTAGAGAGTGACTGTTTTAACGTCGAAACAGTCATGCACTGCCCTGGGCAGCGCCACCACGGTCGTCTCAGCCCATCGAATGGCGCGGCAGGTCAATGGTGAAAATGCATCCCGTCCCCGGTCTGTTCCGAACGCTCAGGGTGCCACCATCGGCTTCGACACTTTGGGGTCTGAGGTGCAGTGGAACAGCAAAAGCAGTTAAGAGGCCAAGATAAATGGTCAAATAGGGTGAGGCCAATTTACATTGACTTTTTTCCTCTTGGCCGCGTCTTCGGAAGGTAGCCAAGTGATGTATACCCATCTTGGCCATCAACTCCATGAAAATCGCCCGACTCTACCTGCGCGTCAGCACCGACGAACAAGACCTGGCTCGCCAAGCCGACATCGAGCACAGCGCGCGCCGGGCCGGTTACTACATCGCCGGCGTGTACCGCGAAAAGGCCTCCGGCGCGCGCGCTGACCGTCCCGAACTGCTGCGCATGATTGCGGACCTGCAACCGGGCGAGGTGGTCGTGGCCGAGAAGATCGACCGCATCAGCCGGCTGCCGCTGCCCGAGGCCGAGCGGCTGGTCGCCTCGATCCGCGCCAAAGGCGCGCGTCTGGCCGTGCCCGGCGTGGTCGATTTCACTGACTTCACGAAGGCTACCGATTCTGTAACCCGCATCGTTCTGGAGTCGGTGCAGGAACTGTTGCTCAAGCTGGCCCTGCAGATGGCCCGGGACGACTACGAGACCCGCCGTGAACGTCAGCGCCAAGGTGTGCAGCTTGCCAAGAACGCCCATAAGTACGTGGGGCGCATCCCCGACACGGCGACTCACGAGCGCATTGTTGCGCTGCGGCGCACCGGCTTGACCATCAAGCGCACGGCTGAGCTGGCCGGCTGCAGTACCAGTCAAGTCAAACGCGTATGGGCCCTTCAGCACCAACAAGCCGCAGCCTGACCCGATGCCTGTTGGCTTCCTCACTACCAGGGGTCGTCGCAGAAAACGGAAAATAAAGCACGTTAAGACTTGGCAAGTGGGCGCAGAGGTCTGAATTTGCCCGCGCCGACCTTGGCGCTGCTGCGCCAGAGGTAGTCGCCCGTCAGGTTGATGTGCTCCCAGCCCAGCGGCGAGAGGTGCTGCAGCAGCGTGTCATCAATGCCCTGCTCGTGCCCGCGCAGGGCATTGACCACCCGCTCCAGATAAACGGTGTTCCACAGCACGATGGCCGCCGTCACCAAGTTCAGGCCACTGGCGCGGTAGCGCTGCTGCTCGAATCCCCGGTCGCGGATTTCACCCAGCCGGTTGAAGAACACGGCCCTGGCCAGCGCATTGCGCACTTCGCCCTTGTTCAGCCCGGCATTGACGCGCCGGCGCAGCTCCACGCTTTGCAGCCAGTCCAGGATGAACAGCGTGCGCTCGATGCGCCCGAGCTCGCGTAGGGCGATGGCCAGGCCGTTCTGGCGCGGGTAGCTGGCGAGTTTTCTGAGCATCAGCGAAGCTGTGACCGTGCCCTGCTTGATCGACGTGGCCAGCCGCAGGATTTCATCCCAGTGGGCACGGATTTGTTTGACTTTGAGCCGCTCGCCGCTGATCATTGGCCCGAGCGCGTCATAGCTGGCGTCGCCTTTGGGGATAAACAGCCGGGTCTCGCCCAGGTCGCGGATGCGCGGCGCAAAGCGAAAGCCCAGCAAGTGCATCAGGCCGAAGACATGATCGGTGAAGCCGGCCGTATCGGTGTAGTGCTCCTCGATGCGCAGATCCGACTCGTGGTACAGCAGGCCGTCCAGGACGTAGGTCGAGTCGCGCACGCCGACATTGACCAGCTTGGTATGAAACGGGGCGTACTGGTCGGAAATGTGGGTGTAGAAAGTTCGCCCCGGGCTGCTGCCGTATTTTGGGTTGATGTGGCCCGTGCTTTGGGCTTTGCTGGCGGTTTTGAAGTTCTGGCCATCGGACGACGAGGTGCTGCCGTCGCCCCAGTGGGCCGCCAGAGGTTGGCGAAGCTGCTTGTTGACCAGATCGGCCAGCGCTGCCCCGTAGGTTTCGTCCCGGATGTGCCAGGCCTGCAGCCACGACAGCCTGGCATGGGTCGTGCCAGGGCAGGACTCGGCCATCTTGGTCAATCCCAGATTGATCGCATCGGCCAGGATGGTCGTGAGCAGCAAGGTTTTGTCTTTGGCGCGCTCTCCTGTCTTGAAGTGCGTGAAGTGGCCGGTGAAACCGGTCCACTCGTCCACCTCCATCAGCATGTCGGTGATCTTCACGCGCGGCAGCAGCATCGCAGCCCGATCAATCAAGGCCTGCGCCGTATCGGGCAGCACGGCGTCCAGCGGCGTGATTCTCAAGCCGGACGCGGTGGTGATGGTGGCATCGGGCAGGCCGTTGACTGCAGCCAGTGCGTTGACCGTCGCCAGCTGCTGCTCCAGCAGGGACAAGCGCTCCTGCAAATACTGCTCGCAGTCGGTGGTCACGGCCAGCGGCAACTCGCTGGCCAGCTTGAGGCTGGCAAATTTGCCGGCCGGCACCAAGTAGTCCTCGAAGTTCTTGAACTGGCGCGAGCCCTGCACCCAAGCATCGCCCGAGCGCAGCGCGTTCTTGAGCTCGGACAGCGCGCACAGCTCGTAGTACCGCCGGTCAATGCCCGCATCGGTCATCACCAGTTTCTCCCAGCGTTTCTTGATGAAGCCGATGGGCGCATCGGCTGGCACCTTGCGGGTGTTGTCGGTGTTCATGCCGCGCAGCACTTCAATGGCCTCAAGCACATCCCTGGCGGCGGGCGCGGCCCGCAGCTGGAGCACCTCCAGGAACTGCGGGGTGTAGCGGCGCAGCATGGCGTAGCCTTCGGCGACATGTGGCAGGAAGTCAAAACTCTCGGGCTGTGCGAGCTTTTGCGCCTCCGTCACGCTGGCCGTGAACGCGTCCCAGGACATGACCGATTCGATGGCCGCGAAGGGATCGCTGCCGCCTTGCCTGGCTTGCACCAGCGCCTGGCCGATACGCCCGTACAGGCGCACCTTGTCATTGATGGCCTTGCCGGATTCTTGGAATTTTTGTTGATGCTTGTTCTTCGCTGCGTTAAACAGCTTGCCAATGATGCGGTCGTGCAGGTCAATTGAATCTCGTCGGTGACGGTGGCCATGCCCTCCACGGCCAGCGCGACCAGGCTCGCATAGCGCCGCTGCGGCTCGAATTTGCCCAGATCGGCGGGCGTCATCTGAGCGCCCTCGCGGGCGATCTTGAGCAGCCGGTTCTGGTGGACCAGCCGCTCGATGCCGGCGGGCAGGTCCAGCACCTGCCAGGCCTTGAGGCGCTCGATATGCTCCAGCATGTGCCGCGAGTTCGGCCTGATCGGCGACAGCCGCAGCCACGCCAGCCAGGTGAGCCCGCTGCCCTCCTTGCGCTGGAGCAACTCATCCAGACGCTGGCGGTGTGCCGGCGTCAGTGAATCGGCCAACGCTGCGTGGATACGCCGATTGGCACGCGTGATGGCCTCGGCGCCGGCTCGCTCAATGGCATTCATGGCCGGGAGAATGATCGCTTGACGACGCAGGTTTTCGACCAGCGTGCTGGCCAGCACAATGCCCTTGTCGGTCTGCAACGCCAGCTCTGTCAGCGTTTGGACGGCTTGCCGGTAATGGCGCATGGTGAAGGGCTTGAAACCAAACGCCGTTTGCAGTTCAACCAGATGCTCACGGCGGGTCTGATCGCGCTGGCCGTACTCATCCCAACAAGCTACTGGCACCTTCAGTTGCGCGGCCACCATGCGCAGCAAGGCAGGCGATGGGGATTCATCGGCGCCCAGAATGACGCCGGGAAATCGCAAGTAGCACAGCTGGATGGCAAAGCCAAGCCGGTTGGCTGGCCCACGATGCTGCCCAATGATGGCCAAGTCGGTATCGCTGAAGGTGCAAAGCCCGATAAGCTCGTCTTTACCCTCGGGCAGTGCCAGCAGGCTCTCACGCTCGGCGGCTGAAAGAATGGAACGACGAGGCATCAAGGGTTCCTGGTTATGCTGGTGCGCAAACGATCGTTTGCGCACCTATGTTGCAATTCTCGAATCCCACGGGAGAGCATGAGTTGCGCAAATATATTGCACAACTCAAATGAATGGCAACAGGTTTATAGGTGCTCCCCATCCTTTTTAAGAAAACTTCAAGATGCATATTGGCTACGCCCGTGTTTCCACCCAGGATCAGGACAACAGCGCGCAAATTGCAGCACTCCAAGCGGCCGGTTGCACACGCATTTTTCAAGAAAAAGCATCGGCAGGACGTTGGGATCGCCCCGAGCTGCATCGGCTACTCGATCAGCTACGCCACGGCGATGTGCTCGTGGTCTGCAAGCTCGACCGGCTGTCGCGCTCGCTCAAGGACTTGCTGATGCTGCTGGAAAAGGTGCAGCTGTTAGGCGCCGGCTTTCACAGCTTGGGCGAAGCCATCGACACCACCACTTCAGCAGGCCGGATGATGATGCAGATCGTGGGCTCGTTCGCCGAGTTCGAGCGCGCCATGCTGCGCGAGCGCACGCGCAGCGGCTTGCTCGCCGCGCGCAAGGAAGGCCGTGTAGGGGGCCGGCGCCCCAAGCTCACCCCACGCCAGCAACAGGAAATAGTGCTGTTGGTTGCGTCCGGGCAGAAAACCGCAGCCGATGCCGCGCGCCTGTTCAATGTTCACCCTTCAACGGTCGCACGCCTCTTGGCCAAGAATAAGGCGATGCAGCCCAATCTGCCTTAACGTGCTTTATTTTCCGTTTTCTGTGACGACCCCTGATCGGCATGGTGATTAGTCTATAGTCCCAATTTGGTACTATAATTCAAATATGCGAATCATTGCACTATCCACTCTGCGCAATTTTTGGCAAAAACACCCCCAGGCCAAAGACGCTTTGCAGGGCTGGTACTTTGAGGCTCTGCGTGCAAACTGGATGACACCTGCAGACATCAAGGCTCAGTACCGCAACGCTAGCTTTGTGGGCAATAACCGCGTGGTGTTCAACATCAAGGGCAACGATTACCGCTTGGTCGTGGCGGTCATGTACAGAGCTGGCGCACTGTTCATCAAGTTTGTCGGCACGCACACCGAGTACGACCGAATCAATGTTGAAACCGTGGAGCACAAAGCATGAACTATCAACTGCACCCCATCCGCACCGAGGCCGACTACCAATTCGCGCTCAAAACCGTAGAAGCGTTCTTTGATGCGCCAGAACCCGCCCCAGGCAGCGAAGAAGAAGCACTGTTTGAGGCCTTGGTCGCTCTCATTGAAGCCCATGAGCGCAAGCACTATCCCATTGAGCTACCCACCCCTATCGAGGCGATCAAATTTCGCATGGATCAATCAGGCATGACAGTGTCCGACCTTGAGCCGTACATCGGCCCGCGCAACCGAGTCTATGAAGTGCTGGCGGGAACCCGCAATCTTTCATTGGCGATGATCCGGCGCTTGGTCACTCTGGGCATCCCTGCAGATGTGCTGATCGGACAAGACCACGCTTCACACGCTTAAACCATCCGTGCCGCACAAGTCCTAAGACGCGCGACCTCCTGGTTCGGCTACCTTGTCCCTGCACACACGCACGACGGGCCTTATGTCAAGCAAGCGGCCAGTTCCTTCAAATCAGGTCTCAGCCCAACCTGTCGCAAAGCGCTGGCTGGCATCGATTCAAGCGTGTGCCATTGGAGCGTGCATAGGCTGCACCGACAGACGCATGCCCATTGCCTTCAGGATCGCGGAAAAATTGCTCAATGCAGGATTGCCATCTGCTGACAAGGTACGGTAAAGCTGTGTTGGGTTCAAGTGTGCCTGCTCGGCCACGGCTTGCACCCCGCCGAATGCTTTTGCAATTTGTCGCAGTGCAATCAAAAGCTCGCTTTGATCGCCATCTTCGAGAATGCTGTTGAGCAATTGAAGCGCGTAGGCCGGGTCTTGCCGGTACACCTCGGCCATTGCTTCGTCGTGCGCTCTATCTTTCATCGCCCGTTCTCCTTTGCCAGTCTTGCCAATAGTCGCAAGCGCGGGCTATGTCCGCATCTTGCGTTCGCTTATCACCACCACACAGCAGCAATACGATCTGTTTGCCTGCAATGGCGTAATACACCCGATAGCCAGCACCCACGTCGATGCGAAGCTCCCACACGCCATCACGACAAAACTTATGGTCGCCAAAATTGCCTTGCTCGACCCGATTCACGCGCCGATCTACTGCAATTCTTGCCGTGATGTCGCGCTGCTTTCGCAGCCAATCGAGATAAACGTCTTTCTCGTCGGCACTTAAATAGTGGCGGATTTCATACATGGCTTATTTTCGTTTATAAACGAATTTTGTCAAGTGCGGTTTTTCACCTGAGCACATAACGCCATGCAGATTCCTTGTCGCACAAGTCCTAACAAGCACGACACCATCCGCCTACCCCGCTGTCACGGGTGCTATCGTGTCGCGTATTTAAGTCGCATGTTATTGCTACACCTGCGCCACTGAGTATTCCGGTGAACGTGACCGCTGATTCCGGCAACGTGACCGGTATTCCGGCGAACGTGACCGGGGGTCGGTGTTGCGCGTTTTGATTTTAT
>NZ_JAXCHR010000049.1:0-5731 GCF_035984465.1 Polaromonas sp. CG_9.5
ATTTCAGTGCTATAGAGCCTGACGATGACCTACTTTCACACGGGAATCCGCACTATCATCGGCGCGAAGTCGTTTCACTGTCCTGTTCGGGATGGGAAGGAGTGGTACCAACTTGCTATGGTCATCAGGCAAAACTTGTGTGACCAGCTGTTCATGGAACAGATAGTCAAATTCATAGAGTAAATCAGCTTGTAATTTAGATTGTTGCACATCTTTTGACGGATGCGTCTTTTGAGTGCGTCATTCTTGGCATAACAATCCTTGAACACGTCTTGATAGAGACGGTCAAAGTTATAGGGTCAAGCCTCACGAGCAATTAGTACTGGTTAGCTTAACGCATTACTGCGCTTCCACACCCAGCCTATCAACGTCCTGGTCTTGAACGACTCTTCAGGGGGCTCAAGGCCCCGGCAGATCTAATCTTGAAACGAGTTTCCCGCTTAGATGCTTTCAGCGGTTATCTCTTCCGAACTTAGCTACCCGGCAATGCCACTGGCGTGACAACCGGTACACCAGAGGTTCGTCCACTCCGGTCCTCTCGTACTAGGAGCAGGCTTCCTCAAATCTGCAGCGCCCACGGAAGATAGGGACCAAACTGTCTCACGACGTTTTAAACCCAGCTCACGTACCTCTTTAAATGGCGAACAGCCATACCCTTGGGACCGGCTACAGCCCCAGGATGAGATGAGCCGACATCGAGGTGCCAAACACCGCCGTCGATATGAACTCTTGGGCGGTATCAGCCTGTTATCCCCAGAGTACCTTTTATCCGTTGAGCGATGGCCCTTCCATACAGAACCACCGGATCACTATGTCCTGCTTTCGCATCTGCTCGACTTGTCAGTCTCGCAGTTAAGCACGCTTATGCCATTGCACTATCGTCACGATGTCCGACCGTAACTAGCGTACCTTCGAACTCCTCCGTTACACTTTGGGAGGAGACCGCCCCAGTCAAACTGCCTACCATGCACTGTCCCCGATCCGGATAACGGACCAAGGTTAGAACCTCAAACACACCAGGGTGGTATTTCAACGTTGGCTCCACCGAAACTAGCGTTCCGGCTTCAAAGCCTCCCACCTATCCTACACAGGTCTGTTCAAAATCCAATACAAAGCTACAGTAAAGGTTCATGGGGTCTTTCCGTCTTTCCGCGGGGAGATTGCATCATCACAAACATTTCAACTTCGCTGAGTCTCAGGAGGAGACAGTGTGGCCATCGTTACGCCATTCGTGCAGGTCGGAACTTACCCGACAAGGAATTTCGCTACCTTAGGACCGTTATAGTTACGGCCGCCGTTTACTGGGACTTCAATCAAGAGCTTGCACCCCATCATTTAATCTTCCAGCACCGGGCAGGCGTCACACCCTATACGTCGACTTTCGTCTTAGCAGAGTGCTGTGTTTTTAATAAACAGTCGCAGCCACCGATTTTTTGCAACCTCATTGGGCTCCAGGAGTAAATCCCTTCACCTACTAAAGGCACACCTTCTTCCGAAGTTACGGTGTCAATTTGCCGAGTTCCTTCTCCTGAGTTCTCTCAAGCGCCTTAGAATACTCATCTCGCGCACCAGTGTCGGTTTGCGGTACGGTCGTGTGTAGCTGAAGCTTAGTGGCTTTTCCTGGAAGCAGGGTATCACTCACTTCGTCTGCAAGCAGACTCGTTATCACCCCTCATCTAAGCCCGGCGGATTTACCTACCAGGCACGACTACAGGCTTGAACCAACATATCCAACAGTTGGCTGAGCTAACCTTCTCCGTCCCCACATCGCACTACACATCGGTACAGGAATATTGACCTGTTTCCCATCAGCTACGCATCTCTGCCTCGCCTTAGGGGCCGACTCACTCTACGCCGATGAACGTTGCGTAGAAAACCTTGCGCTTACGGCGAGGGGGCTTTTCACCCCCTTTAACGCTACTCATGTCAGCATTCGCACTTCTGATACCTCCAGCAGGGTTTACACCGCCACCTTCACAGGCTTACAGAACGCTCTCCTACCACGTGCAATAAATTGCACATCCGCAGCTTCGGTAACTGGCTTAGCCCCGTTACATCTTCCGCGCAGGACGACTCGATCAGTGAGCTATTACGCTTTCTTTAAATGATGGCTGCTTCTAAGCCAACATCCTGACTGTTATAGCCTTCCCACTTCGTTTCCCACTTAGCCAATTTTAGGGACCTTAGCTGGCGGTCTGGGTTGTTTCCCTCTTGAGTCCGGACGTTAGCACCCGGTGCTCTGTCTCCCAAGCTGTACTCATCGGTATTCGGAGTTTGCCTTGGTTTGGTAAGTCGCCATGACCCCCTAGCCAAAACAGTGCTCTACCCCCGATGGTAATACTTGAGGCACTACCTAAATAGTTTTCGGAGAGAACCAGCTATTTCCAAGTTTGTTTAGCCTTTCACCCCTATCCACAGCTCATCCCCTAGTTTTGCAACACTAGTGGGTTCGGACCTCCAGTGCATGTTACTGCACCTTCATCCTGGCCATGGATAGCTCACTTGGTTTCGGGTCTACACCCAGCGACTAGACGCCCTATTCGGACTCGATTTCTCTACGGCTTCCCTATTCGGTTAACCTTGCCACTGAATGTAAGTCGCTGACCCATTATACAAAAGGTACGCAGTCACCCCTTTCGAGGCTCCTACTTTTTGTAAGCACACGGTTTCAGGATCTATTTCACTCCCCTCCCGGGGTTCTTTTCGCCTTTCCCTCACGGTACTAGTTCACTATCGGTCAATGATGAGTATTTAGCCTTGGAGGATGGTCCCCCCATATTCAGACAGGATTTCTCGTGTCCCGCCCTACTTTTCGCAAGCTTAGTACCACAGGTCTCTTTTTGCATACGGGGCTATCACCCACTATGGCCAGCCTTTCCATGCTGTCTTGCTAAGAGTCCTGATATCACTTGCAGGCTTTTCCGATTTCGCTCGCCACTACTTTCGGAATCTCGGTTGATGTCTTTTCCTCGAGCTACTGAGATGTTTCAGTTCACCCGGTTCGCCTCAATAACCTATGTATTCAGTTAAAGATACCTATTGCTAGGTGGGTTCCCCCATTCAGAAATCTCCGGATCAAAGCTAATTTGCCAGCTCCCCGAAGCTTATCGCAGGCTATCACGTCTTTCGTCGCCTATCATTGCCAAGGCATCCACCATGTGCTCTTATTCACTTGACCCTATAACTTTGATTTCTCGCCGTTATTTTCAAGGAATGTCTGTCAGGTCTTTCACCTGACGCGTTATGCCGTATCTTCCAATATCGTTCCAAATTCAAATTACTCTGAACTCAGGCTCGAAATTAAAAGTTTCTTTTGACGCAATCAAAAAATTTATCTAAATTGCCACTAGCGGCACGGTCTACACCAAACCTTTACGAATGTGCAGTTTCCGCTAGCAGCGCTGATTTAACTCTATAAATTTTTAAAGAACAGCCAATAATTAATTGAATTTAATCAATCAACACAAAGAACCCTCCAAGAGGATGCTTTGCATTAATGAATTTTTATGCGCTCTGCTTAAGTCGTATGAACGAGAACTATAAATGGTGGAGGATGACGGGATCGAACCGACGACCCCCTGCTTGCAAAGCAGGTGCTCTCCCAGCTGAGCTAATCCCCCAGGATCAAATTATTCCAAAATTCCCTGAATTCCTCAAACCTAATTTGGTGGGTCTGGTTGGACTCGAACCAACGACCCCTGCGTTATCAACACAGTGCTCTAACCAGCTGAGCTACAGACCCTTTGAATTCACAAAAGAATCCTAAAGAGCGGCACCAATCAGATAGTAAAACCAAACAAGCGCTATTGCTGTTGTTATAAACAACAGCCGATAAGAATGGGCGTAAGAAGAACGAATTGCTTTATTTCCAGAAAGGAGGTGATCCAGCCGCACCTTCCGATACGGCTACCTTGTTACGACTTCACCCCAGTCACGAACCCTGCCGTGGTAATCGCCCTCCTTTGCAGGTTAGGCTAACTACTTCTGGCAGAACCCGCTCCCATGGTGTGACGGGCGGTGTGTACAAGACCCGGGAACGTATTCACCGTGACATTCTGATCCACGATTACTAGCGATTCCGACTTCACGCAGTCGAGTTGCAGACTGCGATCCGGACTACGAATGGCTTTATGGGATTGGCTCCCCCTCGCGGGTTGGCGACCCTTTGTACCATCCATTGTATGACGTGTGTAGCCCTACCTATAAGGGCCATGAGGACTTGACGTCATCCCCACCTTCCTCCGGTTTGTCACCGGCAGTCTCATTAGAGTGCCCAACTAAATGTAGCAACTAATGACAAGGGTTGCGCTCGTTGCGGGACTTAACCCAACATCTCACGACACGAGCTGACGACAGCCATGCAGCACCTGTGTTACGGCTCTCTTTCGAGCACCAAGCCATCTCTGGCGAGTTCCGTACATGTCAAAGGTAGGTAAGGTTTTTCGCGTTGCATCGAATTAAACCACATCATCCACCGCTTGTGCGGGTCCCCGTCAATTCCTTTGAGTTTCAACCTTGCGGCCGTACTCCCCAGGCGGTCAACTTCACGCGTTAGCTTCGTTACTGAGTACTAATGCACCCAACAACCAGTTGACATCGTTTAGGGCGTGGACTACCAGGGTATCTAATCCTGTTTGCTCCCCACGCTTTCGTGCATGAGCGTCAGTACAGGTCCAGGGGATTGCCTTCGCCATCGGTGTTCCTCCGCATATCTACGCATTTCACTGCTACACGCGGAATTCCATCCCCCTCTACCGTACTCTAGCGATGCAGTCACAGATGCAATTCCCAGGTTGAGCCCGGGGATTTCACAACTGTCTTACATCACCGCCTGCGCACGCTTTACGCCCAGTAATTCCGATTAACGCTCGCACCCTACGTATTACCGCGGCTGCTGGCACGTAGTTAGCCGGTGCTTATTCTTACGGTACCGTCATGGGCCCGCCGTATTAGGGCAGACCTTTTCGTTCCGTACAAAAGCAGTTTACAACCCGAAGGCCTTCTTCCTGCACGCGGCATTGCTGGATCAGGCTTTCGCCCATTGTCCAAAATTCCCCACTGCTGCCTCCCGTAGGAGTCTGGGCCGTGTCTCAGTCCCAGTGTGGCTGGTCGTTCTCTCAAACCAGCTACAGATCGTCGGCTTGGTGAGCTTTTACCTCACCAACAACCTAATCTGATATCAGCCGCTCCAATCGCGCGAGGCCCGAAGGTCCCCCGCTTTCATCCTTAGATCGTATGCGGTATTAGCGTAAATTTCTCTACGTTATCCCCCACGACTGGGCACGTTCCGATATATTACTCACCCGTTCGCCACTCGCCACCAGGATTGCTCCCGTGCTGCCGTTCGACTTGCATGTGTAAGGCATGCCGCCAGCGTTCAATCTGAGCCAGGATCAAACTCTATAGTTTAATCACTGCAATAATTTTCAACTCCACGCGTCCAACCTAAGTCAAACACATGAAGAAAACTCATAAAAACGGAATTGAAGAGAAATCTTGACGATTTCTCTTTTTCTATCTCCATGAGCGTTTAAGGTCCAAAAGACCTGGTCACAAGTGACCTGGCTTTTCGCCTTCAAACGCCCATACTTATCGGCTGTAAATTTTTAATGATCCTGACACCTCACTCAACAGGTTGACTGTCTTGCTTGGCGTCGTTCGCTGTAATCAGCTGAGCCTCAAATTATATACCGGATTTTTAAGTCCAGTTGAAATTTAATTCGAAGTTTTT
>NZ_JAXCHR010000050.1:0-5005 GCF_035984465.1 Polaromonas sp. CG_9.5
GGTACTCGCAAGCCCTAAATCCGTCCGGACCGCCTAAAAATGGGGGGCCAGGGGGATGCCTCGTCATTGGAGGGATTTATGCAACAACGCCCCGTCTGGCTTGGAATGGGTGACGCAGCACGCCAGGCATTGATGCGGCCCGGCGGCGAATTGCTGCGCTACCTATGACGAGAAACGGTCTGGCGCGCCCTCTTTTTATTGAAACAGACAGGGAATAAACAGACTGAAAAAAAGCGGCCTTCGTGATCCAACGAAGGCCGCTTTGTTTTAAATCCGGATAAACGACTAAAAAGTGCTTTGGCGCTTGTCTGTCGGGCACAACTAGCTATTAAAAAAGTAGCAATTTCCAGCTGCTCAGTCCGCCCCGGCAGTCTGGCCAGCACTGCATGGGGACAGGTTTCATATTTCCGTCAGGCGTGTAATTTGCCAGCGCCAACTGGGCGCGCACGTCAAGACAATGGCAATTACTTGTCGGGCAGTTCGATCTTGACTTCCAGCACGTCGAGGTTGTCTTGCCGCTCAAGGTGAACCTTGATGTCGCCGGCATTGATGTGGATGTATTTGGAAATCACAGCAATCAGGTCGCGCTGCAGTGCCGGCAAATAGTCGGGCTCATGGCCGCTGTGCCCCGACCGTTCATGGGCCAGGATGATTTGCAGGCGCTCTCGGGCCACGCTAGCCGTTTTTTTCTTTTCACCGAGCAGGAATGAGAAAAATGAAGCCATGGCTTTTTACTTTCCCCCGAACAGGCGTTTGAAGAAACTGACCTTCTGGGCCTTGATAAAGCGCATGGGCTTGTCCTGGCCCAGAAAGCGGTCAATCACGTCGTTGTAGGCTTCGGACACATCCGAGCCTTGCATGTGTACGGCGGGAAGACCTTGGTTGGAGGCTTGCAACACCACTTCAGATTCGGGAATGACGCCAATCAGCTTGATGCGCAAAATGTCCTGGATGTCTTCCAGTGACAGCATCTGGCCCTGGTCTACCCGGCTGGGGTTGTAGCGGGTGATGAGCAGGTGTTCCTTGATCGGGTCGCCGCCGTCGATGGAGCGCTGGGTCTTGCTCGACAGCATGCCCAAAATGCGGTCGGAGTCGCGCACCGAAGAGACTTCGGGATTGGTCACGACCAGCGCTTCGTCGGCAAAGTGCATGGCCATGAGCGCACCGGTTTCAATGCCGGCGGGCGAGTCGCAGATGATGTATTCGAAGTCCATGGCGGACAAGTCATCGAGGACTTTTTTCACGCCTTCGATGCTGAGCGCATCCTTGTCGCGGGTTTGCGAGGCGGCCAGCACGAACAGATTGGGAACCTGCTTGTCCTTGATCAGCGCCTGGTTCAGCGTGGCTTCGCCATGAATAACGTTGATCAGGTCATAAACCACACGGCGTTCGCAGCCCATGATGAGGTCCAGGTTGCGCAGGCCGACGTCAAAGTCGATCACGGCAGTTTTATAGCCACGCAAGGCCAGGCCGGAAGCAAAACTGGCGCTGGTAGTGGTTTTTCCTACACCGCCTTTGCCGGAAGTGACCACAATGATTTTTGCCATTCGAAAAATTCCTTTTGAAATCTGTAAGGGGAGCCTGTCGGTCAGTTCAGCAGGGTGCCAGGACTGGATTTTGCATCAAACTGTGTATGCCATTTAGTCGGGTTCGCCGCAGCGCAAGCGGGCGCGTGACAAGTACGGCGTTCATGTCATGGCAGTCATGATCAGCTTTTCGCCATCGGGGCCGTCCACCAGCCGCACTTGCGTCGGGTGGCCGACGACCTCGGGCGGCAGCGGGTTTTCCCGGGTGCGGTAAATGCCGGCAATCGACAGCAATTCGGCCTCCAGCGCGAGCGCAAAAATACGTGCTTCGGCGTTGCCCCGGGCACCCGCGATGGCTCGGCCACGCAGCGGTGCGTAGACATGGATGTGGCCGTCGGCGATCACTTCGGCACCGGCATTGACGATGGCCAGCACCACCAGGTCGCGCCCACGGGCATAGACCTGCTGGCCAGAGCGCAGGGGTTTGTCAATGACCATTGCGCCCAGCACGGCGGCATGCACCAGTGGCGCATCGGGTTGCGCCGGTTGTTCGGCGCTGGTGGCGGGCCGTGGCGTGAGCAGATGGGCGTCGGGCGCGGGCAACAAACCGGCCTGATGGGCGGCGGTCATTTGCGCACTGTTGCCACCTTTGACGGCGATGGGCACCAGCTGGTAGCTCTGGAGCAAAGCCAGCAGCGCCGGAAAATCAATGACACCGCCCGACGGACTTGTAGCGGCCTGCAGCGGCGTCAGGTCGATGACCAACGGATCCTGGTCAAAAAAATCAGGAATGTCGCCAAACCGCAGTGTCATCTCGCGCGCCAAAGCGGCAAGATCGGTGGACTTGAGGAGCAAGGCGACCAGCGGGAAGTTGGCGCTTTTGATTTCAAACGTGGTCGGTGTGGCAACAGTCATAGGCGGGCCGGGCTGAGTGAACAAAAGAAAGCAGGCCCCGAGGCGGTGGCAAAGCCCGGGTTGCTAGCTGAATGCGCAAGCGTAGCGCAAGAAACGCAGCTCGGGTAGACGCTGGAGGCGGTATTTATGAATGCATGCAACGCCCGGCGACGGCGGATCTGTGCGTGGCGACTACGGCAACGCTGGCTCGGTGCCAAGTGAGTGGCAAGCATTGAGGGCATGCAAATTGTGCCGATTCGTGAATGTTGAGTAAAAACCCAACATTATCCGGGAACGCGATGGAGGTTTGCGGCTTCTCGCCGGGCGGCAGCAATGCATTTGACGGTGCGCGGGAAACAGTCTTGCCGTTTTCAGGCAAGTGAGGCGGGTTGCCGCTGGCTCAGGGCGTTACAAGCCGCGTTTTCAGAGCCGGATTTCTGCTGCCAGCGGGGCGTGGTCTGACAGGTGTGACCACGGGTGGCTGGGCAGCACGATGGGGGAGTGGCCTATGGCGTTGCGCACATAAATGCGGTCCAGCTGCAGCAGTGGCAGGCGGGCCGGAAAGGTGCGGGCGGCGTGGCCATTGGTTTGCACGAATATCTCTTGCATGTTGGCGTCTTTGGCCATTTGCGCATGGGCGCGCAGGCGCCAGTCGTTGAAGTCACCTGCCACCACGACCGGCGAGCGGGCCGGAATTTCCTTGCGCACCATGTCGCACAGCAGCTTCATTTGCTGGGTGCGGTGCGTTTCAATCAGCCCCAGATGCACGCAAATGGCATGCACATTGCGGCTATGGCCAGGCACCTTCAGCTCGCAGTGCAGCATGCCGCGCCGCTCCGGGCCGCTGATGGAGATGTCGCGGTTTTCAAATTTGACAATCGGGAACTTTGACAGCATGGCATTGCCGTGATGGCCGTTGTTGTAGACCGCATTGCGGCCATAGGCAAACTGCGACCAGATGCTGTCAGCGAGGTATTCGTAATGCGGCTCGTTCGGATAGTTCTCAAACTTTTTTCCATGCTTGAGGTGGCTGCCGGCAACCTCTTGCAAAAACACCACGTCGGCACCCACGGCGCGCACCGCATCGCGCAGCTCGGACAGGATGAACTTGCGGTTGAAAAAGGTGAACCCCTTGTGGATGTTGACCGTTAGCACCTTGAAGGACACCAGTGCGTCGGTATCGGGTGCGACCGGGGCAGCAGGGTTGGGCGCCTGGGCAGGTGTTGAAGTGGGAGAAGCGTCGGGAATGAAGGGCTGCATAAAAAGTAAACACCAGAAAGAGGCAAAAAAGACCTGTGAGGCATTGTTTCTCTGCAGGGGCAAGGAAACTGTAGGACAGTAACTTATTTGCCCGCCTCCATGTTGTGTGACTCAAAAAATGGCGCGTTAAAGCCGTTCGGCCTGTCCCTGACAGTCTTTGATCTAAAAAATGTTGTGCAAGGTTGGTGTCCTACGCATGGAAATATGTATCGCTGACAAAAATGGCGATTAGGCAAGCGTAGATTAGCTAAGTGCTCTGGCTGGCCCCAAAGTGGCAAGCGCATTCTTATCAAGTTCAAAAGGAGTTTTTATGTTCAACAAGTCATCTATCAAATTTATTCCATTCACCCTTGCTGTCACCGCAGCACTCATGATGGGCGGTATGGCTCAGGCGCAAACTGGTGCTGCCAATGGCGCAAGTTCTTCGCCCATGACAGGATCTGGCGTGAAGGGCTCGCCCGACGCTTCCGGTCCTGGCGCCGGAATGGGTAGCAAAGGCGATATGGGAACCACCAAAGGAATGAACTCCTCAGGTGCCAAGTCGCCTATGACAGGCTCAGGCGTTCAAGGTTCTGCAGACGCTTCAGGCTCTGGCGCCGGCATGAACGGCAGCAAGAAGGCTATGCACACCAAAAAAGCCAAGAAGCATTCGCGTGCCAAGACCGGTAAAGCCATGGGCGGCATGTCAGATCACTCAGGTTCTGCTACGGATATGGCCAAAAGCAAAAAAGCTGCCGGAACCAGCAAAAGCATGAATAGCACCAGCGGAAACGGTTCGCCGATGACTGGATCGGGCGTGAAGGGCTCGCCTGATGCTTCCGGACCAGGTGCTGGCAAGACGCAGTAAAACTGTGCGGGGCAGGCGTTGAACCGTTGGGCTCATGCATGACGTATGCATGACGTATGCATTCAACGCAATCCCATTGTCATTTGGCGCAAGATTGGCAAAGTCTTATTGGCTTTGACAATCTTGCTGCCCGAATAAACGACCTGTTGTCAGTATGAAATAGAGGCCAAAAGTTTGTTTCATACCAGACAGCACAAGTAGAAACTATTTTTTGGTTTATAGAAATAACAAAACCAGCGTCGTACAAAGTACAAAAACTGCACCTTTTGCATTCATGCAAAGGGTGCAGTTTT
The DNA here is from genome assembly GCF_035984465.1 of Polaromonas sp. CG_9.5. Lineage (NCBI taxonomy): Bacteria > Pseudomonadati > Pseudomonadota > Betaproteobacteria > Burkholderiales > Comamonadaceae > Polaromonas > Polaromonas sp. CG_9.5. Next base: position 4,821 of record NZ_JAXCHR010000050.1, read on the forward strand.
TATTGTGCTTTCAAAATCTTCAGGTTCAGCCCTTGCGCTGCATGCCGCCATCGTGGTGGCCCCAACCCTGGCCTTTGCGCATGCCCATCTTGCGTAACCGTCCGACGAACACCATTCTTGCGCCGGGTTGATGAGCCGGGCAGTATCCGGGGAGTTGCCCACCACGATGGTGTGCACTTAACCCG
>NZ_JAXCHR010000051.1:0-4724 GCF_035984465.1 Polaromonas sp. CG_9.5
GTGTACTTGGCCCTTGATGTCTTTGTCATTTTCGTTTTCCTTGTCTGAATTGAACCACTCAGCAAGGGATACGTTTTCTGGGGGCAAGGTCAAACAGCTGAATCCAGCGCAGCCGGGTAAGGGTTGTTCCGTATATCCATGCCGCACACGAGTGCCTGGAAGCAGTCCATTGACAGCCATTGCCAGCGATTGGTCGCCGCAGTTTCTAGGCTGTAAAGCCGGGCCGATTGAAGCCGCCAGCTTGGGCTCAGCACCATTGCGCGCATCGGCGGTGTGATGCCACAGGTGCAGCAAAGCCGGTGCAATTGCAAAGACAACACGCGCCAAGCGAGTCACACAGTTGACCCTTGAGGCAAAGCCGCCCTTGCAAAATGGGACGGCAGCCCACCCGCAACGCCCCACCGTCCCCACTCCAAAGAGACACGCATGAAATTCGATGACGTCATCCAGCAGCGCCGCAGTATTCGTGGCTACCTGAACAAGCCCGTTCCCAAGGCGCTCATCCGCGAGGTGCTGGAGTTGGCCATGCGCGCGCCCACCTCGTACAACACCCAGCCGTGGAATTTTTATGTGGTCACCGGCGAGGTGCTGGACCGCATCCGCGCTGGCAACGTGGAGCGCAACCTGGCGGGCGTGCCCGATTCACGTGAGTTTCGTCTGGGCCCCGATTACGCAGGCCCGCACCGCGACCGTCAGATTGGCGTGGCCAAACAGCTGTTTGCCGCCATGGGCATTGAGCGTGAGAACAAGGCCAAACGGCACGAATGGGTGCTGCGCGGTTTTCGCCAGTTCGACGCTCCGGTCTCGATCGTGGTGACCTATGACCGATCTATTGAGGGCAGCGATGTGGCGCCTTTTGACTGTGGCGGTGTGGTCAACTCCATTGTCAATGTCGCGTGGGCGCGTGGCCTGGGTTGCGTGATCAACAGCCAGGGCATCATGCAGTCGCCCGTGGTGCGCGCCGAGGCCGACATTCCCGACGACCAGATGATTCAAACCTGCATTGCCATGGGCTGGCCCGACGAGAGTTTTCCGGCCAACGCCGTGGTCTCGCAGCGCAAGCCGGTGGACGAGGCGGCGACGTTTCGGGGGTTTGACGACTGAGCTTGAAGGGTGCGCGCAGTTTGCAACTGCATGTTCGAGAGGCAAGCGGCCACGCGTCAGGCCAAATTCATGAAGGATGGTGCGCTGGCCCCGTTCAGCGCCACTCATTTGGCCACTGGAATCACAGTGAATAACTAAAATTGATAGCTGCTAGCGCACGTCTATCAAGCGCTGGCGGCCTGTTTGGCTTTTATTGATTGCAGGCCAGCCCGCACGCCACTCTTTCGCCACCACCGTGTCGTAAAGCCCGTAGTGCGCCAGACCTTCGTGGCTTTCAATGCCGGTGTAATGCAGTGAAGCGTCTTCATAGCGCCGAAACGCAAACACGGCCTGGTTCATCTGCTCGGTGTTGAACACTTTGAGCTGCACCAGCAAGTTAAAGTCTTTGACCGTCAGCCCCGTCACCGTCATGAACAAATCGGTCTCCAGCTTGGTGATGACGTCCTGCAACGTGTTCTCGCGAAAGTCGGTCAGGTACATGAAGGCGGGAATGCGCGTCGCAAACTTGATAAGCTTTTCCTGTATCTGCTTTCGCCTGGACTTATATTCCCGCTCCTCCTCAGAAAGCTGCTTCTTTTCCCGGTCTGACAGGTCTTTGTTTTTGGCCTTGTTCTTCAGCGCCTTGACCTTGTCGCTCTTGTTGATGATGGTTTCGATGACGTTGTTGCCCAGCGCGCGCCAGCCCTCGATGCGTTCCATCGCCTCCATCGCTTCAGGATTGTCAAGAATGCGGCGCAGGGTGCCGTTGTCCACGTTCACCAGCAGCGCGCTTTCCCATTTGCGTGCCAACAGCGTGGCCGACGTGCCGGCCATCGCAATATCCAGAATGCCGCCCGCGTCAATCTGCGTCATGTTCGCGCCGTCGTAGGCCAGCACGGGCAAAAAGGCCACCAAGTCCTTCACCGCGTTTTCGGGATTGGCCTCGTTGGGCGACAGGCCGATGCCGTACTCAGACAACTGGCGCAGCGCGCGTGTGGGCGCAAAGTCAAAGACAAAGCACACGGGTTTGAGGATTTCTTCCTCGTTCGGGTTGTCGCCGTTCGGGTTTTTAATTGACCACGGCGACTGCACTCGAAACGCAGCCTGAAAGTAGGTTTCGGGAGACTTCAGGTTGCGCAGCATCAGGATGGACGACCACTGCGCCACCGTCACGCCCGTGGTCAGCTTGCCGCATGACAGCGTGATGGTCTTGCTGTCAAAGCCGCTGCCAATGGCTTGGCGCACCGGCGGCAGCGCTTCCAGCCCGATGCCCGCCGCCGCACCTGCGGCCACGATGGTTGTGTAATCGCGCCAAAAGGTGTTGTTCCGCTCAGCCAGCAAATTCGCCATTGCGTGACACGCCGCCACATTGGGCAAAAACCAGAATGCGTGCTGCATATAAGGCAGCAGGCGCACATCCGAATACGGAAACGGCGGCCGCGTGCCCACTTTCAAAAATTCAGCCGACTGGGCGGCATGCCCGCCGCGAATGATGTCCAGCCACTTCTGCACATCGTCTTTATGCTTGAACTTCGCCTCTTTGTCTGTGCCTGAAGCCTCAAAAAACGCATTGAGGTCGAATTCATCGAACTCGCCCCCGTTGGCAATCACCAGCAACTCATCGGGCATTTGGTAGGTCAGCAGGCGCATTTGCGGCAATGCGCCGTAGGGGTTGCGCTGGTCGGGGTGCTCGGCGGCAAATGCCGCTTTGGCGCGCTGCTCGTCGGTGTAAGTCCAGTTGAAGATTTGCTCTTCAATGAACTCGCCCGTGGCGAGCGCCTTGAACGGCGTGCCCGACAGGTACAAATAGGCGTTGGTCGTGATGGGCAGAAAATCAGTTTCCTGGCCTGAAAGCACGGTCAGGTCTTCATTGATGCCGTCCAGCGCACCGGCGTATTCCAGCTTGGTTTCTTTTTTGGCAACCGCATCGTCCTCGCCCTCAAACAACTCTTTGGCGGTGTCGCGCCAAGCGCCAAAGTGGTATTCGTCAAACACCACCAAATCCCAGTTCACCGTGTGCAGCCACTCGTTTTTAAGCTTGATGTTTCCCGCCCCATCGCGCCCCAGCAGGTCTTGAAACGAGCCGAAATACACCATTGGCCGGTCGCGGTCGATGTGCGTCTCGTCGCTGCCCGAGGATTGCGAGTGGTATTGCCAGCCGTCAAAGTCCACATGGTTCTCCAGATCGGTTTTCCACGCATCTTCAACCGCCGGTTTGAAAGTCAGCACCAGCACGCGCCTGGCTTCGAGCTTTTTGGCCAAATGGTAGGCGGTGAAGGTTTTGCCAAAACGCATCTTGGCGTTCCACAGAAAGCGCGGGGAGGCTTTCGGGTCTTCGGCCCAGATCGAGTGGTAGTAGTCGAACGTCTTGTTCACGGCGTCCACCTGCTCGCTGCGCAGGCCAAAGGTTTCATGGTGCGAGCCGCTGAAGCGCTGGCCGGTGCGCAGCTCGGCCAGTACGGTTTTGACGTCCTTCAGCGTGCAGCGCATCCATTCCAGTTCGGTGTTGGCAAACCCTTTTTTGATCAGCGCGGCGCGGACTTCGTGGTCGTTAAAGAGCGTGCCGTCGTCGCGTTCGGCGGCTTCGTCAAGGGCAATGGTGTAGTTTTTGATTGCCGCCGTCTTGAGCTGTTCGGCCACGCGCTGCTTGACATGGCGCGTGGTTTGGCCAATTTTCAACAGGCCTTTGTGCGCTGTATCGGCAATCGAATAAGCGTAAATGCGCAGGCGGGCCGTGGGCTTGGGCAGGAGGATTTCTTCGATGGTGGGTTTATTCATCATTGCGCTCTTCAGATTCACCCACATCATTGCTGGGGCGTTCCGCTATAAGCGACTGGATGAAGGCAATCTCATCCAGAGTGATGCCATATCGTGCGTATAAATCGTTGTCAGACCACAAGCGATCCATTGGAAGTTTCGGCACAAACCGATAGGAGGCGCGCGTAATGTTTTGCGTGATTTTGCGGAGCGATACGAGAAACCTCACAAATCTTGTTCGCATATACGCGGCTAAGTTTTTTGCTTCAAATTCCGACTCACATACGCCAATTATTAAATAGGTCTCAGTACATGCCGTCCCCGGCCCCGCAACTACGGGTTCGCCAAGAATGGTTACGTCATCACGGCCACTTGTCCCGTGCGCCTTTACCAACAAGACTTTCCACTGATCAATCCAGCTAGTGTTACTGGTAATGATTGATCTCGCTACGTAAGAAGTTTGCTGATTTCCATACAACAAGATCGGCTCGTTAATTCCCGTATTTTTCTCGCTACCACGTTGATTCGTCAGACCAAAGGGTTTTCTTGCAGAAACTTGGTCGCCAAGACTAGCTTCAGCTTGCCCGCTAACCCTAAAGGATCGAATTTTTTCAAGGATACGAACAGCCTCATTGCGACGCACAAAAACGTCGTAAGCATCGAGATTTCGAACGACAGGCTCACCCACACCTTCATTGCTAATCATGGTGACAACCTCGCAGCCACCACTATGTTCGCGTCCCCATAACCAATACGAAATACCACCACGAATCTTCACTCCGGGAAACATGACCTTGCCCCCAGAAAACGTATCCCTTGCTGAGTGGTTCAATTCAGACAAGGAAAACGAAAATGACAAAGACATCAAGGGCCAAGTACACGCT
>NZ_JAXCHR010000052.1:0-4062 GCF_035984465.1 Polaromonas sp. CG_9.5
GCTGCCCCATCGCTGGCAGCCTGCGGACTGACTCTTCTCTAACCCGCAGCATATTTCGGCAAGCCTGGTCAAGGTGCCATGACGAGCCGCTTACGGTTCTTCAACGAAGGCTGCGAACTGACGGTGCAGCCGATAAGCAGCACGCAGTTCTTCTGCTTTGCGGCGACAGGCGCGCCTGCCTTTTGGCAGCTGAACCGATTTAGGGACTTGGATATCTTCAAACATAGTGTGTTCTTTGCGATGGTCTTGGAGATGATTGGGATGTTTTGGTGGGCGGTCGTGGGCTTACTTGAGGCAGCGCAGGGCGTCATAGCAGCGTTCGCGAAGGTGCCAAATTTCAGCCGGAACCCCTTTAGGGCCAAAGTGCCTAGTCGGTTCGCCGTCGCGATAGAACTCAAAAATGACGTCTGCTTCAGCGCCTTTGCGGACCAGGTGTGGTCGCAACTTTTTCAGCAGCCGGTGGCAATGAATGCCGTCATAAATAAGCTGGTAGATCGGGCGGGTATAACTGTCGCGATGGGTAAGCTGGGCCAACACGCTGTTCTCTCCAACCCGATCTCGGAAAGCATTCAGCGTTTCCAGGCAGTTCTGGACAACGTGAACGCGCGCTCTGTAGTTGGTGCGGTTGCCACAAGTACGGCGAACGCGAACAAGAGTGACGCAGCCTTCGCCGTCGAGAAACCCGGCGGCCCAGGCGTAGTCGACCTGTCGCTGGATTTCCAAGCGCTCGGTATGTGACCGTTCGGTGGAGCTGCTGTCGGCGGTGTGAACTGCAATTTGCAATTGGATTTCTACATTGCACTGCACTGATGCAGGGTACTGGGCTGAGTTGTTGACCACGATCATCGAAAGCTCCTTGTTTGTTGATAAATGTAGTGTAATAACTACTTAATTAGCAAAGGAGCTTATTTAGTAGGATTACGTCGTTTGTAGCAAAATAACAACATTTATACATTATTGATATACATGTATCATGGAAAAATGATCAGATTTCGTGTGAAGGAGCTTTTGTCAAAGCTGAGTTTTCAGAGGGGCGAGCGCGTCCGCTTGGAGGATGTCGCAGCTGCAACCGGCATTCATAGAGTGACGTTGTCCAATATGAATAGTCCACGCGGTTGCAATACCTCTACAGATAACTTGGATCGCCTCTGTCATTACTTTGGCTGCCAGATCCAAGAGCTCGCGGAATACACACCTTCAGATCCACCTGCTCCGCGGTTGCGTGCGAAAAAAGTATCTGTTCCAGAAAGTGGTGCCGAGCAGCAGCCAGGGTGATAAACGAGTCAAACCGCCAATCAGTTCATGTTGGTTCTCGTTTTCGTCTTTGAGTCGATATCGAACTTCGTCTGGCGGAACTGGCTATAGGCGATTCAACAGCTGTCATCGCATACATGCCTTAGGCACCAACTGCGAAGTTGTTTTATAAGGTGTGCAGAAAAAAGTTACAGCTTCTCTTGAGATGCTGACTTTTTGAAATCAACCTGAGGCGCCCGGTCGGAGTTGATTACTTACGCTCTGCTGCCAAATGTGGCGGTATACGCCATTCGCCACTTGCAGCTTGTCCGTCTCGGTGTAGGGCAGGTCGGGTAGCTCGGTGAAGACGTTATTCAAAATAAATGTCTTCACATCGGCCTGCGTCGTTTCCTTCTCTGTCCATCGGTCCAGTGGTGCAATGACATCAAGTACACCCGCAAGTAAGGCCTGACTGGCAGTCTTGATTCGCTCACGATCAGACTTGGTAAGGTCGTCTCGGGTCAACAAGTCAAACAGGGCTAACTGCTCTTCGCTCAGACCTTCTGCGACAGCACGACGTTGCTCTTCGCTGAGGCTGTTGGCGAGTTCAATCAATCGAGCGAAGGTGTCTTCTACCGTCGCTCGGTCTTTGTCCTGGTTGTAGGCGGCGATGATTTCCTGGTACTTTTTCTCGTAGTTCATACGCAGCGGGTTATGCGCAAGCATTTGGGCTAGCTTTTCTTCCACGATCTGGCGGATGTCTTCAATGACGGTGGCTTTGCGTTTGATCTTTTTGCCGAACTCATCGCGTAGTTTTTCCATGTTGATCTGGGACAGATCAATCGTTAAGCCTGCGGCCTGGTCACCCCCGGTGCCTTGAGTCAGAACCGTCTGGTTGACGATGCGATGCAAAATTTTCAGGAGCTCGGTAACGTCAGCGGTGTCGCGGCGCTCGGTGAGTTTTTTGTAGATGGCTTCGAGGTTGTCGTGCCGCTCTGCGTAGGCCAGCGCGGACGGCTCGACCAGCAAGGCTTTAAATCTGTTAAACACTACCCGGCAGAGGATTTCATAGCGGCGTTTGGTTTCATCGCTGGTGTAAACGGCTTCCACCGCATTGGCCAGGTGCTCAATGCGAGTGAAACCTGTGGAGCCCAGCAACTGTGCGGGGTCAAAGCCGATGCTGCGCAGGTATTCCTCGGTAACCTGAATGGCATGATGCAAAGCGGCGACGCGCTCTTCCAGCGGCGCGACGATTTCTGCCGCGCCACCATCGTCACCGAGCGCGTATTGGGCCAGGGCTTCTCGCAGGCTCTTGAGCATGCCGTTGTAATCGACGATGAGCCCGAAGTCTTTGCCCGGATAGACCCGGTTAGCGCGCGCTATGGCCTGCATTAGCGTATGAGCACGCATGGGTTTGTCGATGTACAGTAAGCGGCCAGCGATGGCATATTGAATATGCCTGTCGAAATATGCTACGGGTTAGCGAAGCGTCAGCCCAAAGCCTGCCAGCGATGCGGTAGCAACTCGTCGATACGGCTGTTCAAGTGGCCGGGCAGGCGCGTAAGCAAGTCCCCCCGGGAGTCAGAATAGTTGTCGCGTCCAATTTTTCAATGGCTAACTGCCCGGCAGAGACATTTCATGACCAGAACACCGCATTCACATCACTCTCCCGAATTCAAAGAGCAGGCACTGCTCAAAGCCAGGCATCGCGGCACGCGTTCCGTTATCAGCGTTGCCGGCGAGCTCAACATGTCCGCCGGCACGCTCAGGAAGTGGCTGCAAAGCGCAAGCAAGAAAACCGGCACGACAGCCCACCCGGTGTCCGCTGCAACTGCTGTACTGGACGGCCCGGCGTCTGCCTGGATGCCCGCACAGCGTTTGATGGCGCTGCAGCAGAGCTACGCACTGGAGGACATGGCCCGGGCCGGCTGGTGCCGCGAGCATGGTGTGTTCGAGCATCAGCTGACGCAGTGGCACCAGGAGTTTTGCACCCCTGCCGTGCCCGCTTCGCGCGAGGCGAGAGGCGCCTTTCGCGAGTTGCAGCGTCAGCACGAGCAGCTCCAGCGTGAATTGCGGCGCAAGGAGAAAGCGCTCGCCGAGGTGGCCGCCTTGCTGGTGTTGCAAAAAAACTTCAAGGCGCTGCTGGAGGGCGCGGACAAATGACGTCCGTCCAGCAGCGCCAAAAGTTGCTCGGCCTGATTGACAAAGCCTGCGCCGCCGGCGCGCGTTTGCAACCGGCTTGCCGCCAGATCGGCCTGTCGTGCCGCAGCGTGCAGCGCTGGCAGCGCATGAGTGCGCCTGAAGGGGACCAGCGCGAATCAGGCAAGCGGCGCTACGTGTGCCCGCCCAACAAGCTGTGCGAGGACGAACGCCAGACCGTGATGGCCACGCTCAACAGCGAAGCGTTCAAGGACCTGCCGCCGAGTCAAATCGTGCCTCGCCTGGGCGATACAGGCGTCTATGTGGCGTCCGAGTCCACGATGTACCGCCTGCTGCGCCAGGAGGGCCAGCTGACCCATCGGCGCGCAGAGCGTGCAGCGCAAAAGCGCAGCCGGCCCCGCGCCCTGGCCGCGACCGGACCCAATCAGGTGTTCTGCTGGGACATCACCTATCTGCCGACCCAGGTGCGCGGCCAGCACTTCTACCTGTACCTGTTCGAGGACTTGTTCAGCCGCAAGATCGTGGGCTGGCAGGTGTTTGACTGCGAAAGCGCCGAGCTGGCCGGCCAGTTGCTGCGAGTGGGTATTCCGGTCGATCGTGACCGGTCATTCCGGCGGATCGTGACCGGCGATTCTGGTTTGTCGTGACCGCTGATTCCGGTCGATCGTG
>NZ_JAXCHR010000053.1:0-3893 GCF_035984465.1 Polaromonas sp. CG_9.5
GACCCTGCCGCATTCGACGTGGCCGAAATCAACCAGTGGCTCCACCAGACTGAGTCTTGAATTTCAATACGGGTACTGGGCGGACGCTTACCATCATGGTCAGACTGGCGCCGTAGCGCCGTCAGGCGCTTCAGGGTCTTCTTGCAAAATTGGCCCAGCGCTTCCAGGATGACGGTCAACGCGCTCCTCTTTTCGCTCTTCGCATTGCTTTCACTCTTCCCCGGCGCATGCAGGGCAAAGCCGGCCATCGGCAAGGCCCTTTGTCTGCCAGTTTGCGTGTCCGCCGGTGCGTTTTGACTTGCCCACTCCTGATTCAATGCCAGGGCCAGGGTATCGACCAGGCGGTCCTCGCCGTTTTGCCTGCCGTCCCGGGATGTTTTAAGGACCACTTGCACATCACCCTCGCCGCTCTGCTGCACCAGCGCTGGCCTGTACCCTTGTGCACGCAGCCCGGCCAGACGCTCTGGCCGCACGCCCTGCACCACCAGGTAGTGATGCGCCTCATCCACGGGCGTGAGGTACACGTCGAAGCCCCGTGCACTGCAAACGCAAAGTTCTGGAATGAGGGCTGCCACCTCCTCAGCGCTGTAACTCTGCGCGGGTGCCTCTCTCATCTCTTTTTCGTCCCCGCTCTGGCCGGTGCCCAGAGGATCCGGGCGCAGGCCCCCCCAGGGCTGCAGGCTGTCTGTCAACGTCAGCCGGTAGCCTGGCGCGCTCAAGGCAGCGGCTTGAAGGCGCCACGCCTCGCGCTTGGTATCTTCGTCCTGCCGGAGGGCTAACTGAGCAATTTCTTCAAAAGCCCGGGCTGCGTTCGCTCGATCAAAAGCTCCTCGCTGGCCACCTTCTTCAGATGCCCCTGGGCGTCCCGCGGAAAAGCCTTGGCCAGCGTCACGAGGCTGTCCGTCGCGGCCTTCGAAGTCTTCGCCGCTGACAGCGTAATTGCCTCGCTCGCCAGAGGCAGCAACTGGCCCTGCGGATTCCGGGGCAATATCGCCTCGATTGCCTGGAGCCGCTGATCCAGGTCCATCGCTGTCAAGGACTGAACCAGCGGAACGAGTTCGTGCAACGCCTGCGCCAGCGGCCAGATCGCCGCTGCCAGCGTCGAGATCTCCAGCGGCAGCGCGCTGAGCTGCTGCTGCAGGCGCTCCAGCTGCGGCTGCAACGCCGCTAGGCTCTGACGCTGCGTCTCCAGCTGGCTTTGCAGCTGCGCCATCTGCTCGCCGGTGGCGTGCTTCTGCCTGGCGTCGGGCAAGCTCTTGACTGTCTCCGGCTTGGTCATACTGGATTTCCTTTTCAATTGCCGCCCACTTGTATGCGGCCCCAAGCTGGCTGCCGGTAAAGGCAATGCCGTCCCATTCGAACGAAAAGCCGTTCATGCGCCCTGTCGAGGCAATGTTCGGCACGGCTTGCACCCCGGCCGCATCCAGCCGCGCCAGGAACTCGCCCGTCGTGGGCCGGCCCTGCAGGGCGGTCGCCACCCGCGCCTGCAGCGCCAGGCGTGCGGGCAGTTCCCCCAAACGCAGGGCCTGCTCCAGCTCGTTCTTGCTGGGCTTGGACCGTTCGGGCATGACGATCTTGCCCTCGGCGCTGTAGGTGGGGCCCGGGGTCAGTGTGAGCTTGAAGGCGTGCTCCAGCCGCTGGATCACTTTGGTGGACAGCAGGTTTTCGTTGCGCCCCAGAAAGACGCTGCCGTCGGTCATGACGCGGTTGACCACCAGGTGCACATGCGCGTCGTCGTGTTTGAACACGGCGTACTGGGTGTGCTTCACATCAAACCGCATGCGTTTCAAATAGCTTGTGGCAATGGCGTTCCAGCGCGCGTCGCTGATGTCTTCGCCGGCCGGCATGCGCAAGCTGTTGTGCCACACGGGCCGGGCGATGTCGGGCCGCAGGCGGGCAATCGCCCGGAATTCAGCGGCCAGCTCGCGCGCCGTGGTGCCGGCCATGCTGCCGCCCAGCAGCCGGCCGTGCCCCACTTCTTGGTCCTTGCCTTCGAATGCGTAGCTGAGCACGCCCTTGAAGCCGCTGCCGCGGCTGATCTTTTGCATGCCTTTCATGGGGGCGCCTGCCCTGGGTTCGGGTCATTGAGGCCTTCGGCGCCTGCCTCGCCTGGGGGGGCGGCGTCGACGTTTTCCCCTGGCCTGTCATCGTCTTTTTCACTTTCCTCTTCAGTTCCTTCTGCCTCGGCGGCGTCCAGCGTGGCCGGCGTCACGCCGAGCAGCGCCAACCGGAAGGCTGCGAGGGTGGCCGACAGCGCGGCAACCTCGAGCTGGCCCTCGATGTTGGCGCGCCGGGACAGCTGGTTCAGGTTGGCGCTGGCGCGGGCCAGCTCGGCATACGCCTGGCGGTTGACCTCGGGAATGCCGGGGGGCAGGCGCCGGGCCAATGCGAGCTGGCGCAGGCCTTCGCCGCGGGTGAGCACGCCGCGGCCCAGGTCGAGCTGCGCGAGCTCGGCGTCGGTCAGGCGGCACGCGACCAGGTGGCGTTGCAGCGACTCCGGGGCCTTGGGCGTGCGGCCGCGGCGGGGCGTTGGGGGCGGTGAAGGCGATTTGCTGGGCTGGGCGCGCGGCGGTTTGGGCATTGGGCTGTTGGCTGTTGGCTGTTTTGTCTTGGGTGTTCAACCGGCCAGCGCAGCTGGACCGGCGACGAAAGCGAAGCGAAAGTCGGGGAAATTGAGCGTAGCGAGATTAGCCCTTGCTCCTATAATATTTTCCTTTTACTCTACTCATGGTAGCTGTCATTCTCTGCGCTGTCAAATCCTCAAGGCTGTCCGGCTTCCAGGCTCCAAAGATCAGCGCCTCAAGGGGTCCAGTCTGTGGCAATTTTGCGTTCGACAAGTCACTCGAAACGGCTCCTTCGGCCAGGAACCGTCACGCTTTCGCTTTTTCTTGTTTTGGCTTCAAGATGCCAGCCAAGCCAGAAATCGGTTGGGGCAAGCACAAGCAGTCATGTCAATCACCCGCCATTTGAACCAGTCACTGGCGCCCGGTCTTTTGAAGCGGGTTGAGGTGTGTCGTCAAAAGCTGTTTTGCGTGATGACAACCCTTTACGTGTTGCATTGCATTCAATTAGGTAAAATGACGGCATTGAATGTATTTTTATGAGGTGACGCCAATGGCCATGCTGACCGTACGCAACCTGCCCGACGACGTGCATCGCGCCTTGCGGATGCAGGCCGCGCTCCATGGGCGCAGCACCGAGGCCGAAGTTCGCGCCATCCTGGCCATCGCCGTCAAGCCAGAAACGCGCGTTCGCCTGGGCGATGCGCTCGCGGAGTTGAGCCGAGACATGGGCCTGACCAACGAGGATTTCGAGGTCTTCGACCGGCTCAGCGACCGGGCACCGGCCATGCCGCTGGGGTTTGAATGATCGTTCTCGATACCAACGTCGTCTCCGAGGCGATGAAGCCCGAGCCGCATCCGGCCGTACGCGCCTGGCTGAACGCGCAAGCCGCCCAGACGCTCTACCTGTCCAGCGTGACGCTGGCCGAGCTGCTGTTTGGCATCGCGGCGCTGCCGGAGGGCAAGCGCAAGGACATGCTGGCCAAGGCGCTTGACGGCCTGCTCGGACTGTTTCGGGACCGGGTGCTGCCCTTTGACACCGAGGCGGCCAGGCACTATGCCGAGCTGGCCGTGAGGGCCAGGACCAGCGGGCGAGGCTTCCCAACGCCGGACGGCTACATCGCCGCCATCGCGGCCTCGCGCGGCTTCATCGTCGCCTCTCGCGACACCGCGCCTTTCCACGCAGCCGGTGTGCAGATCATCAATCCGTGGGAGGCTTGAAATGGGCATGTATGAATGACCTTGCCCCTGGATTCCGTATCCCATAACCGAGATCATGAACGGGCTTGATGGGCCTGAGCCGCAAGCCAGTTTTCCTCAAACTGCATCGGG
>NZ_JAXCHR010000054.1:0-3752 GCF_035984465.1 Polaromonas sp. CG_9.5
GCGTGTACTTGGCCCTTGATGTCTTTGTCATTTTCGTTTTCCTTGTCTGAATTGAACCACTCAGCAAGGGATACGTTTTCTGGGGGCAAGGTCAATGTGCACACCTTGGAAGCAAGCGACGACTAAAGTCGGTCGCTTGCTTCCAAGGTGTGTACAGGCGGCACCATCGCATCACGACGGGGCATGAAATGACCCGTGGTGTAGTCGGCTTCGATCTGTTACGGCATCGCAAATGCAATCCAAACGGAAACAAAAATGCAACTTCTCGTCGGTGATAAGCAAGTGATTCATCGGGCCGAGGCAGCCAAACGTTTACTTTCGCAGCAGGCACATCACGCTGCGTCAGCCTCTGAATTGGGCGTGGACGCATTGCTGTCCATGCAATACCCCGGGATCGCTGGCCCCCAGATCGCCAAAGTGCAAGCGTTCGAGATCATCGCCCGGGTTCGGGAGCTAGTCGCCGACTCAAAAATCAAAGCGGATTCAGCAAAGGACTACGAAAAAAAGGCCCAGCACTTGTTGTCCATGATGGATGCAGGCGAGATGCCATGTGAAGTGGAGCGATGGATCAATTCACTTGACGTGTATGCGGGGCAGGCCAATTCTTTCCGTGCGTGCAAAGCAGCTGCATGTTGGTACCTGCGTCAGAAATTGAGGGACTTGTTGAGTCAGCAAGATCGCCATCAGCGTGCCCAAGAGTTTGGGGCGCCTTGGTTGAAATCCGTGGAGCTGATTGCAGAACTGGAGGAGGTCTATGAGGCGGTTTATACCTATACCCGTCAAGTCCCCAAGCCCATTCAAGGATTCAGCCTGCCTGTGGGCGAATCGAAAAAACGCGATCTCAAAGTCATCGCCAAAAAATACCCCAATTGGGTGAGCCTCATGCGGGAGGGCGCAGCCGGTACCAAATACGTTGACGCACAGCGAATTTTGGAGCTGATTGGTTGCCGACCGGAAGAGTTAGAGCAGGGCGTCACGGTGACTCGTAGCGAACCGCAAACCGTTACATTCAAAGTACACGGTGCCAAAGTCACAAAAGCGGCAGGCCAGCCTTGGCGGAAAATATCTGTGCCGATTTCACTGCTGGCAGACGACTGGACCAATCGACTGCATGACCAGAGATCATTTACCGTGAAAATCGACAGTAAAGACGGATTGCGCAAGTCTTTGCAACGCATAAGTAAGCGCGTACTTAAAGGCGTACCGTTTGCGACCGCGTACGTGTACAGACATGCATTTGCAACAATGTTGCGCGATAGCGGACATACCGTAGAAGAAATTGGGGCGTGTATGGGCCATTCTGTGGCGGAGACCCAAAGGCTGTACGGGTTCCGTAAGGGCGGGGGTCGCAAGGTTAAGCCTATGCAAGTCAGCGGCTACAGTGTGGAAGTTCCCCGAGAAGTGCGTCCTTTGAAAAAAAATAAATTGCGGTCAGTCTTGGCGTAAAAAGAAAGCGAGCCAACTGAAAATGAGGTGAAGACATGTTGTCCAAAAGCGCTAGTCCTTCACCAACACAGCGCCGGGATGGGGAGGGTTTGCATTACTTGCAGGTTAAAGACAGTGCATTGCAACTCAGTGCGGGTGGCCGGCGTGTGCCGGCCAGGCTGACGGGCGCCCGTCAGCCCTCATCGCTCGTCCCCAATGATCAACAAGGCAAGAAACTTTGGGTCCCCAGTCGCTCGAGCCATTGAAGTTCTTGAGGAATGGACCGTCAAGGGTGGAAAACAATTTCCAAAACGTGCACATCACCTTGAAAAGGGGAGATCTCAAGTGTCAATTAACACTTGAGGGCTGCCTTTTACGCCTTGCGTCTCCAAATGCACATTGACATGGCCGCCATGCCAGCCAATCTGGCAGCTTTCTAAAACAGACAAAGACCCGGCACTCCCGTTGACACCTTGGGTCGCCACCGTCTGTTCTGTGCTGCGGGTTCCCTGCGTATTGCAGGGCAGACCAACTAGGAACCTTGAGACTGGTCCAGGCATCGCTTCATGGCCGCCAGTGTTTTCAGATGCGCTGTGACCGTGTCCGGGGTGACATAAGTGATTTCTCTGTCATCCGAAACCAATCGCAAACGCCTCACCCGGCCTTCAGGAATCAAAAGCCGAATATTGATCGGCAGGCTATCAACTTCAATGAGTGGCCTGTTCCTGTACGCACTATTTGCGCCGCCATCACTCAACCAGCGCTGCAATTCATTGGCCAAGTCCGTCTGCACATAGCAGCTTGCACACAGCGTTCGGTAACGGCTGTGGCGACAGACGGCACCGTATCCACGCCCGCACACTTCGCAAGTGCAACATGTGCGTTTGCTCAAGCAGTTCAAAATCCCGCGAACGACCTTGTCGACGGGGGCGTAGTAGACCTCAATGTTCAGGGATCCACGGCCGAAGGCAATCTCCGACAACTCGATTCCGTCTCGCTTTGGGCAATCTACCGCCCTCAGGCTACGAAGTGCGTGATCAAAGATGCTCTGCCAGCCAGCCGGAATTTGGTTCCGTGCCGCTGCAAGCTGCCCGATCTGTTCACAGAATTTCGAAGCCGTTCGAGCTGCAAACGGCAGATCTCGCATCGGAATTCGGTCGTCATCGACCAATTCGTTGTTCACAATATTCGCGTGTGCCATGTCTAGCTCCTTGGTGGGTGGGGTGGTAGCGGTTAGAAAAAGCCGATGCGGCGGTCCGCACCAATGTGCAAATCAGTCTTGGCGCGGATGTCTCCGGCCTGAAGGATGCGACGCGATTGCCCTGCGGCTGCTGCAAATCCATTGATCAGCAGACGTCGAATCTCCCTCGGGGTGTAGCCGCTCAAGGCGTTGATGACCTCTTCACCCAGCGTTTCGCCAAAGGCCGGGGCCCAGGCCTCCGAATGACGAATGTCCCGGTAAATACTGGAAACGATTGCACGCAATTGCGAAGCATCGGGAGCAGGGATGTCGAACACTTCAAACCGGCTCAGCAACGGGCTGTCGATCAGTTCTTTGCTGTTGCTGGTGGCGATGTAGCAGATCCACGAAGCGTCGATCGGCAGCAAGGTGCAGTTGTCGGTGAACCGTTCCGCAGATACCGGTTCCAACAAACCAAGAAGATACTGATTTCCCCCATGTCTGGATTCTGAATTTGTTTTCTCGAGCTCATCGAGCAGCCACAGCACGCTGAGGCTGTCGTTTTGCAGTGACTCCCAAATCCGGCCAGGATGGCCAGAGCCGTAGCCGGCATCCAGTCCCGTCATGGTGAAACTGGCGACTGCCGATGACAGGTCAATTTTTTCGAACCGCAGCAAAAGTAGCGCGGCGAGACGCTGGCAGTAGGCGGTTTTACCCACCCCGGCCGGCCCATTCAGAAGGATTGGGGGCAACTTGATGTGCTTGTCCGGTGCTAGGCCGCACAGCAGAAGACGCTGCTGAATCAGCGTGGTCACTGCGCTGAAATTCGGGAAATCTGCATGTAAGGCATCCAGCACTTCTGGCACGGGGGCCTTTGAGACGTTGCGCCAAGGCCCCTTTTTTTCGAGTTTTTTGAGGGATTTCAGTAAGGCCTGTTGGTTGTCGCCCGAAAGGTCTTTCAACCACTGTGTTTTCTCGGCAAGCTCTTCAATCTTGAAGAGCTTGCGCTGACCGGGAAGAGATTGCCAAGCTGGCAACTCTTCGGGTTCTTCGTAAGCGGCTGGCCATGCCATCTTGAGACTGAGAAGAAAGCGGTCAAACATAGTGTCCACGAAACAAACAAGTGGGCACTATGGAAACGAAGAGA
>NZ_JAXCHR010000055.1:0-3602 GCF_035984465.1 Polaromonas sp. CG_9.5
GCGTGTACTTGGCCCTTGATGTCTTTGTCATTTTCGTTTTCCTTGTCTGAATTGAACCACTCAGCAAGGGATACGTTTTCTGGGGGCAAGGTCAGGGACCTGTTCGGCCCCTTGGGGCCTTGATAAATGGGTCAGCACTACTGCGCGAGGGGCCTTGGCCCCTGGTTGTTCGGGGGTAGGCGCGCAAGCGCCTCTTTTTCTCCCCCTTTGGGGGACTGGAGGAGATGCGTATTTCACTGGTCGGCCAGTTATCCACAAAAGTCGGTCCTTTTACTATAGGTAAATCTATAGGAATACATATCGGATACCACCTATCGGTTTAGGGGGGGTCTGATTAGGCGTACTCAAGGGGGTCTGATTAGGCGTGATTTTTTGGCTTAGGGGGGTCTGATTAGGCGTACTTGGGGGGTCTGATTAGGCGTGGATAACCTGCGCAAATCACAGCGTTGATCACAATTAAAAAAGCCACCTTGACAGGTGGCTTGGAGGGGGTCTGATTAGGCGTGGAAAAATCCGCTACTTGTCATTGAAAGGTATCGGAGGTGGCGATGCCATCAACATCAGTCCACCAGTTACTTGTTTGACTTTTGCCTGCGGATAAACAGCTAAAACAGCGTGCAACGCAGGTAAGAACTTCTTCTTAAAATCTTTGTCTGGGTCTTTCCCTTGATACTCTTGGCCGAACTGCTCACGCAAGCTAAGCCAGTGCAAGACCATTGGACGGCCAGAGATACGGTGTAGCCGTTGCGCAAGCCAGGTGTATGCGTCCATCGCCAAAGCAGAGCCTTTTAGCTCCATAAAGGCCCGCAAATCAATTGGCACGGCATGATCTTTCAAAGTATCGAAATAGTCTTGCGAGAACGTTACATGCCCCGGCCAAAACGGACGATGCTCTCCATCTTTTGCGATCCACGCATCAAAATGTTTAATCGGCTTGCCTTCGTACGTGTGAGCGCGGCCATTGGCGTTAAAACCTAATGTCATCCGACACGCAGAAATCGCTTGCACCTGTTTTTGAAAAGCTGGGAAGGCACCGTTCCTCCCCCCATTGGTGTTTTTCCCAAGCATCCGCAGAAACTCACTTGCGCTGTCTCCAACAGGTATTTCTGGCGTGTTGTTACGCACCGCGTAGGTGTTCATCCATGCAAGCATCAGACGTGGCATTGGGCCGTAAGGTATTGGCTGTTGCACAAACCGCATCCCATCCCAAAGTTTGCCGGCTTCAACAAGAAGAGCCACGCCGCCGGATGTCCGCTCAAACGATGTCCCCTCGACTTTCGACCTGGGCAACCCCACTTGGCACATGATCGAGTGCATGTATGCCCGATCCTCGTCGTCAGGGCGCTCAGCAGCAATCACCGCAGCGGTCTTGATTAGCCGCTCGTCACGCGGCGTGAGTGCCTTCGTTTTGGGTTTTGGCGTGATGCTGACCGGCACAAGATTGATCTTTTCACCTTTGACTGGCTTGGTTTTGACCGGCCTGCGGTCGCTCGGAGGCGTGAGCAGGAAAAAGTCTGGCGTCGTGTACATATCTGACCTATATGCAACCTTAGCAGCGACGGCTGCGGCATCGGCTAATGAGAGTCCCTTAGCGATCAGGTGATCCCTGTATCCTTCACGCCAGGTCAGTAACTCTGCCGCCGTTAACTCTTGCTCCATCATTTTGCTGACTTGCTTCACTTTGTTGACCTAACGTTGTTTTAGGCCTTGCGCAAGCCATCAATGGTTAAACCATGTTCAACGGCGCGATAAATCGCCATGTTGATGACCGCTGCGCGGGACTGCCCAAGTTCAGCTGCCAACTCATCAATTTTGACCAGCAACGTCGGCGCGATAGTTAGGCTGATTTGCTGCTTGTTTCCCTTCTTTACGCCTCTTGGTTTCACCTCGGCATCTGGTGCACCAGAAATAAAAGAATCAGCGGTTTGGGTACTTTTAGGCTTTGGTTTCGTGATTGTCATTGCGTATTACCTAAGTATTTAAATAATATTATTATGATATTAAAATAATGCGTTAACAAGTGCATTTAACTCGTCGAATGCTTTCTTATCGCTTGGTTTGATTTCTAAAACCGATAGTCCTTGCCCTGCCGCGTTGGCAAACGCTTTGCGGCGGCGGATCGGTGTATTGAGGTACTCAAACTGGGGAATATCTGCCACGGCTGCGGCTGCCTCAGCGTTGTCCGTTGATGCCTCGCCTGGATCTGCGCAGTTCAGGATCGCAACAGCTCGCAGGCCGTCCCGCACACTACGAGCTTCATCAACCAAGGCTGCTATGTCATTGAGCGCCCATACGTCATAGCTTCGTGGCTGGAACGGCACTAGGAGGACATCGGACAAGACCAAAGCAGCTCGTAGCGCTGTCGAGTCTCGTCCGCCTGCGTCGATGATCACGTCGTCGAACTTGGCCGCTTGCTGCTGAACTTGAGTGCGAAGCGTCGGCCCGTCCGGGTAAGTCGCACATGCGATGCCAGGAATATGGCCAGCATCGGCTCGAATACTGATAGCAGTCTGTGCAGTTCCCTGACGGTCGCCATCGATAAGCCACACGTCACGTCCCGCCAGCGCCCGCGCAATTGCCAGATTCACAGCTAGAGTTGTCTTACCAACACCACCTTTGGTGTTGCCTACCGTAATAATCATAATTAACCTTTTTTAATATTAAAAACGTATCATACATATATTCAATTAGGTTTTTATGACAATCTTTTAAGGTGCTATTTTTAGTCTTGCTTCTGTGGTTTTGTCGAGCGCTCGGTAAAGGGTTGAGCGATGGACACCCAACAACTCAGCGGCATCCTTGACGGTTCGCCCGTCCTGGTCGATCAGTTGGCGGGCGTGGTCGATCTGCGCCGGGGTGAGGGTAGGGTGCGGTCCAAATTTCACACCGCGGGCCATGGCGGCTTTCCGGCCAGTCTTGGTGCGGTCGATGATGAGCGAACGCTCGAACTCCGCAATGCCGGCGAAAACAGTCAGCACCATGCGGCCTGCTGGTGTGGTGGTGTCGGCCCATGGTTCTGCAAGGCTGCGCAGGCCAGCACCTACGCCCTGAATGCGTTCGGCAATATCCAGCAGGTCGCGTGTACTGCGTGCCAGTCGATCCAACCGGGTCACGATCACAACGTCGCCAGCTCGGAGGTGGTCCAGCATCCGGCCCAGCTCCTGGCGGTCGCGCTGCGCCCCGGTGAGCTTTTCGGAAAACAGCTTTGTGCAACCTGCAGCGGCAAGCTCAGCACGTTGGTTGGTTAGGTCTTGTGCGTCTGTGCTGACGCGGGCGTATCCAAGGTGCATAGGTGTCCCAAGTGTGGCTGAGTATTCCGGTTCAACGTGACCGGTGATTCCGGGATCGTGACCGACATTCCGGTGAACGTGACCGGGAGGATTCCGGCAACGTGACCGCTGATTCCGACGAACGTGACCGATGTTTTTGGTCACGACAGTCGGTACGGCGGTAGACACCGTCGGCACGGTGTTGCGCATAAACGAAACCCGGCGTGGCGTGTAGCTTGTAACCGTCCGACGAACACCATTCTTGCGCCGGGTTGATGAGCCGGGCAGTATCCGGGGAGTTGCCCACCACGATGGTGTGCACTTAACCCGGAC
>NZ_JAXCHR010000056.1:0-2694 GCF_035984465.1 Polaromonas sp. CG_9.5
GCGAGTGGGTATTCCGGTCGATCGTGACCGGTCATTCCGGCGGATCGTGACCGGCGATTCTGGTTTGTCGTGACCGCTGATTCCGGTCGATCGTGACCGATTTTTTGCCTTGACCGCAATGACCGGTCACGAGGCCGGAATCGATGGTCATGGCACCAGAATGGCATCGACCAGCAGCGTGTGGTGCTGCGCATATTTCTTCTCAACCGATACGGGTAGCCTTGCCAGCTTTTTGCTGGAGCCAGCATGCCCGATACCCGAAGGATCACTATGCGCAAAATCAAGGACGTCCTGCGTCTCAAACTCGAAGCCCATCTCTCGCATGAGCGCATCGCCGCAGCCCTGGGCGTTTCCAAAGGCGTCGTTGCCAAATACGTGGCCCTGGCCAGTGCAGCAAAGCTGGACTGGAGCCAGGTACAGGTGCTCGACGAGGCCGCCCTGCACAGCCGCCTGGCGGGCACACCCCAGCGAGCCAGCGCCTTTGTGCGGCCCGACTTCGTTCGCCTGCACCAGGAACTCCGGCGCAAAGGCATGACGCTGATGCTGCTGTGGCAAGAGCACGTCAGCCAGCACCCAGGGGAAACCACCCACAGCTACTCGCAGTTCTGCGAGAACTACCGTCGCTTTGCCAAAAGCCTCAAGCGCTCGATGCGCCAGATCCACCGCGCCGGCGAGAAGCTGTTCATCGACTACGCTGGACCTACTGTGGCCCTGTCGGACGGCAGCCGCGCCCACATCTTCGTTGGCGCCCTGGGCGCGTCGAGCTACACCTTCGCCTACGCCACGGCGCGCGAAACCACGGCCGACTGGCTCGGGGCCACGGCGCAGGCGCTGCGTTTCTTCGGCGGCGTGCCGCTGCTGATCGTGCCGGACAATGCCCGGGCGTTGATTGCCAACCCCGACCGCTACGAGCCCAGGGCGAACGAGACGGTGCATGACTTTGCGCGCCACTACGGCACCTCGGTGCTGCCAGCACGCCCTTATCACCCGCAGGACAAAGGAAAGGTCGAGTCTGCCGTGCAGGTGGTGGAGCGCTGGATCTTGATGCGCTTGCGCCACCAGCAGTTTCACAGCGTCGATGACGTCAACGAGGCCATCGGCCCGCTCCTGGTGCAACTCAACGCCAAGCCGTTTCAAAAGCTGCCCGGATGCCGCGCCAGTTCGTTTGCCGAACTCGACGCACCGGCCCTGCAGCCTTTGCCGCTGCAGACCTGGGAGCTGGCGGTCTACAAGACCGTGCGCGTTCACATTGACCAGCACGTCGAGTTTGAAGGCCACCGCTACAGCGTTCCTCACTCATTGGTCGGTCTTGCTTTGGAAGCGCGGATCACCGCGCGCGCGGTGGAGATTGTTCATCGCGGCGAGCGCGTAGCGTGTCACCTGCGCTGCGCGCACAAGGGCGGCTTCACCACGGTGCCCGAGCACCTGTCAGCGGCCCACCGGGCGCATCTGGAGTGGACGCCCGAGCGGCTGATTCACTGGGGCACGAGCATCGGCGTGGCGACCGGGCGCATCGTCACGCGCCTGCTCGAAGAGCGCCAGCATCCCGAACACGGCTACCGCGCTTGCCTTGCCTTGCTCTCGCTGGCCAGGCGCTACGGCAAGCCGCGCCTGGAAGCGGCCTGCCTGATCGCGCTGGAACTGGGCACCACCAAGAGCGCCCATGTGCGCGACATCCTGGCCAATGGACGCGATCTGCTCGTGCCCGTCGCCACGCCGGAGTGGACCAGTCCGGTGCACGCGCATGTGCGCGGGCCGGGCTATTACCAGTGACGCCGGCCATGCCCGCAGCCACATCCGGCACAGCGCAAGACGACCCAACAAAAGGAATACCCATGATGATGAACACTACTTTGGAGCAGCTTCGCGGCTTGAAGCTCAACGGCATGGCAGCAGGCTTGCAAGAGCAGCTCACCCAGGCAGGCATGACGGCCATGAGCTTTGAAGAACGCCTGGCCTTGCTGGTGGACCGCGAGGTCTACTTTCGCAATGACAAGCGTCAGGCGCGCCTGCTCAAGGAGGCTCGTCTGAAGTACCCGCAGGCATCCATCGAGGACCTGGATACGCGCCCCGGGCGGGGCCTGGAGCGCAAGGCGCTCATGAGCCTGGCGTTGGGCGACTGGATTGACAGCGGCCACAGCGTGCTGATCACCGGCCCCACGGGGGCGGGCAAGTCCTGGCTGGGTTGCGCCTTGGCGCAGTACGCCTGCCGGCGTGGCCACTCGGCCCTGTACCAGCGTGTACCCCGGCTTGCAGAAGAGCTGCGCATCCGCCACGGGAACGGCACATTTGGCAAGTGGCTGCTGCAACTGGCCAAAACCGATGTGCTGCTCCTTGATGACTGGGGCATGACCGGCCTGGACAGCCAAACGCGGGCCGATCTGCTGGAGATCATTGATGACCGGGCCGCCAGCAAAGCCACCATCATCACCAGCCAGTTGCCCATAGAGCACTGGCATGCCTGGGTGGGAGATGCCACGATTGCCGATGCCATTTTGGACCGCGTGATGCAGCGAAATCACCGTTTCACCCTGACGGGCGAGTCTCTACGGCAAAAGCCAAAAACGCAGCAAAAAGGAGATCAATCCGGACCCATCGTGACCGCTGCCCCTACAATTTGAGCGCGCAACACTTCACGCTGCGCGACCGGTCACGATCGACCGGAATCGTCGGTCACGATCGCCGGAATACGCA
>NZ_JAXCHR010000057.1:0-2615 GCF_035984465.1 Polaromonas sp. CG_9.5
TAAAATCAAAACGCGCAACACCGACCCCCGGTCACGTTCGCCGGAATACCGGTCACGTTGCCGGAATCAGCGGTCACGTTCACCGGAATACTCAGCAATGAAGCTGCTTTTGCTTACTACGCACGCCGCACGCTGCGTACAGGTCGGCATTCCGACTGTCTCAACCCTGCCTGATGGGCTTAACGCGTACTTTTTCGATCATCCTGAAATTAACCAGACATACAACATGACCACTAACTTCAAAGGCATTATTTCTTACCCAGTCACTCCGATCGATAAGGTCACGGGAGCCGTAGACCTTATGGCTGTGCGTGGCCTCATCGATCGCCTTGTGGAGCGGGGATCGCATGGAATCGCTCCGCTGGGTAGTACCGGTGAGAGCGCGTACCTCGACGACAATGAATGGGACGCGGTCGCCGAGTCTTCCATCAAACAAGTCAACAAGCGCTTGCCGGTCATTGTGGGAATTTCCGATCTCACGACCCGCAACGCGGTTCGCAAAGCGAAATTTGCAGAGGCAGCTGGGGCAGACGCAGTGATGGTACTGCCGGTTTCATACTGGAAGCTATCGGACGATGAAATTTTTCTTCATTACGCCACGATATCCGAATCCATTGGCGTTCCCCTGATGGTCTACAACAACCCGGCGACCAGCGGCGTCGATATGAAGCCCGAGCTGATTGTCAAGATGGTCAGGGAGATATCCAACGCTACCATGGTCAAGGAAAGCTCCGGCGACATCCAGCGCATGCACACGCTGATGCAACTGTCTGACGGGAGCATCCCTTTTTTCAATGGAAGCAACCCGCTTGCATTGGAAGCGTTCGCTGCTGGCGCGGTAGGCTGGTGCACCGCAGCTCCAAATCTGATTCCTGACTGGCCGAAAGCTCTGTATGAAACGTGCATGTCGGGCGATATGGACAACGCCAGAAAGGTGTTTTATACCCAGCTTCCAATTCTTCGATTCATCTTGCAAGGAGGCTTGCCAACCACCATCAAGGCTGGTCTAGGCTTGCGAGGATTTGAAGCGGGCGTGCCGCGCGCACCGCTGCACGCACTCGGCGAGGATGGCATCAAGACCTTGCAGGCAATGATTAAGGCCATTGATTTGAAAAACTTCTCTGATTGACCGGCGATATCTGGTAGGCCGGTGGATTCGGGCGCATCTGACAATTGGCGGCTGCCCACGGGTGTCTCAACCTTGAGAGAACCGTCGGCCAAAGCGCAGTACGGTTCTGGCTTTTAGCCGTGACAGAAAACCCACTAGATGTATGGTCCCGGGATGAGGTGACGGGGATCGGTTTTAAATATAGCCGGGTTTTTCTGCCAGGCGTCAACAATGGTCTGGTAGGAGGTTTTCCATTTGAGCGCCTTGAGGTGTTTGGCAAAGTTGAAGGCGCAGACGAAAGTCAGCACATGGGCTTGCAGGCTTTCCAGGTCCGGGTAGTGGAAGGCCTTGATCGTGGCATCCTTGATGGTGCGGTTCATCCGCTCGGCCTGCCCGTTGGTCCAGGGGTGATAGGGCTTGGTCAACTTGTGCACGATGCCATTTTCATTACAGACCCGGCCAAAGATGTGCATGCCCAAAAAGGCATGGATGGGCTTGTTTCGGTTCTTGGGCAGGTCTGCAAAGGCCATGCCGTTGTCGGTGAGGACGGTGTGAATTCGGTAGGGGAAGGCTTGGATGGCGCCACGTAAAAAGTCCGCGCCATTCATCTTTCCCATGTCATCGCGAAACTCCACATAGGTGAACTTTGAAACCCGGTCGACGGCCAGGAACATACTGAGCTTGCCTTGGGCCAAGCGTAGCTCGGCAATGTCGATGTGCACGTAGCCGATTTCGGTCGGCGCAAACTTTCCCCTGCCAGTAGTTTTTATCTCGCTCGCTGGTAATCGCGATATGCCATGGCGAAGCAAGCACCCCATCACGTCGTCCAAAGGAAGCAACGTTCTTCGACGGAACTCCACGATGACCGCTTCCTCGGCAGCACTCAGCACGATACTTTTAGGCTGTGCTGGGCCCATGCGTGCGTCTGCAGTCGTAGTGCGGGATCGCCACTTTGTAACAGTGGTACGGCTTAGCCCATATCGTTGGGCCAGGGTGCTGGTCTTTTCTTTCGACCTTTGGGAAGCTGGCTCGAACTCGCGGCGTCGTTCGGGCGCTGCCATGAAGCATGTTTGCCATAACGCTTTTTCCTCCTCGGTGGACAGAATAACGTCACGACTCTCCGGGACCATACACCTAATTTAAAAAGACACAACGATAGGTTGTCAAAACGAAACGGCAACTAACGTGAGCAACTCTAAATCCAGAAGAATTTTCGACCCCAGCTTCAAACTGCAGATCGTTCAGATGATCAAGACACAGGGCTTGAGTCTCTAGAAAATCTGCAAAGAAATGAGCTTGGGGGGCACTGCCGTCAGGCGCTGGCTCGTGCAGTTTGAGGCCGAACAGTTGGGGCAAAGCGGCATCGGCAAACCCTTGACCGCAGAGCACCAGCGCATTCGCCAGTTGGAGAGCCCCGGGTGTCAGAATTGTTGTCGCATCTAATTCTTCGATGGCTAACTGCCCGGCAACTTTATTTCATGACCAGAACACCGCATTCACATCATTC
>NZ_JAXCHR010000058.1:0-2504 GCF_035984465.1 Polaromonas sp. CG_9.5
CAAACTCAAAGACGCCTTGCGTCTGAAATTCGAGGGTGGACAGTCCCACCAACAAATCGCCAGTGCCCTGGGGCTCTCCAAAGGTGTTGTCACCAAATACGCAGGTCTGGCCGTCGCCGCCGGGCTGGACTGGCCGGCCATTTCAGCCCTGGACGAAGCCGCGCTGGAGCGACGCCTGCTGGCGTCGTCTCGCGCCAGCCAGACCTATGCGCAAGCCGACTTCGGACGGCTTCATCAGGAGCTGGGCCGAAAGGGCGTGACGCTCATGCTGCTGTGGGAGGAATACTGCGCCCAGGTCGGCGACGAGCACAGAGCCGACTTGCCCCTGAAGCCCTGGCGCTACTCGCAGTTTTGCGAGAACTACCGCCAGTTTGCCAAACGGCTCAAACGCTCGATGCGCCAGGTCCACCGCGCTGGCGAGAAGCTGTTCATCGACTATGCCGGCCCCACCATTGCACTCGTGGCCGGTGGCCAGGAGGTGGGACGTGCCAACCTCTTCGTCGCTGCCATGGGCGTGTCGGGCTACTGTTTCTGTCTGGCAACGCCCGCGCAGACGGCACGTGACTGGCTGGGCGCCACCGCGCAGGCGTTGACCTTTTATGGCGGCGTGCCCCAGCTCATCGTTCCCGACAACCCACGCGCGCTGGTCAGCGTGGCTGATCGCTACGAGCCAGCGCTCACTCAGACGGTGCAGGACTTTGCCCGTCACTACAGCTGCAGTGTGCTGCCTGCGCGCGCTTATCACCCACAGGACAAACCGAAGGTCGAGCTGAGCGTTTTACTGGTCGAGCGCTGGATCCTGGCACGCCTGCGCAAGCATCAGTTCACCAGCGTGCAGGAAGTCAACGATGCCATTGCCCCCTTGCTGCACTGGCTCAACCAGCGTGCGTTTCAAAAGCTGCCAGGCAGCCGCGCCAGCGTGTTCGCGCAGATCGACGCGCCGGCCCTGATGGCCTTGCCCGTGCAGCCCTGGGAGTGGTCGGTCTTCAAGACGGTGCGCGTGCACATCGACAGCCACGTCGAATTCGAGGGCCACCGCTACAGCGTGCC
Organism: Polaromonas sp. CG_9.5; assembly: GCF_035984465.1. Classification (NCBI taxonomy): domain Bacteria; kingdom Pseudomonadati; phylum Pseudomonadota; class Betaproteobacteria; order Burkholderiales; family Comamonadaceae; genus Polaromonas; species Polaromonas sp. CG_9.5. Next base: position 1,051 of record NZ_JAXCHR010000058.1, read on the forward strand.
CAACGCCCTGGTGGGCCTGGCGCTGGAGCTGCGCGTCACCGCCCATGCGGTGGAGGCCTTGCACCGTGGCAACCGGGTGGCCAGCCACATGCGCTGCGTCCACAAAGGCGGTTTCACCACCGTGACTGAGCACCTGCCCGAACGCCACCAACATCAGGCCCAGTGGACACCCGAACGGCTGGTGGCCTGGGGCGAGCGCATCGGGGTGGCCTGCGCCGCCACGGTGCGCAAAATGCTCGAGCGCCAACCCCATCCCGAGCACGCCTACCGCGCCTGCCTGGGCCTGCTGTCCCTGTCCAAGCGCTACGGCGACGCCAGGCTGGAGGCGGCCTGCACCCTGGCGCTGGGCCTGGGCACCAGCAAGTACACCCACATCCGCGACATCTTGCTCAACCGGCGCGACCTGCTCCAAACCAGCACTGCCCCTGAGTGGACCAGCCCGACTCACGCCCATGTGCGTGGCGCGAACTACTACCAATGAAACCCAACACGATAGAGCCCAACATGATGATGAATACCACCCTGAACCAGCTGCGCGGCCTGCGCCTGGAGACCATGGCCCAGGCGCTGGAGCAGCAGCTTGCGCAAAGCGGCATCAGCGCCATGAGCTTTGAAGAACGGCTGGCTTTGCTGGTAGACCGTGAGGTCCATGGCAGGCAAGACCGGCGCTGTGCGCGGTTGCTAAAAACCGCCAAACTCAAATACCCGCAAGCGGCCATTGAAGATTTGGACAGCCGCAGCACCCGGGGCATTGAACGCAGCGCGGTGATGAGTCTGGCCCTGGGGGAGTGGGTCAATGCCGGGCACGCCGTGCTGATCACCGGCCCCACTGGCGCTGGCAAGTCCTGGCTGGCGTGCGCGCTGGCCCAGCATGCCTGCCGGCGTGGCCACAGTGCGTTGTACCTGCGGGTTCCCCGGCTGGGCGAGGAATTGCGCATTCGGCACGCCAACGGCACGTTTACGCGCTGGCTGGACACGCTCAAAAACACCGACGTGCTGCTGCTCGACGACTGGGGCATGGCCGCCATGGACAGTCAAACCCGGGCCGATCTGCTGGAGATCATCGATGACCGGGCCAGCCAGCGCGCCACCGTCATTACCAGCCAGTTGCCCATTGAGCACTGGCACGAGTGGATAGGTGACCAAACGGTGGCCGATGCCATGCTCGATCGCCTGATGCAAAGCCATCACCGCTTCACCCTCACCGGCGAATCTCTGCGCAAAAAAAGCCCGCCAGTACAAACAATCGCCGACAAGTAGGCCACTACAGTCAGGGGGCCTCCGGCGGCCTGGCAGGGGCCTATTCGTTCAAAAAATTCAATTCCACAGAAGGGCAAAACAGCCGGAAAACACGCCGGCATAAAATCAAAACGCGCAACACCGACCCCCGGTCACGTTCGCCGGAATACCGGTCACGTTGCCGGAATCAGCGGTCACGTTCACCGGAATACTCA
>NZ_JAXCHR010000059.1:0-2409 GCF_035984465.1 Polaromonas sp. CG_9.5
CTCGCCGCCGGCGTCCGAGCCAAAGTGCAGGTAGTTCTTGCGCCCGAGGACGACTGCGCGCAGCGCCCGCTCGGCCGCGTTGTTGTCCATCTCGATGTGCCCGTCGTCCACGAAACGCACAAGGGCTTGCCAGTGGTTGAGCGAGTAGCCAATGGCCTGCGCCATGGACGACTTGGCCGAGAGCTGGCCCAGGGCTTGCTGGAGCCAGCCCTGCAGCGCCTCGACCAGGGGTTTGGCGCGGCTTTGCCGCTGGCGCTGTCGCTCCACGGCGGATTTGCCCCGAATATCTTTCTCGATGGCGTACAGCGCCCCGATGCGCAGCAGCGCCTGGTGCGCCAGCGTGCCAGGCATCTCGCCTTGGCCCTTGTGGATTTCATAGTATTTTCGCCGGGCGTGAGCCCAGCAAGCAGCTTCGACGACCTGGCCATCGGCAAACAAGGCGTCGTAGCCGGCGAACGCGTCGGCCTGCAAGGTGCCGGCAAAGCCTGAGAGGTGGCCCCTGGGATGCTCGCCCTTGCGGTCCGGGGAATACTGAAACCACACCGCTGGCGGCGACGCATCGCCGCCGGGGCGGTCGTCGCGCGCATACACCCACAACCGGGCCGTGCGCGTCGTGCCCCGGCCCGGGCTCAGGACTGGCACGGGCGTGTCATCGGTGTGGATCTTGCCCGCGCTCAGGACGTAGCGGCGCACGGCGTTGGCCAAAGGCTGGAGCAGCCGCGCCGCGCCGGCCACCCAGTCCGCCAGCGTGGAGCGCTCAACCACCACGCCCTGGCGGGCGTAGATCTGGCTCTGGCGGTAAAGGGGTAGGTGGTCGCAGAACTTGCCCACCAGCACCTGCGTGATGACGCCGGCGCCGGCCAGGCCGCGCTCGATCGGACGGCTCGGCGCGCTCGCCTGAACGATGGTGTGGCAGCGGGCGCAGGCGAGTCTGGGGCGCACGTGGCGCACGACCCTGAAGCTGCCAGGCTGGTACTCCAGCACTTCGGAGGCATCCTGGCCAATCTGGCGCAGTCCGGCGCCGCACCCCGGGCAGGTGCATTGTGGCGATGGAAGGTGCGTCACCTCCTGGCGCGGCAGGTGCCCGGGCAACTGCCGGGGGGCGGTGCGGCAGGCCACCGCCTGGCGCTTGTGGCGGGCTTCCTCAAGGTCGGCGACAGGGGCGCTTTGCGCGGCCTGAGCCGCCTCCCCCTTTGGCACGAGTGCAGCGCCAGGCGCCTTTACTGCTGACGGCGCGCTTTCCACCTTCTCGCTCGAGCGCCCGTAGCGCATGCGCCTGAGATGAAACAGCTCCAGCGTGAGCTTGTCGAGGGCCAGGCGCAGCGCGCTGATCTCCAGGTCACGCTGCAGGGCGCCTTGCTTCAAGGCATCGATCTGTTGCAGCAGCAGCGCGTGTGAACTCATGGGCATCACTTTGCCAGCAAAACCGGCGTGCCAACAGAAGGGGTTTCACGGTTGCGGGTAGCCCCCGCATGTGGTGTTGCGTCCGCCCGGATCCCCGTGCATGCCCTTTGGGGAGCAGGTCATCCGTTCATGAACTCAGGCGGCGAGCGTGGGCTGCCAGGTGCGCACCGGCATGCGCCAGTCGATGCCTTCGAGCAGCATGGACAGCTGTGCCGGCGTCAGCGAAACCGCGCCGCAGTCGGCCTGCGGCCAGACGAAGCGGCCCTTCTCCAGGCGCTTGGCAAACAGGCACATGCCCTGGCCGTCCCACCACAGCAGTTTGACGATGTCGCCGCGCCGGCCCCGAAACACAAACACGTGGCCCGAGAAGGGATCGAGCGCCAGCGCGCTTTGCACCAAGGCGGCCAGGCCGTCAAAGCCGCGGCGCATGTCCGTCAGGCCCGCAGCCAGCCACACGCGGGTACCCGCCGGCAGACCGATCACGACGCGTCCCGCAGGGCTTGGAGCACGCAGCGCACACTGGCCGCATCGACGCTGCCGCGCAGTCGCACGCGCGCGCCGCCCACTTCAATTTCGATGACGCCGGCCGCCGCCGCCCGTGCCGGGCTGGCCCGCACCGCTGGCGCTGGCATTGGCAACTCGATGATCGCGCTTGCCGGTGGCAAGGGATCCATGGTGACCGGCAGCAGCACGGCCTGCGTAACGGGTTTGAGCCGCGCTGGGCGGTTAGCCTGTGCGCGGCGCCACTTGAACAGCAAGTTGGCATTGATGCCGTGCGCCAGCGCGATGGCCGCGACCGAGGCGCCGGCCTGCTCTGTCAGCTTGACAAGCTTGCGTTTGAAGGCCGCGCTGTGTCTGCGTTTGGTGGCCTTGAGGGGATCTTTGAGAGGTTCCATGATGGTGTGCACTTGTCCGGGTTAAGTGCACACCATCGTGGTGGGCAACTCCCCGGATACTGCCCGGCTCATCAACCCGGCGCAAGAATGGTGTTCGTCGGACGGTTAC
>NZ_JAXCHR010000060.1:0-2328 GCF_035984465.1 Polaromonas sp. CG_9.5
TGTACTTGGCCCTTGATGTCTTTGTCATTTTCGTTTTCCTTGTCTGAATTGAACCACTCAGCAAGGGATACGTTTTCTGGGGGCAAGGTCAGAATGGTGCCGGCTGGCCGTCAGGATCGATCAGCACCTGCAGCAGCTTGCCGCACAGAGGGCGTCAACGCCCCCATGCCATCATCGAGCGCATGATGGGCTGCGCGCCCGATCTGAACACTATCTGGGTCGCGGCATCCGAAGCCGAACGCATACAAAGCATCCCGGCCCTATGACGCCATGGCGCAGTTGTCCGAGCCGCACCGGCAATCCCCCCAAGGCGACCTCCAGCGTTCTGGCTGTCCCTGGGTTTTGACGCTGCCGGACCCCAGGCGACACGCCTGGCCACCATCAGGTACGGGCTACCCCTCCCCAGGAGGAAGTGACGAAGGACGGTAGAAATCCCCCACGTCGCCCGGACTTTAGCCCTGTGGCTGTGCGTTGATCAGGATTGCAAAACCGGGCTCCCGCTGTCCGGCATCAAGCGCGTCGTCTCGACCTGACCCGTGCCGGCCGCGATGCCGCCCTTCGAATCCTGCACGGCCAGCCGGGTGGCAATGACACGCATCAGCTCAGTCACCTGCACTTGCAAGGCGTGCACCTGGCCACCTAATCGGGCAGCGTCCTCCCGCGCCGTGCTGGCGGCCTGGCCCGCGTTGCCAAGTTTCGTCTCGGCCGCCTCAAGCCGTTTCTGAACACTGGCTTCCTGCTGGCTCAGTGCCTGCCTGGCCGCTGCGGTCTCGGCCTTGGCAATGGCCACTTCCTTGTTCAGCGCCTCCCGTGTATCGCTCGCGTTCTTGCTTTGCTCGAGCAGTTCATCGCGCTGCATCTTTACCGCGTCTTGATGAGAACTGCGTTCGTCCTCCAGCAGCTTGTTGAGCCCGTCCAGTTGAGCAGCGTGCCCCAAGCCAGCCGCCTGGCTTTCACGCTCCTGCGTGGCCAGACGATCACCCAGTTGGCTCAATTTGCGAGTACCCACCTCATTCAAAGCCTGGGCGTCGGCCAGTGCCTTTTGATGCGCTTCCTCCTCTGTCTCCGCCTGGCTGAGCTTGGTCTGCAGCTCATTGACTACCACCGCCGCATCGGCTAGTTCTGCCTTGTCTTTTCCGCTCTGCTCATCCGCCGAGCGCTGAATCTGGTGCACCCGGCGTTCCGCAGCCTGAACGGCCTTGTTGTTCAGTGAATTGGCCAGCGCGGCCATGCGCTCGCACAAAGCTTGGGTTACCGCCGCCAGTTCCTCGGCCATCTCCAGCGGCAGCTCGGTAGCGACCGGCGCAAAGGGCACCGCCGTCTGGCCACTCACGTGTTCTTCCCACACTTTCAACAGCCGCTCGGGCTTGCCGCCCCCCGTTTTCGTGCGCAAGGCATAACCGTTGACCAAGCGGCCTACCGCCAGCAGCTCCTGGCCGGCCTTAACGATGTCTTGATCGGGAATTTCTGGGTTTCGCATGCGGCACTCCTGGGGTTGGAAGCCTGCAGCATAGAACAAACCCATGAAATCACCAAATTTACCTACTTAAAAAACAAACAAAACAAACTTATAAATAATATTTTGTAAGTTTGTTTTGTTAAACTAGCTTCAGGAACGAAAAATAGGTGTTTTCAAACCCTGCCCTTGTCATGCCCGGCTTCAGCAGAAGATGTCTCCTGTCGCCAGGATCAGTTTTGAGCTGCATGCGGCCTCAAGCGGGCCACCCAGCAGGCAGAGATCATCCGCCTGTCCCCGCCAGGGTCTGCTGAGGCCTTGTAGTGCGCTTTTGAGCGCAGGCGCAGACGTCTTGGACGCGCAGTGACGCCATTGTTCGAGAGGGTCTTGCTGGGCAGCAGGCATGACCGCACCGCGTTCGATTACGGTGCCGAGCTGCTCAACCGCTATTTTTCCCAGCAGGTTTCGCAGGATGTCCGGCGTAATGACAGCAGGCCCTCTGGCGCGGTTTCTATAAGGAAGGTAGCAACCCCCTGCTAAAACGCTTTTAACGCCGCTGGCAGCCTGTTACGGCCCTCAGTTGGCCATTTCGGCTCAGCATCTCCACCGAACTTTCTGTTGGACTGCATATTTGGCCAACCCAGTCAGACAGGATAGTGCCCGGCATGAGGCAAATACCGGTGGCGATGCCCTTCATTACCAAACTGGCTGTTGGGGGCGACCTTGCGTCGCGGGCGAAGCCCTGACGGACACGAAGTGCCGTCTTGACTTGGGGCGGGGTGACCTTGCCCCTGGATTCCGTATCCCATAACCGAGATCATGAACGGGCTTGATGGGCCTGAGCCGCAAGCCAGTTTTCCTCAAACTGCATC
>NZ_JAXCHR010000061.1:0-2180 GCF_035984465.1 Polaromonas sp. CG_9.5
GGTTTTAAGTGGGTGGCAGCACTCGAAACAAAACGCCTCCAAATATTACCACCTGTAGAGCTGCGCTCAATACCGTTTTTCAAGTCGCGAAAACGGCCTGTGATTTACACAACATTGGGTAACGCGGCGGACCTGGGCGCAGTGCGACCGCAACGAACCAGCAGCTAACGAGAGCAGACCGGGAGCTGTAACGACATGGGGCGCGCTGGTGGCCGTGTGAGCAGTAAGCCGGGCCATCTGCGCGGGACAATCTGAACATCAGGGCGTTGCCCCGATACCCCTAACCCCTCTTTATTTGTGCTTTGAGCGCCGCTATTTCGAGCCGGTGGCACTTCTCTATCAGCGCCCTGTTTTCAGCTTGTAAGCGCGTATTCTCAGCAGAGAGCGTTTCATTTTGGGTAGCGAGTGAGTTCATTAAATCCTCACGTTTTTTCTTGAAGTTAGCTTGTCGTTCTGCATTCGTTAGAGTCATATTTTTTCCTGTTTTGATTAAGTTACCAACTAATTGTAATTCGTTACTAACGAGTTTATAACTATTTATTTTTTGTTGATAACTTGTGGATAACTTATCGAAAAAAGTTATCCACAATTAGCAAATTTGCTTATTGCAGGATAGGCGGAGCACCGGGTTTTTGTGCCACACCTTTGATTCCGTCCAGGTAGAGCAAAACAGCAGGCCAGCCAGAACTGGCAGCAATCGACAGAACCGACCCACGACCTTCGACCGCCAGGACATCGCGCCATTGTTCTATCGTGATGGTGCCGAGCCAGACAGCAAAATCGTCCTCTTTTTCTGCAGCCAGTTCCTCATCGTTTTTCTCGCCGATGGCATACCGTTTTTTTAATCCACGAGACCAGTGGAGTTGCCTTTTTCCTTTGAATACTTCAGCAAAGTGCCTGAAAAGCGCCGCCGCTTGCTTGTCTTCAGGGTCTTCCAGGACCGCGCGGAGGAAGTCGAAAGGCGTTTCCCCGTGGAGAGCCTTTTTCGTGTGGCCTTTGGTCATTTCGTCCTCCAGTCCCCACTTGCTGACGTACTGGGCAGCGTGTGAGCCGTCATCGAGTTTGAGGCCGTGCGCGAGGGATGGTTTACCCAGTCCAGCCTTGACGCAGCAGGCCGCCCACCGGGTGTAGAGGGTGATGATCCAATCCAGCACGGGAGGAGCTTCCTGAACCGTCAGATCGACGCCAGCGCCGCAAAACAGCAGCACGTGATAGTGGGGATGCCATCCGTTGTTTTGAGGGCTCTTACGCCCGTGTGTGACTTCCAGCGCCCTAATTTGACCAATCACCCCCATGGTTTCAAAAACGGCTTTGACCTGGCGGTCATTCCAAAACCCATTGAGCGCCTTAGCCTGTTTCGTCAGCAGTTCGCGCAGGTCATCGCCACGTTGATGTGGAGAGGTGAGGGTAAGCATGTTGACGCAGCCGCCGGTGGCTTTGTGGGCAGTCATGGCCGCCACGATTTCAACCCTTCGACGTTCGGCAATCTTGGCAGCGCAGACCGGACAAATCCAGACCGAGCCGCAGGTTTGAAGGCCGTTGTAGGAGGTCGTTCCATGCTCGATGGACTTGTGGACTTGAATCTGTTTTCCGCCCTGACGGACGCGCAGACAGTTGTTTGTCCGTGATTCAGGGAGCAGCTTTCGGGTGACGCTCTGGACGATAAATCGCTGGAGCCGTCCGGCCATCGGGTCGATGAATCCGAGGATTTCCCCCGTGTCAGGGTCTATTTTTTGGGCCGTGTTTTTATATTTCGCATCTGTACCAAGGCGGAGGCCCGTTTCACGCCCACGCGGCCCGGTGCTCGTACCTCCCCCCCCACCACGCGGCCCTGCAACGGGCGACGCTACGCGCACTGATGCGCTCTTAAAACTCGTGGGTGCTGTGTGCTTAGACATGCTGCGCGGTGGCGCAGGCAGGGTCAATCTTGTATGATTTGTGCATGTGCTTTTTCAATCGATAGTTGAAGAAGCGCCAGAGGCCCGCAAGTTTTCCAAGGACTTGTGGGCTTCGTCTTTTGTGCTGCCGAGATAGATTTAATTTGCCGAGAAATTTGTTCTCATATGGCGCCAGATTGGACGGGCAGGTTTTAAGTGGGTGGCAGCACTCGAAACAAAACGCCTCCAAATATTACCACCTGTAGAGCTGCGCTCAATACCGTTTTTCAAGTCGCGAAAACG
>NZ_JAXCHR010000062.1:0-2000 GCF_035984465.1 Polaromonas sp. CG_9.5
AACCAGTTGCTGTTCGCCACCCGCGACCAGAAGGAAGGCATGCAGGCCTTTATTGAAAAGCGCAAGCCGAAGTTTGAGGGGCGCTGAAAGCCCAAACCAGTTGCTGTTCGCCACCCGCGACCAGAAGGAAGGCATGCAGGCCTTTATTGAAAAGCGCAAGCCGAAGTTTGAGGGGCGCTGAAAGCCCAACCCTGGGCGAGCGCTGTACAGCGCAGGGCACGCCCTGTGATTCACGGGCAGTTGTTTTTATCCGCTTCAGCTTCCGGCCAAAGCTGAGGGAACAAAAAACGCAAGGCATGCTGCGGCAGGCCAAACCGGACTTTGCCTTGGGGCGAGTCGGACTTGAGCAGCCCGCGCTTGACCAGCGCCCCCAGCGCGTCGGTGGCGCCCCGGTCGCTCATCCCCAGCATGGCCTTGAAGTCGCCCCGCGCCATTTCCTCGCCGCTGAGAAAAAGGTAGTGCAGCCCGCGCAGCGACTCCTGCCGCACCCCCTGCTTGACCACGGTGGCTTCAAACACCAGGCAGGCCTCGATGCGCGCTTTCATGCTGTCAAAGTCAAGCATGCCCGCCATGAAGGTGACCTGGTCCAGGCAGGTGTCCAGCACATAGTCAATCCAGGCAATCAGCGCCTGTTCGCTCAGGTTGCCGCGCCCGTCCAGGTCACCCCGGCGCAGGCTGTCGGCGTCGGCCAGCAAGGCGTAGTAGCGCGGCGTGCTGCGTGCAAAGCCGCGCAGCGGCGACCACAGCCCAGCCGTATAGCCCAGGGCGCTGAGCAGCGTATGCGTGTGCAGCCGCATGACCCGCCCGTTGCCGTCGATGAAGGGATGAATCCAGCCCAGGCGCTGATGCGCAGCGGCCAGGGCCACCAGCGCCGCTTCACCGCGCCGCACCTGGCCATAAAACCCGGCCCAGCGCGCCACAAAGAGCGGTACGCTGGCATGGGCCGGTGCCACATGCTGACCCACCTTGACTTCGCGCAGACGAAACTGACCGGGCACGATGGCTTCGTTTTCCGGAGTGAACAGGTCTGACGCCGGCAACCGGCCAAACAGCTCACGGTGCATGTCCTGCACCGCGTCCACCGCGTACAGGTCGAGCGCGCCTTGCGGCCCGGTGTAGCGCAGCTCCAGTGCGGCTTCGGCCTCGATGTGGGCCACGGCCAGGCGCTGCTTGGCGGCCAGCGCGGCATCGCTGGAAAAATCCTGGCGCAAGGCCTGCTCAATCTCATGCGGCCGGGTGTGTTGCCCTTCAATGCGGTTGGTGTAGTACGAATTCATGCTGCGCAACAGGCTGCGCAGCTCAAGCGGGACACGGGTGCCCGAAAGCAGCGTGGCCAGGCGCGAGAGGTCGTGCGCCTTGGTCAGCAGGGGGGCGATGCGCGCATCGGATGGCAGCAAAGGCTCAAACTGGTGGGGCTCTGTGTACATGCCTTGTATTTTGCCAAGTTTTAATAAACTCTAACCATTTGATTTGGTTAATTTTTTATCTATTTTTGTTAAATTTTTTGCCAACTTTTAAAGCTGACTTTGACGCTGCAATTTAGCCAGCCCGGCATCGGCGGCACGCAGCGCCTGGTGCGCGCCGTGGGCAAGTTCAACGCCATGCGCATGCTGCTGACCGGCAAGCCCGTGAGCAGCACGGAAGCACACATCATGGGTCTGGTCAGCCAGGTTTTTGCCGACGACCAGGTGCTGCCCGAAGCCCTGAAAATGGCCAGCCTGATCGCCGCCATGCCCGCCGCTGGCCGTGATGCAGATCAAGGAAGTCGTGTTGGCTGGCGTCGATGCCTCGCTGGAAACCGCACTGATGCTGGAGCGCAAGGCGAACCAGCTGCTGTTTGCCACCCGCGACCAGAAGGAAGGCATGCAGGCGTTTATTGAAAAGCGCAAGCCTAAGTTTGAGGGGGGCGGACTCAAATCTGAAGTGCAACACCTTTATTCAACTAAGGTGTGAAGATGAAAAAACTCCAGCAGTATCAGCAACTTCAGCTGCAAGAACGC
>NZ_JAXCHR010000063.1:0-1968 GCF_035984465.1 Polaromonas sp. CG_9.5
GACCCTGCCGCATTCGACGTGGCCGAAATCAACCAGTGGCTCCACCAGACTGAGTCTTGAATTTCAATACGGGTACTGGGCGGACGCTTACGAAATAGCGACTTTCACGGGCAGATGATTGTCAATCCGGCAGGCGGAAAAACTGGTAGCTCACCCTGCCGAATCATGCGAGGCTGGTAGCTGCACAGCACACCCCAGCGTAGCTAAAAACCTGAACACGTGTCGGGTGTGCGATTTACAGAGCCAATCCAAACTGCCTTGCAAGATCGTCAATAAAGGTCTGCCGAAATTGGCGTGCGACCTCCAACAAAAAGCCCGCACGGGGCGGGCTTTTGCGTGGCAGTGGACTCCGGGTAAAAGTCAGTAATCCACTGCTGAAAATTGGCCTGTGGGGCTCAGGGTGTTGTCTTTTTTTCGCCGTGCTGGTGCGAGCCGGTTGGCGAGTTGGCATTACTCTTTTTGTCCTGCGCTTTTTCGCTTGTTTGGCTGCTGTCTGCAGTTTTCGTCGGTGAATGGCTTTTTCCACCTTGAGAGTCTTTGGTGTTCTGAGGCATCTTGATTCCTTGGGTTAGGCGGCTGAACCATTTCAACCGGTCAGTCGACTTTATGCAGCCGCCAGACGCTGCGCTGTGGGAAAAATAGCATCTGGCCGTAGGACACGGTAATTGATAATTTTTGCCGGCACCGCGAAGACGCTTCAGGAAAAGGCTCGCATTTACTTTTCGGCTTGCAAAGCCGCTGGTATTTGCTTGCGGCATAACTGGCGCGCTGTCAGGTCTAACATGCGTGCCGCGTGCCAGCGCGCTGGTCGTCTCAGTACGCAACAGCACTGGCGAACATGACGCAACGGGAAATCCATTGACAGGGCGAGAAGTGGCGCAATCGTTCCGGAGAAACGCAGCAGCCCGGAAACAAAAAAGCCAACCGCATGGGTTGGCTTTTTTGCAAGGGTAACCTTGGTGGCCTGGGGCGGAATCGAACCACCGACACAAGGATTTTCAATCCAAACCACAGTTGGGCTGCTGATCGTCGTAAGTCGAAGAAACCTAACAAGTTTTTCCACCCCGGCCCCTGCCCTGCTCTCACTTACCGAACCTGGTGCCGAACGCCTTCGGTCCGGCAGGGGGTATCGCCATAGCGTTATTTTGATATGAATCAACGAAATAGCGATACCGACCACCGAACGTTTCCGAACGAACCTATGGATTCCGTCACTTCGGCCTTGCCTGTCCCCCTGACTGGCCGGAAAAGGAGGGCTATTGCCCTGCTATGGCGCCTTGCGGTTGCTGCCTTGGCACGATCACCGATCCAGCGTTTGCCGCGTCCTGCAACGTCTTGGACGACAGGTGCGCATAGCGCATGGTCACCTTGGGGTCCGAATGTCCAAGTATCTGCTGAACCTCATACAAGGTGCGGCCACCAGACACCAGCATGGATGCAAAACCATGGCGCAGGTCGTGCACCCTGATCTTGATTCCAGCTAGCCTTTGCAAACGATACCAAGCCCTTGTGATGTTGGTGTAGGGCAAGTCTTTACCGTCCTTGGCATACACGGGTGACGGAAACAAAAAGGCCGACTTTTCGCGTGACGTCAGTTGCTCCAGCACCCACATCGCCGAGTCATTCAGCGGAATCGAGCGCGAACGCTTTGACTTGGACCGGATGGCGTCCACCTTTAGACAGCGGCCTTCCATGCTGACATTCCTCCAAGCGGCGGAAAGCACTTCGTTTAGGCGTGCACCCGTGGACAGCAGCAGCATCAGTATCAGGCACACATTCCGGTTCTTGTCGGTACGCAGCACGCCCAACAGCTTTTGCATCTGCTCTTCGCTGAGGTAATTTTCGATCTGGTTGTCCTCCATGAAAAGCTCAATGAATCGCCCCGGGTTTTGAGGAGGCTCAAATCTCTGAGAGGATTGAGCCATGAAGAAGTCAAACAAGTTTTCACCCGAGGTTCGAGAACGCGCA
>NZ_JAXCHR010000064.1:0-1838 GCF_035984465.1 Polaromonas sp. CG_9.5
TCCGGGTTAAGTGCACACCATCGTGGTGGGCAACTCCCCGGATACTGCCCGGCTCATCAACCCGGCGCAAGAATGGTGTTCGTCGGACGGTTACTGGCCAGCCGCTTACGACGACGCAACTAAAACGCAGCCTTTTCCGCCCAGCGAATCACCCTCTCGGAAGCGTTCAATAAGGGCTCGTTTAGGCATGCTGCCCTGGACAAGAACCTGAATATTCCCAGACTGCCCAAAAGTTGCCTGAAGCGCCTCGCCAATCGTTCGCAAGGCCCGCAAAGTGGTTGTCAGCACCATGGTACGGCCGCCCAGTTGACGCAACCAGGCAGCCGTACATTCGGCAACTTTTGCGGAGTGAGCCACATCACCGGGCTTGGGAAAGTTGCCCGGCACGTACAGCGCCGACTGGCGCGAGTAATCAAAAGGGCTTCCAATTCGCAGCACTTGCGCTTCTTCCAGACCGCAGGACTGCGTGAACCAGCTGAGCTTCTCATCATGACCAAGAGTGGCGGAAGTAAAAATCCAGGTTTTTACGCCTCCCCCTGAAGCACCCAGCATTTTGCTTTTCACTGCGTTGGAAATATCCAGTGGAGATTCGACCAGACGCAGTTGCAGGCCCACATCAACCCAACGCACAAAACCGGGCTCGCAAGCATTGCAAAAGCTTGCAACCCGCTCTGCCAATCGAATTGCGCGTTCATGAAGTCGCACAAAGTCAGGTGCGATCTCACTAACGGTGTCCAGCGCTGCGCATGCATGAGCACAAGCCGCATGAACAGTTTCGAGGGCTTGCTGCCAGTCAATGGCAAGCAGACCTTCCGGCACGGCTGCCGTCCAACGCAGCTTGGTGCCTGGAGGATGACTGCTGGCACACTGGCGCAACGCACGGGCCGCTTGTTCCGTAGCGCCAACCACTTCTTGCCAATCAACCAAACCGCGCGCCAGTTGCAGTCCAGCAGCTAACATGTCGCGGGAAAAGTCGAGTAACTGGCCTGTTGTGAGGTTGTTACCCAGAAACTGCACGCCCGTTTCATTCAATTGGTGGGCTTCATCAAAAATAGCAATTTTCACCGAAGGCAACAACTCGGCTACGCCCGAGTCACGAACCGCAAGGTCAGCGAAAAAGAGATGGTGATTGATCACTACGACGTCTGCAGCCATCGCCTCCCTGCGCGCCTGATTCACATGACAGGCACGAAAACGCGGGCATTGCGAACCCAGACAATTGTCGCGTGTTGAGGTGATAAAGGGAATGATCGGAGACCGCTCATCAAGGCCAGCAAGCTCTGCAAGATCACCCGTTCGCGTCACTTGCGACCACTGCTCAACGCGCGCCAAAGAACGTACCGAAATACCGTCTGACAGAGAAGTTTCATGGCGCGCCGTTTCCATACGGTGAATACATAGATAGCTGCTTCGACCTTTTAGCAAAGCGGCGCGTACCGGCAATTCAAGCGCTTCAATCAGGTGCGGTAGATCGCGACCAAATAACTGATCCTGCAACGCTTTTGTTGCCGTAGATAGCAAGATGCGTTCTCCACTCAGCAAGGCTGGCACCAGGTAAGAAAACGTTTTGCCCACGCCAGTGCTGGCTTCTACGACCAGAGCGTGCCCATCCTCAATAGCGTGTGCCACAGCGAGCGCCATCTCAGTCTGGCCGCTACGCGGTATAAATTGCTCTGTGGCCCGCGACAAAATGCCGCTCATAGAAAAAACCTCTTCAACTGTGTATAGACCGGAGACATGGGTAACTGACCTTGCCCCTGGATTCCGTATCCCATAACCGAGATCATGAACGGGCTTGATGGGCCTGAGCCGCAAGCCAGTTTTCCTCAAACTGCATC
>NZ_JAXCHR010000065.1:0-1693 GCF_035984465.1 Polaromonas sp. CG_9.5
CCCCGGGTGTCAGAATTGTTGTCGCATCTAATTCTTCGATGGCTAACTGCCCGGCAACTTTATTTCATGACCAGAACACCGCATTCACATCATTCACCCGAGTTTAAAGAGCAGGCACTGCTCAAAGCCAGACATCGCGGCATGCGTTCCGTTATCAGCGTTGCCGGCGAGCTCAACATGTCCGCCGGCACTCAGGGAAGTGGCTGCAAAGCGCAAGCAAGAAAACTGGCACGACAGCCCACCCGGTGTCCGCTGCAACTGCTGCGCTGGACGGCCCGGCGTCTGCCTGGTCGCCCGCACAGCGTTTGATGGCGCCGCAGCAGAGCTACGCACTGGACGACATGGCCCGGGCCGGCTGGTGCCGCGAGCATGGCGTGTTCGAGCATCAGCTGGTGCAGTGGCACCAGGAGTTTTGCACGCCTGCCGTGCCCGCTTCACGCGAGGCGAACGGCGCCTTTCGCGAGTTGCAGCGCCAGCACGATTAGTTGCAGCGAGAGCTGCGGCGCAAGGAAAAAGCACTGGCCGATGTAGCTGCCTTGCTGGTGTTTGCCGAAAAAACTTCCAGGCGCTGCTGGAGGGCGCGGACACATGAGGTCCGTCCAGCAGCGCCAAAAGTTGCTCGACCTGATAACCCAGGCCTGCGCCGACGGGGCCGGCCGGGACGTGGCCTGTCGCCAAGTGGGCCTGTCATGCCGCAGCGTGCAGCGCTGGCAACGCACGGATGCTGCTGCGGGTGACCAGCGGCCATCGGGCAAGCGGCGCTACGTGCGCCCTGCCAACCGTTTGCGCGAGGACGAGCGCCAAGCCGTGATGGCCACGCTCAACAGCGAAGCGTTCAAGGACCTGCCGCCCAGTCAGATCGTGCCTCGCTTGGCCGACACAGGCGTGTATGTGGCGTCCGAGTCCACGATGTACCGAATATTTCGACAGCAGGGCCAGCTGGCCCACCGGCGATCAGAGCGTGCAGCGCAAAAGCGCAGCCGCCCGCGCGCCCTGGCCGCGACCGGGCCCGATCAGGTGTTCTGCTGGGATATTACGTATCTGCCGACCCAGGTGCGCGGCCAGCATTTTTATCTGTATCTGTTCGAGGATCTGTTTAGCCGAAAAATCGTCGGCTGGCAGGTGTTTGACTGCGAAAGCGCCGCTCTGGCCGGTCAATTGCTGAGCGACATCTGCCTGCGCCAGGGTATCGTCCCGGGCCAGCTGACGGTGCATTCGGACAATGGCGCGCCGATGAGGGGCGAAACCATGCTGGCCACTATGCAGCGCCTAGGGGTGGCACACACGCGAAGCCGGCCATCCGTGAGTAATGACAATCCGTACATCGAATCGGCGTTCAGAACCCTGAAGTACCGCCCCGAACTGCCGGTCAAGCCGTTCGAGAACCTGCTGGCCGCACGCCGCTGGGTCACCGAGCTGGTCCATTGGTATAACCAGGAGCATCGCCACAGCGCCATCGGCTTCGTGACACCGGCGCAACGCCATGGCGGCTTGGACCGGGCCTTGCTTGAAAAGCGCTCGCTCGTCTATGAACAGGCCCGTCAGGAAAATCCCCAGCGCTGGTCAGGACAGGCTCGCCAGTGGACGCATGTCGATGTCGTGCACCTCAACCCAAAAACCCCACAAATCAAGGAGCTTCAAAACACGCAAAAAGTAGCCTGACTCACTTCACTTCAGGCGACAACTTCCTTGA
>NZ_JAXCHR010000066.1:0-1488 GCF_035984465.1 Polaromonas sp. CG_9.5
GTAACTACTCAGCTCACCCAGCCCAGCGAGGCTGAACAGGCTGGCCCCTGAAAGTGCTGACGAGGCATTCAAAGAGGCAAGCGCGCTGCTTGCGAAGGGTGGCCAGGTACGAGCGGATGGTGAAGAAGGTGCTGGCGCCTGCATCGGTGCGAAAGCAGCCCGAGACCTTCTGGCGCACTTTGGACATGCGCAGGGCCTGCTCGGCCAGGTTGTTGGTGAACGGCACGCCCTCGTGCGTCATGAAGCGCCAGACATCCTGGCGGTACACCCGCAGCCGTCTGAGCAAATTAAATTCCTTGCTTTGCTTGTGCCGGCCCCGTTTGCTTTGGGCATAGCCGTCGAATTTAACTTCAGGATGAAAGGCTTCGCCGCATTCGAGCAAGCGCTCCCACTGCGCCTCAAACCAGCCCTGGCGCTCCAGGGCCAGCGGCGCACCGGCTTGCTTGACTTCCTCATTGGCCTGCACCAGCAGCGTCTTCATCTCCTGCGCCCAGCCGTTAAAGGCCTTGTCGGCAGACTGCTCATGCACAAACGTCAGCTCGCGCAGATGGTGCGCATTGCACAGGCTGTGCGCGCACACCAGAGGCCTGTAGCCCACCAGGCCGTCATGCACCAGCGTGCCGCGCACCCCGGCCAGCAGCCCCAGCGCTTCGAACGCTTCATGGCCGCGCTTGGCATGATGCCCCAGCCAGCTCAAGCTGCCCGTGACCAGGCAGTGCAGCCAGTGCAGCTTGCCCTCGATGCGGATGCCGGTCTCGTCGGCATGCACCACGGCCGCAGCCTGCACCGCCTGACCGATGGCCGCCACCGTGGGCCCCAGTGCCAGCGCGGCCTGGCTGTTGAACGCCAGCACGCTGGCCTGGCTCAGTGGCAGGTTGAAGATATCGTGCATCAACCCGCACGTTCGCTCAAGCGGCACCAAGTGGTACTGATTGAGGTGGACCACCAGTGCCTTGGCACGCGGGCCATACTGGGCAGGGGCATTCACGCCACTCGGCCAGCAGCCCTCATGCACCGCCCCGCAGCGGCAGCTTGAGCGTATTAGGCGGTGTTCAGTGACCTGCGCGCGCAGTACCGGCAACTCAAACACCTGGCGCCTGTCGATCACCTCGTGCTGCACCCACGGCCCCTGGCAGTCCGGGCAGGCAGTGCTACTGGGATGGTTGATGACTTCATCGACCTGCGCCCTTTGGCGCAGCGTATTGCCCTCATGGCCCTTTTGCCCGCCCACGGGGCGCTGGCCTTTGAGGCGCAGTGACTTGGGCGCGGGCTTGGCCAGGCCGTCGCTCGAAGGCGGTTTGCTGGAGTTGCGGCTGTTCAGCTTTAGGCGTCCTTCGAGCTGCCCGATGCGTTCTTCTTGCTTGAGCAGTTGCGCCCACAACAGTCTGATCAGCTCGTCCTTTTGCGCAGGACTGAGTTCGCTGAGATCGGGCAGGCTGGGCATTGCTCTTATTCTCGCTTATCACTTCGAGGGAGCTGAGTAGTTAC
>NZ_JAXCHR010000067.1:0-1287 GCF_035984465.1 Polaromonas sp. CG_9.5
TGACCTTGCCCCTGGATTCCGTATCCCATAACCGAGATCATGAACGGGCTTGATGGGCCTGAGCCGCAAGCCAGTTTTCCTCAAACTGCATCGGGCTGATGTAGGCCAGCGTCGAATGCAGTCGCTCCCGGTTATACCAAAGCAGCCAGGCAATGGTCTCGTCCCTGGCCTGGCGCCGTGTCGCAAAGCGTTGCCCATGCAAGCGCTCGACCTTCAGCGAGCCGAACAGGGTTTCGCTACAGGCATTGTCCCAACAGTTGCCACGTCGGCTCATGGATGCAAGGATGCCGTACTCCTTGAGGGTTGCCCTGAAGTCCACGCTGGCGTACTGGCTGCCCCGATCGCTGTGAAACATCAAGCCGGCATGCTTGCCCGGATGACGCCTGAGCCAAGCCATGCGCAAGGCGTCCATGACGATGCTTGACGTCATGTCGTCCCGCAGCGACCAGCCCACCACCTGGCGGCTGAACAGGTCGATCACCACGGCTAGGTAAAGCCAGCCCTCATCGGTGGCGATGTAGGTGATGTCGCCCACCCAGAGCCGGTCCGGTGCGGCTACCGTGAACTGCCGATCCAGCAAGTTCGGTGCGATGGGCAACGGGTGATTGCTGTCAGTGGTGAGCTTGAAGCGGCGCTTGCCCTTGGCCCTGATGCCGTGCTGCTGCATGAGCGTTTGCACCCGGCACTTGCCCACGCGGATGCCGCGCGCCAGCAGTTCTCGCCAGACGCGCGGCCAGCCATAGGCGCCCCGGCTCTGGACATGAATGGCTTTGATGTGGACCAGCAAAGCCTCATCGCTCAGGTGGCGACGCGGTGCCGCGCTGGCGCGGCGCACGAAGTGATCGTGGTAACCCGCCACGCTGACCTGCAACACCCGGCACTGCACCGAGACCGGCCACACGCGCCGGTGGCGCTCGATGAAGGCGTACCTCAACGCTGCGCTTTCGCGAAGTACGCCGTCGCTTTTCCCAAAATATCGCGCTCCATCTTCACACGCGCCAGCTCGGCCCGCAGGCGGCTGATCTCCATCTGCTCGCTACTGACGGGTTTACTGTCAGCGCCCGTGAGTTTGCCTTGCTTTTGGGCTTTTACCCAGTTGAACAGCGTCTGATCAACCACGCCCAGCGTTCTGGCGACCGCTGCAATGCTTTGGCCTGCATCGACCAGCCGCACGGCCTCTTGCTTGAATTCGAGCGTGTACTTGGCCCTTGATGTCTTTGTCATTTTCGTTTTCCTTGTCTGAATTGAACCACTCAGCAAGGGATACGTTTTCTGGGGGCAAGGTCA
>NZ_JAXCHR010000068.1:0-1263 GCF_035984465.1 Polaromonas sp. CG_9.5
ATCAGCGGTCACGTTGCCGGAATCCTCCCGGTCACGTTCACCGGAATGTCGGTCACGATCCCGGAATCACCGGTCACGTTGAACCGGAATACTCAATTGCGTTTGGGGCGCAGTATCCAGTCGTGCGCCTCCCGGCCCAGGCTGTGGTCGATGGGCTGAACTTTCCCAGCAGCAGCAGCGAGCAGTTGCATCTTGGCGGCACGCTCGAACGCGATACCCAGCACGCATGCCTCCTCGACACTGCTGGCTGCAATAAGCAGGCCGTGGTGGGAGAGCATCAGGGCACGCTTGCTTCCCAGCGCCTTAGAGATCAACTCTCCTTCTTCATTGCCAACCGGAACACCTGGCCATTTCGGCACAAACGCGACGTCGTCGTATAAAACGCAGTTGTCCATGTGCGAAACCTCCAGAGGCACTTCAAGCATGCTCAAGGCTGCCGAGTGAAGCGCGTGGGTGTGCACGACGCAGTTCACATCAGGACGTGCACGATAAACCCAGGAATGAAAGCGGTTCGCTGGATTTGCCATGCCGTTGCCGGATATGACAGTGAGGTCTTCGTCGACTACCAAAAGGTTGTCGTCCGTGATTTCGTCAAAGCCAAGGCCCAAGCGCTGCGTGAGGTAAGTCCCTTGAAGTTCTGCACGCGTCGTGATCTGGCCCGCCAAGCCTGAATCATGACCATTTTCAAAGAGAATTCGGCATGTCAAGGCTAGTTTCTGGCGCAGTGTATAAGTGCTTTGCACCAGGCTGATCTCCATCTGGGCGTTGGCCTTTTCGACAAGAGCGCTTTTATTCAGAGAAAAAGTATCCATTTTCAATTTCAGTATCCTTAAAAAAATGTTTAAGTAAAGGTCTCGAGCGTTGAAAAAGTGAGTTCAGGATGGCCAGGGAAGAGGGGCTCATATCCGGGCAAGGACTCTGGGTGCTCCATCCATAAGCCGACATGCGGGTACGCCTGAAGGTCTATGCCCCCCATTGAAGATATTCGTGTATAGGGATAGAGCGCGACGTCGGCGATGCTCGGCGCGGCAGTCGTTGAGACCCATTTCCGACCGCTTGGGTGAGCCAAGCGTTTTTCCAACACATGAAGAGCCGCATGAGCTTCCTCAGTCCAAGAGCATGCCTGTTCGTCCGCCCTCGCCATGTCCTTCTTAAGCGCTAGGTGTAGCGTAAGCGGCTGGCCATGCCATCTTGAGACTGAGAAGAAAGCGGTCAAACATAGTGTCCACGAAACAAACAAGTGGGCACTATGGAAACGAAGAG
>NZ_JAXCHR010000069.1:0-1254 GCF_035984465.1 Polaromonas sp. CG_9.5
CGATGCAGTTTGAGGAAAACTGGCTTGCGGCTCAGGCCCATCAAGCCCGTTCATGATCTCGGTTATGGGATACGGAATCCAGGGGCAAGGTCAGTCTGACTTCCTAAAAGACGATGACGTCACTATGAAGGAACTGACGTACTTCGTACCACTGAAGACCGAAAAATTCTGCCAGCAACTGTAGGACGCCTTGGCACTATCTGAAGCTACCTGACTGCCGACGCACAGTGGGCATGCCTCAATTTGCTCCAACGCATAGCACCCCTGACTTCACGGTCTCGGGTGCTTTTTTTTTGTTCATTCACAACCCAAAGGAGCTACCAATGTCTATCAGCCACACCGTCACCGCCGGATTCATGCCGCGTGATATGTACCACCGGCCCACCTATCTCCAATTCTCCAGACAAAAACCATGCCTGGAGGTACCGCGTGACCGACCTTTGTGATTCCCAATCCTCCTAGGCAACTCACTCTGACTGACAGCTTTTAACGTGTGGCTCGAAAATCTTTACAGGTGGGTCACGGTACTTGAAGAAAGCAGTCGAAGAGCCGCCGCCAGGCAACTCTTTCACATCCACAAGAAACATGGTTCCCTCATTTCCCAGTGCTACTGAATACCCGTCCTTTTGAATTTTCATATTTACAGGCTGTGTGCCGAACAGCGGAGAGGCGCTCTCCCACTTACTCGCGATGCATGCAGCAACTTGCTTGGCTGAAATATTACTTGTCAATACATAGGCTGGCCCCTTTTCTCGCAACTCAGAGGGCGTGGCACAGCCAGCGATTGCAGTGACAAAAAAAAGCGAAGTTATTGAAATCCAATGACTTAGAGGCACAGATTGATCTCCGTTAGGTACGCTACTTGCCCGAAACCGTTATGCCCATTCAAGGCCAGACAAACGGACACCATCTAATCATCCCACAAGCCCGCCCTGGAGAAGTTCCCGGCGGGCTTTTCTTTGTCCATTTCTAGGGCGTGTCATCAATTGAGCCAAACGACAGCGGCGGCCAAATGGGTGGCGCCCAAGAAGTTGCGGGCGGTTTTGTCATAGCGCGTGGCAATGGCGCGGTACTGCTTGAGTCGGGCAAAGAAGTTTTCAATCAAGTGGCGCGCCTTGTAAAGGTGTGAACCGCCCCGAGTTTCGTAGAGGCCCGTTGGTGAGTATTCCGGTTCAACGTGACCGGTGATTCCGGGATCGTGACCGACATTCCGGTGAACGTGACCGGGAGGATTCCGGCAACGTGACCGCTGAT
>NZ_JAXCHR010000070.1:0-1253 GCF_035984465.1 Polaromonas sp. CG_9.5
CTAGTTGCCGATAGTAATTTTCTTCAGCTTCGGCAGGGGGAATGTATCCGATGGGCTCCAGCAGCCGGTGGTGGTTAAACCATGACACCCATTCCAGCGTGGCAAGTTCCAGTGATTCCTTAGTCTTCCAAGGCGTCCGGCGGTGAATCACTTCAGTCTTGTACAACCCGTTGATGGTTTCGGCCAGAGCGTTGTCATAGCTGTCGCCCTTGCTGCCCACTGATGGCTCTATGCCAGCCTCGGCCAGGCGTTCGCTGTACCGAATGGATACGTATTGCGAACCCCTATCGCTATGGTGAATCAGTGCGTCAGTACGCTCCGGTTGGCGGTCATACAAGGCTTGCTCCAGTGCATCGAGCACGAAGTCTGTGCGCATGGAACTGCTCTGGCGCCAGCCCACGATGCGCCGGGCGTACACATCAATTACAAAGGCCACGTACTGCCAGCCTTGCCAGGTTGAAACGTACGTAAAGTCCGAGACCCAAAGCTGGTTGGGCCGATCGGCCTTGAAGACCCGGTTGACGCGGTCCAGTGGGCAGGGCGCCTTTGTGTCGCTAATGGTGGTGCGCACCACCTTGCCACGGCGCACCCCCTGCAAGCCCAGGCGTTTCATCAAGCGCTCGACCGTACACCGGGCAATGCAAATACCCTCGCGATTGAGCTGCTTCCAGACCTTATCGGCGCCGTAGACTTGCAAGTTGGCTCGCCACACGCGTTCAATGTGAGGAGCCAAGGCCGCGTCACGCTGTGCGCGCTGACATCTCAGTGCCGGGTTGCGTCGCTGGGCGGCGTGGCGCCAGTAGCCAGACGGGGCGATCTGCAGCACCTTGCAGATCGACTCGACCCCGTGGACCTGTCGATGCTGATCGATGAAGCCCTTCAAGACTTCAGACGGCGGTCGAGCTCCGCCTGGGCGAAAAACGCACTGGCCAACTTGAGGATCTCATTGGCCTTACGCAGCTCCTTGTTCTCACGTTCAAGGTCCTTCAGGCGCTGCAGCTCGGTCGTCGTGACGCCGGCCTTGGTGCCCGTGTCGATTTCATCGCGCTTGATCCATTCATTGAGGGTCTGCGGCACACAGCCAATTTTGGGGGCGATAGATTCAATGGCCGCCCACAGCGACGGGTACTCGCCCCGGTGCTCCTGCACCATACGCACTGCGCGTTCTCGAACCTCGGGTGAAAACTTGTTTGACTTCTTCATGGCTCAATCCTCTCAGAGATTTGAGCCTCCTCAAAACCCGGGGCGATTCA
>NZ_JAXCHR010000071.1:0-1252 GCF_035984465.1 Polaromonas sp. CG_9.5
TGTGGTGGTCTAATTTAAAAAGACACAACGATAGGTTGTCAAAACGAAACGGCAACTTACGTGAACAATTCCAAATCCAGAAGAGTCTTTGACCCCAGCTTCAAACTACAGGTCGTTCAAATGATCAAGACCCAGGGTCTGAGCGTCGGACAGGTCTGCAAAGACATGAGCTTGGGAGCCACTGCCGTCAGGCGATGGCTGGTGCAGTTTGAGGCCGAGCAGTTGGGGCAACGCGGTATTGGCAAACCCTTGACCGCAGAGCACCAGCGTATTCGCCAACTCGAGAGCGAGAACCGTCAACTGCGAGGCGATGTAGAGATATTAAAAAAAGCCTCGGCCTTCTTTGCCCGAGAACTCAAATGAGCCATGCGCTTATTGGGGATTTAAAGAAGGCCGCACCCGTCGCTCAAGCTTGCCGTGTCCTGGGCATTAGCCGCTCAGGCTATTACAGCGCAGCCAAGTCAAGACTGACGGTGCCCAAGGTCTGCGCCGCCAGTGTGCATCTCAAAGCGGCCTTCGCCGCCAGTGGGCGCACCTATGGCAGCCGCAGGTTATGCGCCGCATTGCAGTCGCAGGGCCTGAGTATCGGGCGTCACCGGGTACGCAGCCTGATGCGGGCCAATCAGCTGAGCTCGCTCTGGAGACGCAAATTCATCCACACGACCGACAGCAAGCACACCATGCCAGTCACTGGCAATGTGCTGGACAGGCAGTTCACAAGGGCCTTGCCCAATCAAGCTTGGGTGAGTGACATCACTTACATCCGAACTCGCAGCGGCTGGCTGTATTTGGCTGCGGTGCTGGACCTGCATTCGCGCAAGATTGTTGGCTGGGCGATGGCTCCCCGGATGCCTGCAACACTGGTCTGTGCGGCCTTGCAGATGGCTATCGCGCAGCGCAATCCTGCCCCTGGCCTGGTGGTGCATTCAGACCGAGGCACGCAGTACGCCAGTGGTCTGCATCAGGCACTGCTGAGTCAGCATGGCTTGGCGGGTAGCATGAGCCGAAAAGGCAATTGCTGGGACAACGCGGTAATGGAGCGTTTTTTCCTGAATTTGAAGATGGAGCGCGTTTGGCAAAAAGACTATGCCAACCACGCAGAAGCCATCACGGACATTGCAGACTACATCGTGAACTTTTATAACGCTGTGCGTCTGCATTCAACTCTGGGCAACTTGTCACCTATTGCTTTCGAGCATCAATCGGCAACTATCAAACTTATCGAACTGTCCGAAATAACTTGACCACCACA
>NZ_JAXCHR010000072.1:0-1210 GCF_035984465.1 Polaromonas sp. CG_9.5
AGACATAGGAAACACATGTGCGGGGACATGGGTAACACCTGGCTGGATTCAGAGATCGGTTTTCAGCGCATTCAAATCGATTCGCATGAACCGGTGGTGGCAGAAAAATACATCAAACGCGCCATCATGGGCGGCATCGGGTTTGAAGGCAATGGGCAGCTTGAGCAATGCGCTCGATACGCACAGTTTGTGGCCCTTAAAGCTCACCTCGCCATTGTGTTTGACCACGGCCACGGTGTCCGCGTGCGGGTACTCGATGTCGGGCAGGCGTTGGGGGTAGGGGCGCTCACTCATCCGGTAGCGCGCCGCTGGTGTCAAGAGGCCAAGCGCTTCATGCGGGCGCTCGTGGCTGTAGACGGTGCGCCAGTGCGCAAAGGCGGCCTGCGCTTGGCTCAAATCGGCAAAACTTCGCCCCTCAAGCACCTCGGCTTTGAAGGAGCGGTGAAAGCGCTCGATCTTGCCATTGGTTTGCGGGTGGTACGGCGCGCTGTGGCTGACCCGAATGCCCAGACGAATCAGCCACACGCTGAGCTCGGACAAGCCGTGAGAGGGCAAGCTCGGGCTGCCCCAGGGCGCGCCATTGTCCGCATTGATGCGCACGGGCAGCCCATAGCGCTCGAACACCTGCACCAGATGAGGCTGCACGCTGGTGGTCTTGACGTTGGCGCAAGCCGACAAGGTGAGGTTAAAGCGCGAGTGGTCATCAATCAGCGTGAGCGGATAGCAGCGCGCCGAGGCCATTGCAAAGTCCCCCTTGAAGTCGATTTGCCACAAAGCGTTGGGCACTGCATGCTCAAAGCGCTGCCAGTGCTGGGCGCTCAAGCTGGCCGCAGGCGTGATCAAGTCGTGGCGGTGCAAGATGGCGGTGATGGTGCTCGCTGGCGGCACCGGCCAGTCGCCCAGCGCGTGCAGATCGAGCAGGCGACGGGCGATCTTGCGGCCACCCCAGGCGGGGTGCTGCTGGCGCAGCGCGATGACCGCCTGCTCCACCTGGGGCGCGGTGCGTGTGGGAGTCGTCAAGGGCTTGCGCTAGCGCGGGGCCAATGCGCCAGCACCCTGGCTGGCAAAGCGCTTGAGCAGCGCGTAGCCCGTCTTGGGGCTAATGCCAAAGCGCCTGCACAGCTCGCGCCGGTTGGCACCCTCTTGCAAGGCAAGCGTCACAAACTCTTGTCGGATGTCCATCAGGTCTTTCAGTTGCCAGGGCATGGGG
>NZ_JAXCHR010000073.1:0-1207 GCF_035984465.1 Polaromonas sp. CG_9.5
TGCCCCATCGCTGGCAGCCTGCGGACTGACTCTTCTCTAACCCGCAGCATATTTCGGCAAGCCTGGTCAAGGTGCCATGACGAGCCGCTTACGGTGTAGCCTTAATTTGGACAGAGGTCTCATGTGCTCTTCTTGCTCGAAGAACATCCACGCAAGGGTCTGCGACTGCTCGTCTGATCGCTCCGGCCAAAATGGGGTGCCTTGGGCGAGGTAATACAGGATCGCTCCGGATTCGCCCAAATTAGTCCCGTCGTCCAGCTCCAGCACGGGAACCTTCTTCATGGGCGCCCTGGCAAGAAACGTGTCTGACTTGAGGTCACCTCGATCGATTGAGAGGGTAAGCCGCTCAAGACTGATGTTTAGGAAGCTCGCAAGGAGGCGTACTTTCCAGCAATTTCCCGAGCGCAGGGTATCAATAATGCGCAAAGGTCAGTCCACCTTGGTGTTAGCAGCTTTTGTGATCTGCGACCACTTATCGGATTCGCTGCGCACGTGTTTCAGGTAGGCCACCTCGCCGACCGGTAGCGGCTCGATACCCATCTCGGCGAGCTTGGTCTGGAGCTCCGGACGAGAAAGGGCACGGCCCAGGGCGTCAGAGACCAGCGCGGTTAGCTGTCGGGACGTTCCAGGTGGGGCAAGCAAGGCATTCCAAGACCCGATCAAAAAAGTGGGCACACCTGCTTCCTTGCTGGTGGGAAGGTTAGGCATCGCAGTGCTACGCACATCGTCGGCGACAGCGAGCCCTCTCAGGCGCCCGGCCTGAACCTGGCTCCTCACGACAGGGATTGCGTCAATAACGATTTGGATCTGCCCGCTAAGGGCGGCATTAATGGCCTCTGCGCCGCTCTTGAATGGGATGTGGACGATAGACGTGCCAGTAGCGATCTTGAAGAGCTCCAGCCCGAGATGGGGCGAGCTTCCATTTCCTGCAGAGCCAAAGTTGAGCTTGCCCGGGTTTGTTTTGGCATAGGCGACCAGGCCCTTAAGGTCTTCAACTTGAGGAATGTCCCCGATTGCAAGAACGTACGGTGAGTTGCTCACCAGGGAAACCGGCGTGAATGCGCCAGGCTCATAAGTGAGCTTGCTATAGATCATCTTGTTGACAACCTGCGTGGCGTTGTTGCATAAATTCCCTTGCAGCCGAATGAGCAGGCTGCCGCGCTGGTAGGCTCCCTGACTTTGCCTCGAACATGCGAAAAGACACTCT
>NZ_JAXCHR010000074.1:0-1198 GCF_035984465.1 Polaromonas sp. CG_9.5
TCCGGGTTAAGTGCACACCATCGTGGTGGGCAACTCCCCGGATACTGCCCGGCTCATCAACCCGGCGCAAGAATGGTGTTCGTCGGACGGTTACGACGCATTGAGTTCTTTCGGTTGTCGTTGTGCGCTGCGCTCAGGGAGCGGCCAGCGCCAGCACTTCGGTCGGTGCGATATAGCCGTTTTGGTCCAGTGCCCAACCCGCTTCAAACGCAGCTTCAACCACCTCGGGGGCCCACTCGATACGGGTGCGGCTCTCGCCTCCGGTGACCATGATCAACTTGCCGGCTTCACTGACACAGTTGAGAGAGCGCCAGGCATTTTCAGGAATGGACACCACGGTACCCGGCTCCAGATTGACCTCAACGGCGTCGTCTCCCAGGTTCAAGGTAAGCGTCCAGTCGCCCTCTTTGACGAGCACCACTTGTGCGCTCGAATGACGGTGCGTTAACAGGCCGTTGCCTGCCGTTGCCCGCAGCCACTCGATGGTGAACCCATGCGGATTCACGACAGGCGGCATCGCATCCCGGTCTTCTGTCAAGCCAAAACCAATCACTGACGCCATGTTTTTCTGGCCGCCAGGCAACACGCAATCGAGCAGGGGCTTTTCAGTCCATTGCAGCGAGTCATGCTTCACCACGCGGCGTGCCATCTCTTCAGGCGTGTACTTGCGCAGCCGCTTGATCTGCTCGGCACTCATGGCCGGCATGATCAGATCGGGCGAAACATCCGGTGTTTTGAGAAGGTCGATCAGTGTGTTTTGCCGGGAAATGACAAGCCCTGTCTGGCGTGCTGTTTCCAGGATCGACGGTGCCCACACGACCCCGCCGGTGACATCCCGGCCCAGCATGGTGTAGAGGTAGCCGTCGTCACCGCCTTCATTAGAAAACCCGCGAAATATCCAGGGGGGAATGGTGGCGATGTCACCTTCGCCAAAAACCATTTCCCCCTGTTCACCCGAAGGTCCCCAGCGCAATCGCCACTGCCCCGTCCAGCACATGAACACTTCAGCGGTGAAGTGCATGTGCAAGTTGTTGGTCACACCGCCAGGCATGCTCGCACCCCCCAAGCCAAAACCGTGCGGCTCACGCACATTGACAAAGCTGTGTGACCTTGCCCCTGGATTCCGTATCCCATAACCGAGATCATGAACGGGCTTGATGGGCCTGAGCCGCAAGCCAGTTTTCCTCAAACTGCATCG
>NZ_JAXCHR010000075.1:0-1091 GCF_035984465.1 Polaromonas sp. CG_9.5
GGCGTTGTTGCATAAATTCCCTTGCAGCCGAATGAGCAGGCTGCCGCGCTGGTAGGCTCCCTGACTTTGCCTCGAACATGCGAAAAGACACTCTTCTGCCCAGCCAGCCCAAGGCAGTCTATCGGGTCACGAACTGGCCCGAGTACAACGCGGGCCTGATTGAGCGGGGAAGTGTGACCCTCTGGATGGACGAGCAGATGTTCGCGCCAGCATCTCAAACGCCAGGCCAGCGCGGACGCCCGCAGGCGTACTGTGATGGGATGATCCAGATGCTGCTGACCCTCAAGTCGGTCTATCGCCTGCCGCTGCGGGCGTTGCAAGGCTTTGCCAGCAGTTTGCAGCGCTTGGCCCTGCCGGGTTTGCCGGTGCCCAACTACAGCACGTTCAGCCGAAGGGCCAAGTCGCTGCGGGTGAGCCTGCCGGTGCTGCGCAATGCGGGCGAGGCGGTGCATCTGCTGGTCGACAGCACCGGGCTGAAACTCTTTGGCGAGGGCGAGTGGAAAGTACGCCAACACGGCTACAGCAAACGGCGTAGCTGGCGCAAAGTGCATCTGACGCTGGACGTGAAAACAGCTCAGGTGTGCGCCGTCTTGATGACGCACCGTGATGTGGACGATGCCAGCGTTCTGCCCGAGCTACTGGCGCAAATCCCGCAAGACACCCCGATTGAAGTGGTGGGCGGCGACGGCGCCTACGATACCAAGGCCGCCCGTGCGGCGATTGCCGGGCGCGGTGCGCTGGCGCTGATTCCTCCTGTGGAGGGCGCCGTTCACTGGCCTGCCAGTCAGGCCGGGGCGCAAGAGCGCAACGCGGCCATTGACCATATTGCCCAAAGCGGCAAGCAGGACTGGAAGGACAAAAGCGGCTATCACTGCCGCTCCCTGGTAGAGAACGTGATGTACCGCTTCAAGACGCTGACGGGCGACAGGCTGTGGGCGCGTGATGTGGAGGTGCAGGACGCGGAAGTCGCTGTCCGGGTGGGCATCATCAACCGCATGGTGGTACTCGCAAGCCCTAAATCCGTCCGGACCGCCTAAAAATGGGGGGCCAGGGGGATGCCTCGTCATTGGAGGGATTTATGCAACAACGCC
>NZ_JAXCHR010000076.1:0-1052 GCF_035984465.1 Polaromonas sp. CG_9.5
ATGCAGTTTGAGGAAAACTGGCTTGCGGCTCAGGCCCATCAAGCCCGTTCATGATCTCGGTTATGGGATACGGAATCCAGGGGCAAGGTCATTCACCCCGTGTGCAGGAACCACGTAAATATCACCATCGCGGGACAACGTGCTGGTGGCGATCATGTCGCGCAATACCGCATCACCGTTATTCACCAAGTCTTCAACCAGCCAATCTGTGATGCCATAGGTTGGACGCCGCTCACTAGGAAGCAGCGAAGATGACAATCCTGGCGACTCTAAATCGAGGTCCAGCACCAACACCCGTTTACCACTTTGCGCCAAAGACCACGCCGTAGCCGCCATGGCGGTAGATCGACCAACTCCGCCTTTGATGGAGAAGAAGACGACGCGGGGCACACCGGTTGCGATAGGGGATATGGTGGACCAGTTGCCTTCAGTGGCCAGACGGTCAATCACCTGCACGCCATCCACATCAGCAAGTGGTGCGGCAAAACCCCCGTGCTTGACCGACTCGATGTTTGCTTCAAAAAGAATGGCTTGACTGGCAGGGAATGCGTGCGCCCCAAGCTGCTCAAACATAGCTTGGGTGATGGTATTCAGAGTTGTACGTGCTTGGGGGTCTTTCTCCCACTGCTCTGCCACGATCAGGCGAACTCTACCATTCAAGTCGCGGTTCACATAGACGGGAGAAATTCGCTGAATCTCTGCGCTGTGTGGCTGAAAAATATCTGCTACTTTGGGTAGTAGGTCGTCAAACGTAGTCATATTTACCAGCCCTTTTCTTGCTTGGCTTTTTCAACCAGTTGGTTAATCAAATGAGCAGCTTGTTTGTGAGGTTTAACAAGGTTTTGTGTGAAATGACTTTCTGCTGCATAGCGTTGCTCAGCCTTCCAATCGCTAAAGGGATTTGAAAGAGGTAAACCATACTGCGTCCCATCTACATGACCTGACTGGTAGGTCTCATAACTGACCTTGCCCCTGGATTCCGTATCCCATAACCGAGATCATGAACGGGCTTGATGGGCCTGAGCCGCAAGCCAGTTTTCCTCAAACTGCAT